>JAFDIS010000113.1 GCA_019307945.1 Deltaproteobacteria bacterium | reverse complement strand
GAATCCCGGGGGCGCCTTCCTCACGCGGGATAAAAGGTGCCCGATCCCGGCTAGGTGCAAGGAGTCCTTGGCCCTCAGGGCTCGCAGAAGACCTCCTGCTTTCTTACGGCCTCCCTCTTGATACGGTCCACCGTGTCCACCAGGGCCGGGAACACACGATCCCGAATATCGCCCCCGACCACGACCGCCATTATTTCCCTGCCAACCTCGAGCCTTCCTTCCCTAACATCGATGATAACTTCAAAAATACCTTCTTTCTCTTTAATATCATTAATGATTTTTGATATCTTATCGTGATCGAAATCCACCACCACTTCGCGAACCTCTCCTCCCTTCAGCGAATTTCGGCGCACAACTCCCAGGTGGCTCGCGATCATCCCCATACGGGGGTAGTCCGGGTGTGCCTTGACGGTTTCTATCATCTTGTTGAGATCCATGGGGATTATTCCTCTCGATCCAGGTTGAACAGTTTTCTCGTCACATCGAGGTATCCTTCCAGGGTTTCGCGTCCCGCCTTACCCTTGAGAAACAGGATAGGATCGTTCAGGACCTTTTCCACGATGGACCGTGTCAGAACCCTGACCGCCTCCCGCTGTTCCGGCGAGAGGGCCGCCAGGGCGGCGTCGCTCTTTTTCCATTCGCTACGAACAATGGCTTCGGCCTTCTCACGCAGGGAGCGTATCGTGGGGACAACCGCCAGGGTCTTCAGCCACCGGTCAAACTTGAGCACCTCTTCCCTGATTATCCGATCCGCGGCCGCGGCCTCCGCCTTGCGTTGTTCCCGGTTGTATTCCACAACGTCTTTCAGATCATCGATATCGTAGACATAGACGTTTTCCAGGTCGTTCACCCGGGGCTCGACGTCCCTGGGGACTGCGATGTCGATAAAAAAGAGGGGCCGATTCCGCCTCTTCCGGAGGACGTTCCGGGTCATGTCATGGGTGATCACGTATTGAGTGGCCGCGGTGGATGAAAGCACGATATCCGCTTTCTCCAACACCACCGGAATCTCATCCAGGGAGACCGCCTCGGCCTGAAAATACCCGGCCACTTCCACGGCGCGTTCGAATGTTCGATTGGCCACCCACATGCCGTCCACACCGGCGGTGATCAGGTGCCTTGCCGCCACCTCCGCCATCTCTCCCGCACCGATTAGCAGGACCTTCTTGCCCTCCAATTCGTGAAAGATCTTCCGGCCCAGTTCCACCGCCGCATAGCTGATGGAGACGGCCGATTCGCAGATCCCGGTCTCGGTGCGCACTCGTTTGGCCACGTGAAAGGCCTTGTGCATGAGACGATTCAGGATGACCCCTGAAGTCCTGCGCCGCGTGGCCCGCGCATAGGCCTCCTTCACTTGACCCAGGATCTGGGGCTCGCCGATCACCATGGAATCCAGGCTCGCCGCCACGCGGAAGACGTGCTCCACCGCATCCAGGCCCTTGTGGATGTAAATGCTGGGAGCAATGGTGTCGCGGGGGGTCCCGCCGAGCTCAGCCATGAGGGACAGCATCCAGCGCTCCGCCTCCCGGGCACGATCCGTGACCAGGATCGCCTCCACCCGGTTACAGGTGGAAAGATAGGCACCTTCTCGGATCACGTCACAGTCCCGGATCGCCCGAAGCGCCCGCTCCTCGTGGTCCTCCTGGGCCGCAAGGCACTCCCTGAGCTCCACGGGGGCGGTCCGGTGGTTCATGCCGATATTGATGATCTCGAATGCGTCGCTCACGGGGCCCCCAGGCTCCTGAAACTGTGATAGCCCCCCAGCCAGAGACTTCCACCCACAAAGGTGAAAACCAGGGCGCAAAAGCACACGATTGAGCCGATGGCGGCTCTCCTGCCCCGCCATCCCGCCACGAGCCTTTCATGGAGCAGGGCCGCATACAGCAGCCAGGTGATCAACGACCAGACCTCCTTGGGGTCCCATCGCCAGTAGGAGCCAAGGGCGTTCTGGGCGTAGACCGCCCCTGTGATCATCCCCAGCGTCAGAAACGGGAAGCCGTAGACCAGGGACTGACGGTTGATTGAATCCAGGGTGGCCAGGGACGGAAGTCGTTTGAAGAATGATCCCAGCAGCTTCTTTTTGATTTGGCGTTCCTGGATGAGATACATGACCGCCGAGAGGAACATTACGGCAAGAAGCCCGTTGCCCAGAAACATGCTTCCCGCGTGTGCCGTAAGCCAGAGGCTCTTGAACACCGGCTTGACAGGCCCCTGGGTCCAGGGCATGGCCGATGAGAGGATCATGAAAACCGCCGCCAGGGGTGCCGCGAAAGATCCCAGGACCCGCAATCGGAAGCGCGCATACAGGGCCAGGTATGCCGCGATGATGCTCCACGAAAAAAAGGACAAAGCGGACTTGAAATCGAGGACCGGCAAAGTCTCCAGGGCGACATAGCGCAATCCGAGGAACAGGGAGTGACACACGAACCCGGCCGCCAGGACCCAGAAGGAGACCCCGGCCACCCACTTTTTTTGACTGACAATGAAGACCACGTATCCCCCCGAGGCGATCAAAACCAGTCCTAGGGCCATGTCGAACAAGAGATAGCTCATAGCTTACCCGTCGGCTACCGAATTCTTCGGTGTTTCCTTGTTTCCCGCTCCATGCCTCGGCATTTCGATCCGAAACGCATCGGCCGACACCCCGGCCGGGAGCATCTCCACCAGCAAACTCCGTGCCCGCTCCTCGTCGCCCCGGCCGAAGGCGTCCAGGAGGTCCGAGTTTACCAGGTCCGCGAATATCCGCCGGTTTTCCTCCTGGCCCAATCCAAGGGAGAGGACCGCTTGCCGAACCCGGCCCATGAGTTCCAGGAAAGCGCCGTATTCCGGGCCGAAGCGGGCCTCCAGTTCCTTCCTGATCCTTGCCGCGAAGGCGGGGCTCTTCCCGGAAGTGGACACGGCCACCTGCAGGGCGCCCCGCGTGAGCACGGCGGGGACGATGAAATCGCAGTCCTCGGGCTGGTCCACCGCGTTGACCCAGATCCCGCGCCCCCTGGCGCTCTCGCTCACCCGCCGGTTCAAGGCCCTGTCGTCGGTGGCGGCGAAGACGAGGCGCACGCCGTCCAGGTGCTCCTCCGCGAATGCCTCGCCCAGCAGCCGCACCTTGCCCTCATCGACCCATGCCCGTAGTCGCCCGGTGAGGGTCTTTGCCACGACCCGGACCCCGGCCCCCCGCCGGAGCAGGGCTTCCACCTTCCTCTCGGCCACCCTGCCCCCGCCCGCAACGAGCACCGGAGCCCCTTCAAGATCCAGAAAGACCGGGTAATAGGCCATGTCCCTCCAGCGAAAACGGCGGTGGCCCCACCATTAAATGTAGCGGTCCACCATTTCGGTGATGAATCTTTCGACCCCTTCCATGCCTTCCCGCTCCACGATATCATCCACCAGGTTCTTGATCTTCCCGTAGGTCACGGGATCGCGTTCCAGGTCGTCCGTGGAGGCGTATGCCCCGCCGCGTCGTCCCACGCGGTATATGAGGCGTTCGGTGTCGGGAAGCGCCTGGTATTTTTCAATCACCCTGAGCATCTTTTCCTTGTCCCCGGGGAGGGTCCCTGAGACCTCCTCCAGGAGGTTCATGATGTGATCGCTCGTCACGGTGCTGGTAATCCCTTCGAGATGCTCGATGAAAAGCTTGATCTCCTCGGCAAGCATGTCGTCGGTCTGCATGAGGAAGGAGCCGTCTTTCAGCTTTGCATGCAAGGGAACCCTGTCAGGGACCCTGAGACTCCGCAGGCGGATGAAATGCGGGTTTATGGCGTTGAGGACCCTCGCGCTGTCAACCGCGTGTTCCTTCCACAAGGCCTGCCCCCCCAGGCCCGGCATGATGTATTCGGAAAGCTCGATCCCGGCCTCCATCACCTTCCGGCCGGCCTCGATATGCTGTTTTCCGGTCACGCCCTTCTTGACCATCTTGAGCACCGTGTCACACCCGCTCTCCATGCCTATGTGTATCCGGTCGAGCCCTGCCTCGTGAATTTCTTTCATGGACTCCACGGACTTACGAACGATGGTACGGGACCTGCCGTAGGTGGTAACTCGGGTGATCTCCGGAAATTTTTCGCGCAGAAACCGCAGCACCTCCACAAGATCCCGCGTCTTCATCACCATGTTGTCCGCGTCCTGCAGGAAGCAGGAGCCTTCCCCGTAGTAAAGCCAGGCCGCCACACTCTTGAAACTCTCACTGTACGCCGAGTCACTGAAGATATGCCGAATCACTTCCTGATCCACGACTCCGCTACGGCCAAGCCTCCAGGACAGGGCCTTGACGTCGTCCGCAATGTCCCGCGCCTTCTGGATGTCCTCCTTGATCTCTTCCACGGTGCGGAGGGAAAATTTCTGTTTCTTGTAAACCGGGCAGAACAGGCACTGGTTCCACGGGCAGTTCCGCGTCAGGCGTAAAAGGAGACTCTTGGCCTCACTGGGGGGCCTGATGGGCCCCTGCTCAAAACCGACCGCCATGTCCGATCACCTCCGATTCCATGTGGCCGGATTTCGCGAATACGGTGAGGCACCGAAATCCCTGCAGGGCGCCGGGCCTGAAAGGCGCGATGAACTTCGGCACATATGGAATATGTCGAAGTGTTCGCGACCAAGCCGGCGGAATGAATTGACGGATCAATGCCCTCGCATTCTTGAATCCGGCCACCAACAGGGTGTTGAAAAACATTAGCCAGCGCAGGCGAGACAAGACAAATATGGTTACGAAAAAACGTCGTTTGCCTCAATAGTAAATGAGTATCTTGAGCTGAATTTTGACCTGAGCATCGACAAGCGCAGTAGTTTTCAACAGCCTGCTGAGCTTTATTATTCGTGTCGCGTTCTATTTCTATCTCAGAAAAAGGGGCGCAGTTCAACAGGAATTGCTGCTCACCCGCCCGTGGCGCCACGCCTGATCCGGGAGGGTCTCCGGGCACCGCCTGCGACTCAGGGACTCCACAAGGTGTCCCGCCCGTTCGGAGTACATTGCACAATCCCGCGGAATGTGGTTAAATGGCGTCTAATGCCAACAACCATGAATCAGGAGGACTTCAGCATGAGACATCGAATAGGTCCCGGACTATTGGCCTCCCTCCTCTTTGCAGCCCTTATCTTCGCGGGCGCTCCTGCCTTTTGTGAGAGCGGTCCGATCCAGGTAGGGGAATGGGCGGTGTGCACCGACGTGGTGGACCGGGCTTGCGTGGGCGCGGATACGCACTTTTCGTCCCGCGTGGGAAAACTCTTCTGCTTTACCCGCATCGTCGGGGCGCAATCCCCCGTCACGGTGACCCACGTGTGGTATTTCGAGGAACGGGAAAGGGCGCGGGTGGAACTCCCCGTCCGCTCCGCCGACTGGCGCACCTACAGTTCGAAGATCATTCAGCCGCGCGAGATCGGTTACTGGCGGGTGAACATCCTGGGTCCGGACGGGATGCTCCTCAAGGCCGTGGAATTCGAGATCACGCCGTGACGGGCGCGCTTTTTTGTTCAGCCCCTCACCCCCGCCTGAAAAGGCGTTAATTCCGGGACCGACTTTCGCGGTTCCCGGAATTTTTGCTTGAACCAGAAAGAGAGGCGGGGTATGTTGACCGACTCCTGCCCCGGAGCCTGTGTACAAGTATGACCTCCGCATGAGGTCATCCCGCTGACGGGGTGATTTTTCTTGCTTGGGAGAGATTGAGATGACGCGAATTGCATTTGTGGGATGGCGCGGGATGGTGGGTTCCGTGCTAATGGGAAGAATGCGCGAGGAAGAGGACTTTCATGGATTCGAACCCACCTTTTTCACCACCTCCAATGTGGGAGGCAAGGCCCCGGACGTGGGCATGGACGTGCCTCCGCTCCAGGACGCCTTTGACCTGGATCTGATCAGGCCCATGGACATCGTGGTGACCTGCCAGGGCGGGGACTACACAAAAAAGGTCTATCCCGAACTCAGGAAATCGGGCTGGAAGGGGTACTGGATCGACTCCGCCTCCACCCTGCGGCTGGAGCCTGACAGCATCATCGTGTTGGACCCTGTGAACCGCGCCGTCATCGACCAGGGCCTCACCGGCGGAATACGGACCTTTGTGGGTGGAAATTGCACGGTGAGCCTCATGCTCATGGCCCTTTCAGGGCTCTTTTCCTCAGGCTGCGTGGAATGGATCTCCTCCATGACTTATCAGGCCGCTTCCGGCGCGGGCGCCCAGCACATGAAGGAACTGGTGGCCCAGATGGCCCGCATCGGTGAGGCCTCGGAGGACCTGCTCCAGGATCCTGCCGCTACGGCCATCATGCTCGACGAACGTGTCACCGAGGTCCTGCGGGGTGATGATTTCCCCGTGGATCGCTTCGGGGCACCCCTGGCGGGAAGCCTGATCCCCTGGATCGACCGCCCCATGGAGTCGGGCCAGACCCGGGAGGAATGGAAGGGTTCCGTGGAGACCAACAAAATCCTCCAGACCGAAGAACCGATACCCATCGATGGGGTTTGCGTGAGGATCGGCGCCATGCGGTGCCACAGTCAGGCTTTCACCATCAAGCTGAATAGCGATTTGCCCCTGGCCGAGGTGGAGGATCGAATCGCCCGAGGCAACGACTGGGTGAAATTGCTTCCCAATGACAAGGATACGACCCTCAGGGAACTTTCCCCGTCAGCGGTGAACGGGACCCTGACGGTGCCGGTGGGAAGGGTGCGCAAGATGCTCATGGGACCGGAATACGTGGCCGCCTTCACCGTGGGAGATCAGCTCCTGTGGGGCGCAGCGGAGCCGATCCGCCGGATCCTGCGTATTGTACTTGAGCACCTGGGCTAGCCTGGTAGTTGTCGTGCCGCCGGGCGCGGAAGCAAGCAGACGTTCGGTGAAGATTCAAAGTCCGCCGAACCGGACGAAATCAAAGAGGAGCCCTTCCCCCGTCTGATTACACCGGGGGAGTGCGGCGGCAAAACGGTTTGGTTCCGTGGCAGACAAGGAAGACTGGCAAAAAAAGGGAGAAGGTCACCGGCAGCGGTTGCGTCAGAAGTTCCTGGAAGGGGGGCTAGAGCGATTTTCCGACGAGGAGGTCATCGAATTTCTCCTCACCCTGGGCACCCCTCGGAAGGATGTCAAACCCCAAGCGCGGGAGGCCCTCGGGCGATTCGGGACCCTGTCGGGCGTCCTGTCCGCCCCCATCGAAAAACTCACGGAGATCCGGGGCATCGGCCCCCGAAACGCCCTGTACATGAACCTGGTACACCAGGTGGCCCGCCGGTACCTGAGGGATCGGGCCGCGCGAAAGCCCTTTTTTCATTCCTCCCGGGCGGTCTACGACTATCTCTTTCACGCCCTGAGGGACCTGAAGCGAGAGGTATTCAAGGTACTATTCCTCACGCGCAAGAATGAGCTGATCGCTGATGAGGACCTTTTTGCGGGAAGTCTCACGGCCAGCGCCGTGTATCCCGGCGAGGTCATGGCCCGGGCCCTGGAAATGAAGGCGGCGGCCCTCGTGTTCGTCCACAACCACCCTTCGGGGGACCCGGAGCCCTCGCCCGAAGACCGTCGGATCACGCAGGACCTCACCTGGGCGGCAAGGCTTTTGGGCATTCAGGTCCTGGACCACATTGTGATCGGGGGCAACACATATTACAGCTTCGCCGATCAGGGCCTCATCAAGCGATTCACGCGCGAATACGACGAGCGTATGCGAGGAGGCCTTGCCCCTTGACAGGGTCTCTGATTTGGGGAAAGATCCACCTGAAAACCGGGGCGAGAGTGGCGGAACTGGTAGACGCGCTGGACTTAGGATCCAGTGGGGCAACCCGTGGGGGTTCGAGTCCCCCCTCTCGCACCAAGCAGAGAAACTCCAACCCATGAAAAGGGGATCGGGGCCTCACCAGATGACGCGGTCCAGGTTTCTGGCGAGTTCCCGGTCAGCCGTGATCAATGCGCTGTCGGTGAGGATAACCTCGGCGGCAAGGAGCCTGTCGAAGACGTCCCGCGTCCACCGAATATGGAATGCTTCATCCACAATCTCACTCAGCGGTTGTGGGGACGCTTTCAGGCCTATGGTGCGGGAAAGCTCTTTGAGAATTGCCTCGGGTCCCACGGTGATGCGCCCGATTTCGTGAAGGTACTGTATTTCCAGCCGGGAGATTTGGCAGCACCGGAGATCAGATCCCTCTATGGCCTCCCGCGCCCTGCCGGTCAGTTTCCCCTGCAGGCCTGCGTAAAGCCATATCACAATGTGTGTATCCAGATAGACTAGAGGTTCCGCTCTCCCTGCCATGCCCCCACCTTGAGGTCCACCAGTTCATCCGGATCCCCCACAATGCAGTCATGGGGTTTTAGATTTTCCAGCTTTTTTCCCCTTTCCACCAGCACAATCTTGAGGCGATGACCCTTGCGTTCAATTTCAAGGGGAATTCCCGTGCGGATCACTTCATCGACTGCCTTGAAGAGTCTGGCCCTCAAAGCGGTGAGAGAGATTCCAGCCATGAGATTCATGCCTCCCTGATGAAATACCGGCCATGGACAGTACATATAATATCGAATGGCATGTACATTGTCAACCTGCTCCTGTGCTCAAAGTGCTCGATGACGTTCATAGTTGCCCTGGACCTGATGAGAAAACCCAACCCCCTGGGCGGTCTCAATCCCGCTTTCCGAAGTTTTCGGCAAAGCGTTCCAGGGAGACCTCTGTGCCGCCTCCGGTAGCCTTTTCCAGGAGGTCCCGGCCATCCACGTCCCCGTCCCTATCGAAATCCCCTTGAAACCAATAGGTGAGGAAAAAATCAATGTCCGCGGCCATGCCACCGGCGGTTACCGGCACGATGTCCGCCAGGCTGCATTCACTTTCGCCAACGTCGTCATAGTACTCGTCGATGTAGCGGAGGCTCCCTCCATAGGCCCTGAGCGCGTAGGTTCCCGCAGGCAGGCCGCAGATCATGTAATGCCCCTGGGTATCGGTCAACGCCCCGGAAAGAATGGTGCCGGAGCAGGCGTCGCCCCCCTCAGGAATGATGGCGCTCACCCATATCCCTTCGAGCGGATTGTCATGCTTGTCCTTCACCGTGCCGGAGATCCCGCCTGCCGGGTCCAGGGAAAAATTCACACCTCCAGTGGTCTGCCCGGCCGTGACCGCGACCACGCCTGCAAGATCGCAAAACGGCGTGCTTCCTCCCGGCTTCCAATACTCATAGGCCAACTCCGGGCAACCCTCCCAGGGCCAGGGACCCGCGGAGACATGGTAGTTGCCCGGTGCTAGAAACGCTTTGAAGAAACCCTGATCATCCGTTTCCACGGAGGTCCTCCATTCGCCTGCGCAGGGATTATCACCCCCCCAGAAATAGACCGAACAATATGCAACAGGCTCTCCCGTACCTTCCACGGTGACCAGGCCTTCCACCGTACCGCCGTAGTACGCTACAAAGTCGCGCGAGACAGTTTGACCGGCCGAGGCAATATCCGCATATTGAAACGGCGGAGGCCCCAGGTCTGGTCGGCATATCTCTCCCATGTCTAGTTTCACCCACCAGGAGCCTGGAATCACGCCCAGGACATAGTTCCCGCTCTCATCCACGTCCGAGCGCACATGATGATTCGTGCCTCCGATCAGGGCCCCGCATTCAACCAGTTCTTCCCCCCACAGAGGCTGTCCATGCTCGTCCTTTACGGTACCGTAAATAAGGGCGGTGGCCCTTGGGAAGGAACCATCCACCCCTGAAAGGTCGGCCCCTGAAACCGTTTGCGTCCCCATGTCTTCCAGGTTAACGTACCCCTTCTTGTAAAGATTCCAGGCTTCCAGTTTCCACTCCCCATCAAAGACCGGGATACTGAATGAACCGTCCCAGTCGGTCATGACATAGGATTCGTATTCCGCATCCTCGGTTTCCATCTCACCTCCCACTTCCACGCCTGCAATCCCGGCACCGGTGGCGGCGTCCCGGATGGTTCCGCTGATCCGGCGGGTCCCTGCAAAGAGCTGGAGGTCAACGCCGGAAGCGCCGGGCGCCGAAGCGGTCACCACGGCCCACGACACGCTGGAGGGCGCCCCTTCTGTCCACTTGCTGATGTAGCCCTGTGCCTCCACAGCCGCCAGGTATTCACCGGGGCCTTCCACGTAAACGGAGTAATTTCCATTAACGTCGGTCATGGCCGCCGCTGCTTCGCATTCGGAAGGGAGTTCCATGACGCTCACGAAAACCCCTGGGACGGGTTGGCCGCTGCACGTGACCTGCCCGGATATGGTGTAGGTGGTGGTAGTCCCGGTGAACTGAAAAGGGGCCTGGGCACTGGACGCGTCCTGATCCGTTGCCCGGACCACGAAACGGCCCACGGGAAACGGCGGGCTCAACAGCCGCAGGGTCGTCCGGATGAATCCATTCGCTGCGCCGTCCTCGTCTCCCGGCACGTTCCAGTTCACCTTTCCGCCGATGGAGGGAGAGGAAACACCATCGGTCACGGTATAGCGGATCACCGAGCGTTCCCCCGCATCCGCCGAACCGTTCCCATTGGTATCGGCCACCACCTCCACCCGCAGGGTATTGTCGGGAGAGGCCGTGTCGGCCTGGATCACAAGATGGCATGGTGCATCAGCCGGGGACGAAGTCGGGCTCAACGTGAGATTGGTGACTGCCCCTGCCGGGGCGCAGGACAAAAGGATCAGCAATAGAGCCACAAAGCAGCAGAGAATCGAATTCCTTGTCATTGCGATTTTCCCAGGGATTTGGGGGTGAATCATTGGCGCAGCACCGTGCGCCGTTACAAGACCTTTTCATTCGCCGAGTCAAAAAAAGGGACCCCCGGCCATTTCGGGAATCCCTCGTGGTGGTTGTTACGGAGGCGGTACGGCTCGCTCTAGGACCGCCTGCGCCTCCACAGGGCCAGCCCAAAAACGCCGCTTCCCAAAAGAAGCAGGGTCGAGGGGATGGGGACGGGCGCAAGCATCACCTCCACGGAGGCGGGCCCGGTCTTCTGGATCCAGGCCTCACCCGCCGCAAAGAGGCTGTTGACAATGGATACCTGGATCGATTCAGCAGGGGTGGTGAGGTCCACCGTTCCCCAGATGCTCCACCCCGTATCGCCGGGCGAAGTGAAAATGTGGGAGCCGAAATTGCTGGCCACGCCGCCCGCGGTGATGGAGCCGGTGGCCACCGCGATACCCCCGGTCTCCACATACACGGTCCCGCCCTCCTCATAGCGCACACCGGTGATGTACCACCCTTCCGGCGCAGTGACGGTAAAGGCAAGGGTGTCCAAAACACTATTGGGACCATCGTCGCCGTCCGCCTTGAAATCACCCAGGGCGATGTTCAGGGTGTTGCCCGTGGCGGAGGTCGCATCGGCGTCGAAACCCACCGCGGGATTCAGATCCCCGTCCACAATGTCGGAAAAGGTGACGGTTGCGGCCTGTGCCCAGGGCACGGTGCATAAAAACACCGCAGCCATGCAGATCATCAGAACATATTTCCTCATCTTGCGCCTCCTTTCAGCGTTCAGGTTCCAGCCTCCGGCCTAGTGCAACCATCTGCGCCTGATCCCCAGGAGCCCCGCCAGGCCTCCGCCCAGCAGGAGCAGTGTGGAGGGAATGGGCACGCAATATGTCCCCATCTCCAGGTAGTCCACGGAGAAATCAGTAGGACCGCCATCACTCACACCGATCCCAACCAGGAAATCCTCCAGGTAAGGCTGTGGAAACATCTCGAATTCCAGGTAGGCCCAGTCGCCGTCCACCACCGGCGGGATCTCGGTCCCAATCCGTGAGCCATCCGGGTAATACCCTGTAATCTCGATAAAGGCCACGTCCTCATGATACGAAGGATCCCCCGCGTAGTGGTAAGCCACCCAGAATTTCTTGATCATGTCCGGATTGAATTCGTTTTCCAATCGGACATGGAGGAAGTCGCCCCAGATTCCTTCTTCCAGGAAACTGAAGGCCTGGTAATCATATGCGTACCCCGCCGGACCCTCTGCGGTCCCGCTCCCGGAGGAGGGAACAGAAGGCACGGAAGGATATGCCGGATCCTCATTATCGAAAATCACCCGGGCATCAGCAGAGTCCCACCAATCGGGCCGCGGAGGCACGGGAGAAAACTGGACCACAGAGGCCAGGGAGACCTGGGCCCCCAAAATCAGGCACAGGCCACAAAAAAGGGCGATCAGGGCTACGTTCCATTTTCGTGCCATGTCCAACCTCCTCGTGTGTCACGCAATCATTCGGACACACCCTCTAAACCCGGGCGCCACCGGGGCACCTTCAGGAACGTTTCCTTCGCAACGCCACCAGCCCGAAAAGCCCACTGCCCAGCAGCAGGACCGTGGAGGGGATGGGGA
>JAFDIS010000112.1 GCA_019307945.1 Deltaproteobacteria bacterium | reverse complement strand
GGATTCAGGAGTGAGACGTACTTGAAGTACGTCGCAGCGACTGGATCCGAAGCGCAACACCGAAGATGCTGCAAAATCGGAAATCCCGGAGGGTTTCAAATTTTGATGATCGAACGAAGACCCACGCTCCGCATAGGCGAACCCCGTTGGGTGGTGATTCAGACAGCCTCATTGCAAGCGATCTCCCTAAAAACAATGAGGAACAGTTCCTCATCAAAATTTGAAACGCTCAATTCGGGTCACACAAACGCGTGCATCCATCACGAATGACAGCCCCGCACGATCAATCGATCACGTGGCTTGCCCTTCATCTAGTAGAGGGTCTGGGACCCGTGGCCTGCGCCCGATTGCTGGCACGCTTTGAAGGGCCGGAAGAGATTTTTTCCGCCACCCTGACGGAACTCAAGGCCGCCGGGGTGCGCGGGGATGCGGCGCGTAACATCAAGGCCCGGGTTTTTCGTGCGGACCCCGAGACGGAGTGGCGCAGGGCCGGCCGCTGCGGTGCTCGTATCCTTTCCTTGGGGGACCCGGGATACCCGGCACTCTTGCGGGAGATCCATGATCCTCCGGTGATCCTGTATGCCCGGGGGCGCGACCTGCCGGCGGGGGGACGCTTCATCTCCGTTGTGGGATCCCGCAGCGCCACGCGCTACGGGATCAGGGTGGCGGAAAGGATAGGCAGGGAACTGGGCCGCTCGGGGATCGGCGTGGTGAGCGGGCTGGCGCTGGGAGTTGACTCCGCGGCGCACCGCGGATGCCTGGCGGGGCGGGGGTTTACCGTGGCCGTGCTGGGAACGGGTATCGACGTGGCTTACCCTAGATCGAACCGCCACCTGTTCCGGGAGATCGAGAAGCACGGCCTGATCCTCTCGGAGTTCCCTCTCGGGACCCCCCCCGAACCCTGGAACTTCCCGGTGCGAAACAGGATCATCAGCGGGATAAGCCGGGGCGTGGTGGTCGTGGAGGCGGCCAGGAAGAGCGGGTCGTTGATCACGGCCTCCCAGGCCCTGGAGCAGGGCCGGGAGGTATTTGCGGTACCGGGAAGCATCGATTCGGCCAAGAGCGGCGGCACCCATTTTCTAATCAAACAGGGCGCCAAGCTCGTAGAGGGAGTAAAGGACATCCTGGAGGAACTTCACCCTTCGGAAGGTCCATATGAGGGCATGGAGGTCTCCGAGGATGGAACCCTTGCGGGCCTCGATGAAGATGAGCGCAGGATTTTCCAGATCGTAGGACCCTACCCCCAGCAGATGGACGAAATCGTTCGGGCCTCGGGCATGGAGCCGGGGCGAGTGGCAGGCCTTCTACTGAGACTTGAACTGAAGGGGAGGGTGACACAACTTGCGGGAAACAGATTCGTTCGCTGAATCGGGGCGCCCGGAAATGCCCCCGGTCCTTCATGGGACTCGGGGCGACTTCCGGGCGGTCCGGTGGAATGGGACAGATGGCCAAGAACCTACTCATCGTAGAATCACCCGCCAAGGCCAGGACCATCAAGAAATACCTGGGAGCCGACTTCCAGATCATGGCCTCGGTGGGGCACGTAAAGGACCTGCCCGTCAACCGGCTGGGAGTTGACATCGAAAAGGACTTCGAACCCGAGTACGTGACCATCAAGGGCAAGTCCAGGGTGCTGAAGAACATCAAGAGTGCGGCGAAGAAAGCCGAGGCGGTCTACCTGGGGCCGGATCCTGACCGTGAAGGGGAGGCCATCGCATGGCATATTGCGGGCGAAATCGGCAACGGAGACAAGCGTATCCACCGTGTCCTGTTCAATGAATTGACCGCACGCGCCATCCGGGAGGCGGTGGCCGTTCCTGTTGAACTCAACCGCCACAAGTTCGAATCCCAGCAGGCCAGGAGGATCCTGGACAGGTTGGTGGGATATCAGTTGTCCCCTTTGCTCTGGACGAGAGTAAAACGCGGGCTGAGCGCAGGCAGGGTCCAGTCGGTGGCCTTGCGAATGATCTGCGACCGGGAGAGGGAAATCCAGGCCTTTGAGGCCAGGGAGTACTGGTCGCTGACGGCGAACCTGGAAGCCCATCGACCCCCGCCCTTCAAGGCGCGCCTCGTCGAGTACGACGGCCGGAAGATCGATCTCGAGAACGAGGCCCAGACACTCGGCATAGCATCGGAGGTGGAAGGGCGACCATTCAGGGTGGCGACCGTGTCGAAGAAGAAGACCAAACGGAACCCGCCCCCCCCCTTCACCACGAGTCTACTCCAACAGGAAGCATACCGGAAGCTGAGGTTTTCCGCCAAGAAAACCATGTCCGTGGCCCAGTCCCTTTACGAGGGTGTGTCCCTGGGGGACGAAGGTGAGGTGGGCCTGATCACCTATATGCGCACCGACTCATTCCGCCTGTCGGACGAGGCCGTATCCCGGGTACGCGAGTATATCCCCGGGGCCTTTGGTTCGGAATACCTGCCCGAACGGCCAAACCGCTTCAGGAGCCGCAAGGGGGCCCAGGAGGCCCACGAGGCCATCCGGCCTACCTCGGTGGACCGCGATCCGGGCAGGGTATCACCCTACCTCAACAAGGATCAACTTGCACTATACACCCTCATCTGGAAGAGGTTCGTCGCCTGCCAGATGAGACCTGCGATCCTGGACCAGACGCGGGCCGACATCACTTCGGGCAGGGCCCTGTTTCGGGCCACCGGATCGGTGATGGTGTTCAACGGCTTCACCGCACTGTATGAAGAAGGCCGGAACGGATCCGAGACTGCGGAGGAATCGGAAAAGCTCCTGCCCCCCTTGAAAAAGGGCCAGGAACTCAAACTGGTCTCCCTGGATCCCGCACAGCATTTCACTCAGCCGCCGCCGCGCTATACCGAGGCCACCCTGATCCGGGCACTGGAAGAGAAGGGAATCGGCAGGCCTTCCACATATGCGGCCATCCTGGCCAACATCAGTGTCAGGGAATATGTCTCCAGGGAAAAGCGGCGGTTCAAGCCCACCGAGCTGGGGCTTCTGGTCACGGATTTGCTTGTCGCCAACTTCCCGGAGATCATGAATACGGCCTTTACGGCCCGGATGGAGAGCAACCTGGACCGGATCGAGCGAGGTGAGGTGAAATGGACCAGGGTCCTTCGCGATTTTTACGCCTCGTTCCGCAAAGACCTGGACCGGGCCGGAAAGGAAATGAAGGGAGAAGTTCCCGCAGGGATCCGGTGTCCCGTCTGCGGAAAGGACATGGTGATCAAATCGGGCCGCAACGGCCTTTTCCTTGCCTGTACCGGATACCCGGAATGCCGGCATACGGCGAATTTCACGCGGGACGAAAAGGGGAGGGTCGTGGCCGAGGAACGGACCGAGACGGGCGAGGAGGCGGGGACATGCGAGGCCTGTGGAAGGCCCATGGTCGTCAAATTGGGCAAATACGGCCCCTTCCTCGCATGCACGGGATATCCGGAGTGCACCAACACCCGACCCCTGGAATACGAAGGTGAGCCCGTGGAGGGTGGCGGAGAGACCGGGGTTCGTTGCGCACGGTGCGGGGCGCGAATGATCCGGAAGGTGAATCGGGCCGGCCAGGAATTCCTTGCCTGTGAAAAGTATCCTGAGTGCAAGTACACCAGACCCATGGGCACCGGTGTGGGGTGCCCGGAGGAAGACTGCGGAGGGGAATTGGTGCAGCGGCGTTCCAAACGGGGGCGGGTTTTTTACGCTTGCGACCAGTACCCCCGATGCCGATTCGTGATGTGGGATGAGCCGCAGCGTGGGGAATGTCCCCGGTGCGGGACCCGCGTGCTCAGCATCAGGAAGACCAAGTCGGGAGGGTCGGTGGTGGTGTGCAGAAAGCCGGGGTGCGGCTTCAAGAAGCCTCTTCCCGCTTCCTGAAGCGCCCGGCCAGGAGGTGTGCCCTGCGCAGGGGCTCGGGGATGCGGTAGCGGGTGCAGCACCTGAGGACCAGACTCGATGCCCGGGCGACACTGACATTGTTGCCAGGGGATACAAAGACGGGTTTAACCCTTTCTCGGGTACGAAGCACCGCGCCCAGGACCCGACCCCGGTGGATCAGGGGGCATTGATCGCCCTTATGGGGCCCGACTTCAGTGTGTTGACCCACCAGGCGACGCTTGGCGCATCCCACGGTAGGTATTTGAAGGAACAGGCCCACATGGGACGCCAGCCCCAGGCCCCGGGGGTGGGCGATGCCCTGTCCGTCGCAGAGCACCGCATCCGGCTTCCGCTGCAGGAGCCCCAGTACCTCCAGGATGCCCGGCGCCTCCCGAAAAGAAAGAAGGCCCGGGATATAGGGAAAACGGACCCTGCCCCTGATCCATCTCTCTTCCAGGACCTGCTCAAGGATTACGTCCCACAAGCAGACGGCGGCCCAGAAATGTTTTCCATTGGAGGTATAGGCCATATCGACACCCGCCACGGTGCGAATCAGGCCTTTCAGGTCCCGCACCAGGACGCGGGGTCTCAACGATTTCTGGATTATGAGGGCTTCGCGGGGGGAGACGTCCCAGCGGTGGACGGGGAGGCGTCCCAAAGGGTGCTTTTTTCCCAGTCCCGCCGGTCCTCCTGAAAGGATTTGAGGAAACATCTTCCCTTCTTGTTTCGCAGGTCCAGGACAGCATGACGCAGCAGGGTGACGGGAACTCCGCCCTTCATGTGAACCTGGATTTCGTAACGGGTAAAGCCCGAAATCACGCCGCGGATGATTTCCCCTTCGAGCAGTGTGAAAAAGACCACTTCCCGTTCCATCATCAGGGGGTAGAGGCTCTTGTTTTTGATGTGATTGCGCAGCTTCGGAGAGAGGATGGGTTCGAGGCCCCTCCCATGGATTTCGGGGTCTATATTGATGAGGGGAACCGCTTTGGGCGAGATGGACTCGGGGTAGAGGAGTTTGACCTGAAGTTTCGGCGTGGTCTCTTCCGCATCCACCTGCGGTGAGAGGCGCAGGTCGTATTTCAGGTCCTCCTTTACCACGGCCCGGTGGAGTCGGCCTCCGTGCAGGTGGAATTCCCAAGTCTCCCCCGAAGCCTGTGCCTGGGCGAACACGGTTTGCCGGTAGTGTCGGTCCAGATAATCCTGAAGGCCCTTCAGTTCTCCCATGACTTTTTCTTTCGCACAAGAAAAGACCCGGAACGAAAGACACCCCCGGACAAGACGGGGTTCCGGGCTCCAGTTCCGACATCCCCCACCCTCCGCAGGGGGCGGGCGGGGGCGCCGGTCATGGGTCAGGATTCATCCTTGAGACTCTGCTCCAATTCCTGTTCGAATTCCTTGAAAAAGCGGTCTCGCTCCTTCCAATCGGGGCCGAACCGCTTGTTGAAGTAATCTCCGAGGCGGTCGAATAGTTTCTTCCAAAGGGGTTTTCCTCCGCCCAGGACCACGTCTTCGAGGAAAGAGCGCAGCTCGGACATCTTTTCCTTGGGCAGAAAGGTCAGGGCGCCAAGCTTGATGGATTTTTTCAGGGCCTCCGGCGTGACCGCGTGGGCCGTGAGCATGACCGTGGGAAAACCCCGGGAAACTGCATTCTTGAGCAGTTCGAAACCGTTCACACCCATAATGTCCAGGATGACGATGTCATAGGTGTAGCTCAGGAGGTATTGGAGCGCCGTGTCGTAATCGGTCGCCTTGTGGACCAGGCACATGTCCAGTTCCTCCTCAACGGTTTCCAGTACGTCGGGCTCGTCGTCGACCACCAGGATTACTTTGTCTTTGAGCGGGCTTTCAAGAGTCATGGTCTGGTATACCTCCCGTGCATAGAGTTCCACAATTTTCAAAACCTATAGCAAAAATGGACGACAAGGTCAAAAAATAAATGCCCCGGGCCGAATGATTTGATCTTTATGAACGCAGGCGATGGTGTTATCCTGCACCCGGTGATAAAATCTGCCGATCCGGAGGGAAAGCGCGTGCGGGGCAACAGGGGTGCAAAAGAGTCGGAAATCGGAAAAGATGAGAGAGAGAAAAAGGGATGGTGGAAACGATTCCTGGAACGGCTTGCCAAGGCCAACGAGGAAAACCCGGGAGCCCGGTGCGGGCACTGAGGCACGGGGTCAAGGGGCGCGGGCCGCGCCCCTCGTTGAGCCCCGGGCGGTGGCCTTGGGCCGCCGCCTTGACAGCGGCCTTGCTCTGGGCGGCCCCCTGCATTGCGGGGACGATCTACAAGTGGGTGGATCGTTCCGGGGTGGTCCACTTCTCGGACCGCAAACCCAAAGGGCCTGACATCCCCGAGGGCGGGGTGGAGGAACGCGAGGTGAAAAGCGGGGGAGCGCAGGCAGGCGCGGAGTCCGCTTCCTCTCTCACCGAGGCCCGGAGTCCCATCGAATCAGCCACCCGCTGCACCTTCACGATCACGGGGGCCCGTGTCATGGGAAGCGGTTTTTTTATTTCCCCCGAGGGGTACGCCGTCACGTGTAAACACGTGCTGGCCGCGGGGGCCGCCTCCGCCACCTTGAACGACGGTGAGCGCACCTATGATTTCAAAGTGATCTCCGAAAGCCCTTCCCGGGACCTGGCCCTGGTCCTGGTGCTGACGCCCGATCCCACGCCGTATCTCTCCCTGAGGGATGCGGGGACTCTCGTGCCGGGCGAGCGGCTCTATGCAATCGGCGCGCCGGCGGGCCTTCAGGCAACGGTTACCGATGGCGTGTTCACCGGGTTTCGAAAAAACCGGGACAACGGCGAAAAGGCCGTGCAGTTTTCAGCACCCGTCAACCCCGGAAACAGCGGCGGGCCGCTGGTGGACGAACAGGGACGAGTGGTGGGTGTGGTGAGTTGGAAACTGGCCGCCCGTGGTGCCATTCCTCTTTCAGGTCTGGGTTTCGCCATTCCATCCGACTACGTCAGGGAAGAATACGGCGCGTATCTGCCGTGAACATGAAGGATCCAGCGAGGCCGTGGACTCTCCTGCCCCATAGCCTCTCCTCCGCATCCCGCCGTTTCGACGGGAGGCATCGGGGTGTCATGAAACGGGTCTTAGTCCCTTGACGGCCTTGACGGCTTCCGGCGCCAGTCGGGTTCCTTTGCCGCCTGTCAGCAAAAAGATCCGTGCCGCCTCCTCGATTTCTTCGGCCGTGTCCAGGGCCTCTTCCATGGTGCGGCCCACGGTAACCAGGCCGTGATTTTGAAGCAGCACGGCGCTGCGGCGGTCCTTGCCGATGTGTTCCGAAACGGCTCGCACCAGGCCCTGCCCGCCCGGGACCAGGAAAGGCAGCAAGGGCAACGGGTGGGCGTAATAGACAAAGCCGGGGGTGAGGGGGGGCAGGGAATCGGGTCCCGGTTCCAGCAGCATGGAGGCGGCCACGATATGGGCTCCGTGCACGTGAAGTACGGCATGCACATCGTTTCTTGTCCGGAGAATGGCCAGATGAAGGGGAGCGTCCTTGGTGGCGGGGGGCCCTTCCCGAAGCGCTCCTTCCGGAGTCAGGACCGAGACTTGGTCCGGTTGTAGATCGCGGAGGGAATAGCCCGTGGGCGTGAGATAGATTTCCCGGCCCGCCCGGACCGAGACGTTGCCGCCCACGCCCGTGACAAGATGCCGCTGATAGATGAGCCTGCAAAAGGCGCAGAAGTCTTCGTGGGAGGGAATGGGATGACCTGAGGGCGGAGGCTTTGCGTTCATGTGGCGCGGTTCCCTGTTTTTCATCTAGGTCGTGGCCTTTTACAGGCACCACCATATCTCCCAAACCTGATCGTTTCAAGGGGCAAGTGATATCTTTTCGACAACATGGGCGGGGGAGGGCACGGGCGGGTTTCCTTTCCAATGGTCGAGTATCACGCCATCTGTTTCGAGGGCCGTCTTTTTGCCTTGGTGCGCCTCACCCCAAGGCAAGATAAGGCCCTTTCTCCTCAGCCCCTCTGCTTTGAGTGACGCCTCCCAGACCCGCTCCTCTCCACCGACCTTTTCCCCAACGAGAATGCCTGATTCCCGGCCTGAAATCCCCGCTCCGAGGATCCGATAGCCCTTCACCATCCCGCACCAGGTCAAGACGTTTTTCACTCAGATTTCTTGAACCCCATGAAGGGCAGAGGCCTGAGGACTGAGCAACAAGAACAGACCAGACAGACCAAACGGACCAAACAGACCAGACAGACCAAACAGACCAGACAGACCAAACGGACCAGACAGACCAAACGGACCAGATAGACCAGATAGACCAGACAGACCAAATGGACCAGACAGACCAGATAGACCAGACAGACCAAACGGACCAGACAGACCAGACGGACCAGACAGACCCAATCAACCCAACCAACCCAATGAACCCAATGAACCCAAGTAACCCAAGTAACCCAAGTAACCCAAGCAACCCAACAAACCCAATCCCCCCTTGACTTGTAGGGCGGGGCGTGCGAAGAGGAGGGGTAACGAAGCGCGGAGCAACGCCGCTGCCCGAATCGCCCCGGCCGCCCCCGCGCCGGAAAGGAAACCCATGTTGGAGACACCCTCGTTCGATGTGGGCGGGACACCAATCGCCACCATCCGGAACAGTGAAAACCCGGAGCAGGAAGTGGGCCTCTTTTATCTTAGGGAGGAGGCGGCCTTTGTCACCCGTGGCATCGGCACCCATTTCGGGCTGCGGGAGATCCTGGTGCCGGTCCACTTCGTGGTAGCGGAATTCGATCTTGTCGGCGCCATCATCTCGGCGATCCTCGAAAGGATTTCCTCAGCCCATGAGCGCGATTCCTCCTTTGTCTACGAGCCGCAGTTCCAGGTCATGGGCCGCGAGTTCACCCTGACCGAGTACGGGGAGTATATCCGCCTTGAAGAGGAATACTCCCCATCCTGACGGCGAACTCCTCTCCCATAATTTGTGTCATTTCCCTCTTGAAATACAACATATTGGATTTTTTGTTTGCGCTTCTCTTTTCCGTCTGCTATAGCAGCGGATCATTCTCGTCTCGGTCGGCGCGGATTTTCCGCCGACATGGGCCGTGACCCGTGACCGCAAACCGAAACCACTTGCAGAAGGAGGTAAGTCAATGAGAGTCATCGCCATTGCCAATCAGAAAGGCGGATGCGGCAAGACCACCACGGCCATCAATCTGTCCTCATCCCTGGAGAGCAGGGGGAACCGGGTACTGCTGGTTGATTGCGACCCCCAGGCCCACGCGACCATG
This sequence comes from Deltaproteobacteria bacterium, assembly GCA_019307945.1. Lineage (GTDB taxonomy): Bacteria > Desulfobacterota > DSM-4660 > Desulfatiglandales > Desulfatiglandaceae > B17-G16. The sequence goes on along the minus strand of JAFDIS010000112.1, from coordinate 3,251 downwards.
GGCCTGAACGTGAATCCCGCCGAACTTGAAAGGAGCATGTACGATGTGCTGCGTCCGGACGATGGCTTCTTCATGGGCCTGGATCGAATACTGGTGCCCATCCGGGACCACTTCGACCTTGCCCCGTCCACCGCGAGGCTCAGCGCCGTGGAACAGGAGCTTTCAGGCGCCGACGGCAGGGAAAACCGGTTGTGGCAGGCGGTGGACTCCCTCCAGAGACCCTATGATTACGTGATTATCGATTGTCCACCCAGCATCGGGCATCTCTGTTTCAACTCACTGCGGGCCTGCGAGGAAGCGATCATCCCCATCGATTTGAGCCTCTTTTCGCTTCGCGGGGTCTCCAAGCTCATGGAAATCATCCTCCTCATGAAAGAGCGGTTGGGTCACGAGATCAGGGCGCGTGCACTCATCACCATGTACGACTTCAGGACGCGTTATGCGCGGCAGGTCCTCGAGAGGGTCAAGGAAGAGTTCGGGGAAAACCTGTTCAGCACCGTGATTCGATACAACATCCGGCTGAGGGAGACCGTGGATTACGGCCTTCCCATCGGGGATTTCGACAAACGCGCCATAGGCCACCAGGATTACGAGGCCTTGGCGGAGGAGGTGGTGGGAAACGGGTTCGCCGCAGATGACCTGGCAGGCGGCAACGGTCCCAAGGCGGAGGACCTGCTGGGCTCGAGCGAGGCGTTTCGGGAGACCCTGACCCGGGAGGGTATCACTACCCGGCCATTTGGGGAGACAAGGGAGTTCTCTTCATACATGGCGAGGACAGATCTCGAGGACGTATCCGTGCTGGAGGCCACGGACAGTGTTTTCGTCCCGGGCGGGGATGATGTCGAGGATCTATAGCCAAGGTGTTGAAAGAGGTAACAAGCGCAGGTGATGCGTGGGGAAATGGGACGGAAAGCCCCGTCGGCCCGGGAGGGATGTGAGGGGCCCGGCCTTCGGAGGTCGGCCCGGACCTGTCGGGAGGGGGATGCGCAATGGGCAAGAAGGGCGTGTCGAAGGAGATGGAGGCGATCTCAGGGCTGTTTCTCTCCAAAGAAGCCGCGCTCCGTGATGTGGGCAAGGGCGCCGGGCGCGGATCCAACGAGGGCGTGGAGTTCGAGGAAGTCGTCTCGGTCCGAAAAAAAAAGACGTTTCCCTGCAACCGGGGTGACCGACAGGCCATGCAAAGGGAACTCATGGCTCTCCTGGAGGATGGTTACGTGCTCACACGCGCGGAGCTTCGAAAGACAACGGATGTCCTGGAGCCTGGAAAAAAGCTGAGCCGAAAGGAGGAGGTGACCCTGATCCTGAAGGAATGAACAAGGGTAGGTGGGTTGGTTGGGTTCATTGGGTTGCTTGGGTTTGTTGGGTTACTTGGGTTTGTTGGGTTGCTTGGGTTCGTTGGGTTACTTGGGTTTGTTGGGTTGCTTGGGTTCGTTGGGTTCATTGGGTTCGTCCGGTCTGTCTGGTCTGTTTGGTCCGTTTTTGTTACTCACTCCTCAGGCCTCCGTCCTTAAAGTGGTGCAAGAAATCCGTGTGAAAAACGTCTTGACCTGGTAGGTAATGGTGAAGGACAATCGGGTCCTCGGAGCGGGGATTCCAGGCCGGGAATCACGCGTTCTCGTTGGGGAAAAGGCTGGTGGAGAACAGCGGGCCTGGGAGCGTTTCCGCCATGCCGTCTTGAGCCCAAAATCAGGGTGTGTAAAATTTTACCAGAATTATATGTAAATCCTTACCACCAAGTGGAATAAAACTACACAGTCATCATTGTTTCAACTTGGCCCTGAATTCACCTTTATTTTGCTATATCAACATGTTAAGAGTTTTTGGAGGTTTGGCATGTCACTTGCTACAGAATTGAAGCAAACTGCCCGGCCGGAAGGAGGTTCCAAGGAGATGTACAAGAGGAGAGGTCTGGTGTGGGGTTTGGGGGCGCTCATGGTGATTATGGGCGCATTTCTGGCTTCAAACGCGATAGCGGCGGAGGTCGATGTCTACGCCGAAGGGGCGTACACGGACTCGGACCTCGTGGTGTACATCTATGCGGACATACCCGATCCAATCCTGAGCTACGGGGTGAAAGTGGGATTCGATACCGGCGATCTGGAGGTTGTGAGCGCCGAGAAAAACGACGCGGTCTGGTACTTCGGCAGCGGGACCACCACCTACGAGTATATGGAACCGGAGATCGACAACACCGCGGGCACGGTGGTTATCATAGGCGGCAAGCTGGACACTGAGGCTCCTACGGCCGGCGTGAGCGGAGACCGCATCCTCCTGGGAAAGGTGACCTTCAACCGTCTCAGCTCGAATACGCCTTCCATCACCCTCGATTTCGCCCGGGACGGGGACTTTGCGAATTTTGTCAAACCGACCGACCCTCCCACGGTGTTGGATGACCAGCAAGACGGCGTGGGGTTTGAGGTGACGATTGCGGAACGTGGGGATGCTAATGCGGATGGGGATTTGACAAATGCTGATATGTTTCGCGTAAAGCAACTCCTCATTGATAATATCTATCGTTGCTATGCTGATTGCAACGCCTCTGATGACCTAACAAACGCGGATATGTTTTGCATCAAGAATAAGCTGCAAAATCAGTAAGTGACATCGGCGGCTACAACACTAGAGCGATTTGGAGGATAAGGTGATGGTAAGAAAAACGATTTCCCTCTTTGTGGTCATTTTAAGTCTTGGTCTTGTCCTTTTAGCGTCAAGTCCTGTATTAGCAGCCCCTTTTACGATAGAGATCACGGGCTTACCGAATCCGTCGGGCATTGGCGGTTTCACCTTTTGGTTTGATGTCAGTGATGATTTTGACTTGTTGAGTGACAGAAATTTTGGTTCCGGAATTCCAGGTGATGGTTCTTTCGGCTGGGCTTTTGATGCTAATCAGGTAGTAGGGAGCCAAGGTGCTCGTCTTTTTAAAGTGGGTGCATTCGATCAAGACGGTCTTTACCTTGATGATCCCCACAATTTGCAGGATGGCATTCTTTTGCAGTTTGAATATGCTGGAGAGATTTATGAGGCAAAAAAGATAGAATTTAGCAACTATGCCGGTGATACTTCTGGACCCTCTGACTTCAATCTGAGTGCAAGCCTGTCTCCTTCAGGACTTTTGATATCTTCCTCCACCACCGTCATCCCCATCCCCTCCACGGTCCTGCTGCTGGGCAGTGGGCTTTTCGGGCTGGTGGCGTTGCGAAGGAAACGTTCCTGAAGGTGCCCCGGTGGCGCCCGGGTTTAGAGGGTGTGTC
>JAFDIS010000021.1 GCA_019307945.1 Deltaproteobacteria bacterium | reverse complement strand
TTTTTTCCGCCCACTTTCCTGAAGAGGTCAATCGGGGGCGCAATCCGAGGGCTGGCCTCTTTCGTTTGACGGCAAATCTCCGCCCAAACATTCCCACAGATATCTTGGAGGGAAAAAACCGCTGATTCCGGAGGGACCTTACTTTTCCTGAGCGTCCCGTACGGCACGACGAACTCCAGCCTACAGGGATCGACATTCTTGACTCCCCCGGCAAATGCCTCGTCGGTCCCAATTGCGTTCCCTGTCCTAAATTTAGCACGCGGGAACATTCATGCGAGCCTCTCCGTGAACCACACAACTTCCAGCCTGTCTTCATCAGAGAGATTCCGGGTTCCTTCCAGCAGAATAACGGGATCGGCGCACTTGCCAACTTGCAAAATGGCATCCATCGCAGCACCTTGGTTTTTGCTCAATGATCCTCCTTATTCTGCTTTAAGCTAACGATCCTTACCGCCACTAGGAATTCACCCGTACACTTTCTTGTACGAAATCCCCTACCCAAACCATCATGTCTTCCCGATGAATACGAGGATGTCCCTTGGCCAACACGTTTTTCATCCAGCGTATGCTCTTCTTCACGGTATTTTTCCAGGTCTTCACCTCCTGGGCAAAATGGAGCTCCAAAACCTGGAGGAGCATGGCGGTTGAAAGTAGAAGGAATTTGTCAAAAGAGCCGTCAAGTTCTATTGCCTCCGCGATCTCTCAATGCCCAGAGCAAAGGCGATCTCTTCGTCGATCTCCATCCCGCCGTTTGCCTTCTGACTCGCAAGGATGGAAAGAAGCAGGTCCTTCCTAACCTCGCGGGCCGGTGCAACGCAGAAGCGCGTTTCCGGTTGCGCATCCCACGCCATCTCATGCTCGGACATCAGTTGCGCACTCACATCGCCAACATGCATGGAGGGCATTATATCCAAAAATCTTCCGGTCCCACCCGCGCCAAGAATGCCAAAATCTTCCGGTCCCACCCGCGCCAAGAATGCCGCCAAGTCCGTGCCAGCCGATGGTGATGGGAACGGGTATCTTTCTGAGAGCCACCTCACCCGTGGTCTTGTCCTTCTCTTGACGCTCTTCTATGGCCACGTAACTGGTGGACTGGGAGAGAATTCCATATCGTTTTGAAAGCTGGATAACCGTATCTTTCACCCGTTCCAGCTTCCTATCCTTTTGCCGTGATCCTGACCGGTAAGAGTCGGCCCCGGATTCCTCCAGGTCTCTTATCCTCTCTCTTGCCCAAAGGATCGGAAGCGGGGGCCCGGGTTGATCCGAGTCCTGGACATCGATTTCCCATATTTTTTCCCGGCCGCTCACTTCGCCCTTTACAATGACTTTGTCACCCAACGGCTGATCTGTGCTGCATCTCGCAAATATTGTCACAGGACTCTCAAGGAAAATGGCGGGCGCTATGGGTGCCTGTTCCGCAGAATCCACGCCCCACTGGATCGCCGGATTCACGAGCCCTTCTTGCAGTGTCTTGCCGAAGACCTCCAGGACCTTGGGTTCAATTCTCTCCCCGGGGTAAATAAACGAAGACGCGCCTCCGCCCGCCCTGGCGATGCCTTTGATGAAATACTCGTTGCACCCGGCTCCAATGCCTATTGAGAAAAGCCTTGAAGTGTCCTGGCTGCTCTTCGCTTTTGCAATGATTTCAGCCTCGTTCCCAACCTCCCCATCCGTGATCAGGATGATGGAACGCCTGCCTTTCATTTTCGGAGATTCAGTAGAATAGACCTCCTCAAAGGGCCCCAGGATTTCCGTGCCTCCAAGGTCGGCGTCCATTTTCTCTAAATAGTCGAGGGCCGTCTCCAGACTTTTTTCTGAGTAATCCCGGGAAGCGGGAAAGAGGCGGTCGAACGTCGATCCAAACCGGTAGATATTAAACGAGGTGCCCTGGTCTAGGGCCCTGAGGCAGATCTCCAGGGCCCTCTTCGCTTCATGGATAGAATCTCCTGCCATGGAACCCGAACAATCCACCACAAAGACTATTTCACCGTGTCCTTGAAGCGATTGTTTGTCTTTACTCAGGGAGTCCTGCGGATCCCTCTCCGGATAAAAATCCACCTGGAAAAAGACTTCCCCGTCCTCCCGGTAGCGGTAGGCCCTGTTCACGTAGGCATCCTGGTATTCCATGTAGAGGACAAAATCTCTGTCCATCTTCACAGATTCTGTGGACAAGGTTACGTTCACCGGGTCATCTTTCATGTTTTCAACGCGTATTTGATGACTTGGAGATTCCACACCTTCCAAGAGATTCCCCTTGTGAATACGGAGAGAAATGGACAGCCCATAGGGGACATTTGAGGCATAGGGGGGATGGAGCTTACTCTCAGGGGGTATGCCGTCGTCCTCTTCCATATCTTCCGGGAGGTACCGTGGGGAAATAGTGGTGGGCAGAAAAAATCTCGTCTTTGGGCCTTCCGTATCCAGAAGCGTGAGATAATCGATCTCCACCGTGACGTCGGCATTCGGATTCAGATTCCCGACGGAAAGGGTGAAAATATTTGGCCGTTCTTCGTCCAGAAGATAACCGCCATCACCCCTTGCGAGGGAATCATCATAAATCTCGAAGGCCTTTTCGCGCTCTTCCACCTCCCCCCGGATCACTTTCCCATCCGCAATCGCCTTGAAACCGCATATGGCCGCACCTTCCGGCAGCGGGAATTTGTACACGGCTTCTATTGCCCTCGCTTCCAGGTTCCTGAACCTCTGCGATACCTTGACCCTTGCCCCCCAGCCCAGGATATCCGCCTCGACTTTCACACCCAGCAAGGGAACAAGGCCATTGGTTTCAGTCATGCCCTTTTCCTCCTGATTCAATAATTGATCTGGCAACCCGGATGATTTCTGCAATTTTCTTCCTCTCTTTCTCCTCCAGTTCCCGGGTGATGTGGATTTCAATCCCACGATCGATAAGGTACTTCACCCACAACTCCCTGGAGGGTTGGAGTTCGGGCCTCTCCCTTCCTTTTACCAGTTCCTGGATTGCGGCAAGTTTCAGTCCCTTGTCCTGCAAGGCCTTTATTTGAAGAAGTCTTTTCAAATGACTGTCATAATAAAAGCCTCCACGCCCCCTTCCCGCCGGTGGCTCCAAAAGGCCTTCCTGGACATAGTATCTAATTGTTCTTCTTGTATATCCAGAAAGATCACAGAGGTCTTGAATCGTGTATTTTTTTTCTTCCATGACAAAAATATAACAGTTAACTGTCATTATGTCAAGCCCCATTTTGAGAGCCCCTGTTTTTTTCTGTTTCACATTGTAACCGGCCACCTTGCCAAATCCGATCGTAGCCCAATCCTTTTTTCGGAAAAATGCCGATTTGTAGGTAGAGGCTCAAGAAACGGGAGGAAAAAATGGCCCGCGGGGAGCAAATCACGAGGCAAGGGAAGATCATACGAACCATGCTCAACTCCCGGGCGCGGAAAATCGTGGTGGGGGCATATACCACCAGGGTAGGCAGGCCGTCGCTCAGTACGCGGGTGGTCCTGAGCCTGAAGTCGTCGCGTGAAGACTCAGTGTTTGTTCGCGCCAAAGACGGGATCTTGAAAACGAATCCTGCGCCTCCTGCAAATCAAGTGGAAGCCGATACAAGGGGTTGGGAGGTGGTGACAAGGCGTTCCGGGGAACCCCCGGGAGGGAGTGTTTGGAGATAAGGCGGCTGTTCCTTCAGCGTGACCATGGAATCCTCGGCCAGATGTGATACTGACTTCAGCCCCCCGATTCAGCCCAAGAATTTGCGACGGCCGCTGTACATGAGGCCGCTCGCACCCATGAACGCCCTCATGTCAAGCCCGAACTCAAGACCCTTGCAGCGTACGCTAATCACGAACAAGCAGAGGAGATTTGAACAGGCACCCGGGCTAAAGTCGGCCGAGGAATTCACAAATCAATGACCCCATCGCACGTCACAGCCCGGATGACTGTTTTTCGAGAGCCTCCTAGTCGAAGTTGAAGGCCCCCATAATCTCCAGATCCGGATCGGGAATCAGAACCTTATCGATGTTCTCGGCGATATCGCGGGCCGTGGGGATGCCGTCCTTTGTGTTGAAACCCTTTGCCATTGCCATCTTGAACTCCGTCACCTTCACGCCGATGGTGCCCCCGTGTGCCATGATCACACGTCCAGTGAGTTCCCTGGATAGATCCGAGGCCAGAAACACCACCAGTTGTGCCAGCGTTGCCGGATCCAGCATCTCTTCCTTGAAGTCTTTCAAGGCGGGGAGGTCCGCGGTCATCCGCGTATAGGCGTTCGGACAGATGGCGTGGACCCTGATCCCGAAACGGCCCAGTTCCGCGGCCACGGTCTTGGTAAAACCATACACACCAGCCTTGGCAAAGCTGTAGTTGGCCTGGCCGAAATTTCCCATGAGCCCTGACATGGACGTCGTATTCATGATCACACCGCCCTGCCCCTGGGTCTTCATAACCCGTCCCGCGGCCCGTGTGCACAGGAAGGTTCCTCTCGCATGGACTTTTTGGACAAGATCCCAATCCGTCTCGTCCATGTTCAACAGGGTCTTGTCACGCAGGATGCCGGCATTGTGCACCATGATATCCAGCCTCCCGAACTTGCTCAGGGCCCGCCAGATCATGGTGTCCACACCTTCCAACGTACCCACGTCCGAGTAATCCGCCACGGCCTGTCCGCCCATGTCGTTAATTTCCGCCACAACCTCGTCGGCGACCCGACTCCTGCCCCCGGTCCCGTCCACGGACCCTCCCAGATCATTGATGACGACCTTGGCACCCTCGTTGACCAGAGCCAAGGCCTCCGCCCGACCGACACCTCGGCCGGCACCCGTGACAATCGCCACCTTTCCATCCAACAGTCCCATTGTCTTCCTCCTCCCTTTATCTGTTCCTGCATTTTCCAATCTATTCTCGAATGAGAATTCACGCAAAATCTCAATAAGCAAGCATAGCGAGGTCCTGTCCGGCATGTCAAGCAAACGCGGACGTCATCATGTTTGGGCGGGACGGGGGTTTTCGACAAGTTCGGACGCTGATATGGGAGGGAGCGGATCATGCAGCGGTTTGGATGAGGCTCGATCATGCAGGAAGCACGGAAAAGGGAGCGGACATGCCCCGGCGCACCCCGCAACGAAGACCCCGCGCTCGTTGCGAGCCGCGGGGTCTTCGTTGCGATCCCCTCATTTTCAGCCTTCCACAAAAAGGGAAAGTCCACGCCGGCTCTTCAACATATGCCGGCGCAGACTTTTTCCAATCAGTATTTTCCGCCGTGATCTTTCTTCAACTGATCCCGGTCGATTTCACCGTCATCCGTTTTGGGCAGGCTGTCCACGAAAACCACGTGTTTGGGCTTCTTGTACCGGGCGATCTTGGAGGCCACGAAATCGATCAGTTCCTGTGCCTCAAGTGTCTTTCCCGGCTTGAGCACGCAGATGGCCTTGATGGCCTCGCCCCATTCTTTGTCAGGCACGCCGATCACGCTGGTCTCGGCCACGGCCTCGTGCTCCAGGATCACCTTTTCCACCTCGGCCGGGTAGACGTTCTCGCCGCCCGGCTTGATGAGTTCCTTCTGGGCCTTTCGCTTCACGTAGTAGAGGTAGCCGTCCTCGTCGAAACGGCCTATGTCACCCGTGTGATGCCAGCCGTTGCGGAAGGTGTATGCGTTGTCCTCATCCCTTCCCCAGTAACCCAGAAACACGGCGGGACCCCTGGCGCAGATCTCGCCGGGTTCTCCCACGGGCACCTCGTTGTCGTAGTCATCGAAAAGGGCGACCCGGACAAAGGGTGAGGGCCTGCCTGCGCTGCCTGGTCTTTCGGAAGCAAGACCGCCGGTCACTCCCATGACTTCCGTCTGTCCGAAGCCCGTCATGTACTGGGCGTTGGGCGCAAGCTCCAGGAAACGCTTCACGTTGTCGGGATGATCCAGGCCGGAGACGGCCCTGAGGCTGGAAATATCGTACGAGCCTTCCTCGTACTTGTCCATGAGCATCTTCAGGATGGGTGCAAAGTTGAAAAAGGCGGTACCCTTCTCCTTCTCGATGAGCCGGAGCGTCAGTTCCGGGTCGAACCGCTCAAGAATCACGTTTTTACCGCCCGCGTGCATCACCGCCATGGCCAGGGCCAGACCTGCAATGTGGAACAGGGGCAGGATGCAGATGTGACAATCCGTTTTGGTGAAACCCCACTCGATCATCATCCCCATGTTGCACACCACCACGTTCTGCTGGCTCAGGAGTGCCCCCCTGGGTTTGCCTTCCACTGCGGCCGTGTGAATGATGACAAAGCCGGAGTCAGCCGGGATGTCGTATTCCTGGTCCGCGTCCTCCTCGGTGTACAGGGAACTGAAGAGCTCAAACCCGTCGCCCGCATCGCCGCCCCCGATAGTGAAGCACTTTTGCGCGGAGGGCACGTTGGGCGCCGCCTTGGCCACGGTCTCGCGGTAGTCGGGCCCCGCGAATAGAAACTTCGGCGTGCAGTCGTTGAGCACGTATTCCACCTCGTCCTGCTGAAAACGCCAGTTTACGGGCAGAACGATGGCCCCGATCTTGGCCGCCGCGCCATAGAGGATCATGAACTCGTCACAATTGTGCGCCACGACTCCCAAACGGTCTCCCTTTTCCGCCCCCGCCTTGATCAAACCGGCAGCCAGGTGGTCGCACTTCTCCTTGTACTGCTTGTGGGTGAGTCGTTTGTCCCCGAAAACAATACAGTCATCGTTCGGGTACAGGGTCGCATTCCTGCAGATGTAGTCGTAGATCGTGTAGTCGTGTACGCCCATCTTGTCTTCCCTCCTTTATGTTGTGGGTTGTTGAAGGAACACCCGCGGTGCCTCTCACGATTCCGGTGGCAATTGGGTTGATGCAGACCCTTGACAAGGCCTCTCGCTATTCTTGCGTTGCCGCCCCCCCTGGGGTCAGCGCAAAGTCTTGGACGTCCCCAGGCACAAGGCCTAATACCCCGCTTATAGACCAGCCCTTCCGCACCTGTCAACCGCACAAGGCCTCTTTTGAAGCCCGGTTCCCCTGCCCTTTCAAGTGATTCGGGCCACGCGGGTTAAGGATTGGAAATAGTGGCGCTTTTTCCCGCGAATCCCGGCCCTGCCGAAAAGTGTGCGTAGGAATGGGATCGGTTTATGATATCTGCGGCGTGAAGATGTAGTAGGTGCCAAGGGCCTTGGCCACCAACCGCTCCCCGTTTCTCACCTCCGATTCCAAGGTGGCCAGTTTGCGTCCTTTATGAACCACACGCGTATCGCAGGTGAGCGTCCCCGATCTCACGGGTCCGAAGTAGTTGATCTTCACCTCCACCGTGGCGCACATCTCCCCTTCTCCAAGGAGGGTGTACAGGGCGTGGCCCATGCCCGTATCCGCCATGGCATAGAAGGCGCCGCCGTGGAGCACCCGGTGGGGATTCATGAGCGCGTCCCGGACCTCCAGGACGAAACGGCTGAATCCCTTTTCGCACGACGCGAACGCAAGGCCCACCAGTGCGCCGAAGGGGTTGAGGGCCTTGGAAGGATTCTCAGGTCTCTCGGTCACGGCTTCTCATCTTCAGAATCGCTTCGGGAACGGCGCCGTTCCATGGCGATTCGCCGAATACGCTCCGTTATCTCCTGCAAGGGGCTGTAAGGATGAAAGACATCCCGCACGCCCAGTTCCCGCAACACGGTTTCTTCCTTTTCCGGCACGATCCCCCCCACCACCACGGGAATATCGCGCCCCCCCCGCTTTTCCATTTCCTCAAAAAGAATGGGGAGCAGGACCTTGGGGGCACCATCCATGATGCGGTAGCCCACCACGTCCACGTCCTCTTCCAGGGCCGTCTGGACGATATCCACAGGCGTCTGGATGCCTCCCAGGACCACCTCGAAGCCCGCGTCCTTCAGGGCGCTTGCAATCACCCAGTAGCCCCGCTGGTGGTACCAGTCGTCCCGACTTAAGAGGACCCTCATCTTTCGCTCGTCCGGCATTTCGCACCTCCTCTCAGGCAAGAACGGCAGGGGGCGCGCACACGTAAGGCCCTTCTCCGGGCGAATTGTAGACTTCCGCCTTGACCCGGGCGAATTCCCCGCGCGTCAGCCCCTGCTTCACCGCCTCCACCAGGGGGGGAACCATGTTTCGCCCCTCCCGCATGGCGCCGGCCAGTTCCTCACGGGCCCGGACGACTGCTTCCTCGTCCCTTTCCCGTTTCACCTTCTCCACGCGCCTGATCTGTTTTTCCGCGAATTCCGTTGAGTACTCGAACAGGGCCTCGAACTCCGCATGCTTTTCAAGGACCCTCAAAGCCTTCATCTGGATGTCTTCTTCCTCCACCAGGGTATTGACGCCCACCAGTTTCCGGTCCCCCCGGTCGAACGCAGCCTGGGCCTTGACGGCAGCGGCCCGGATCTCCCGACACATCCAATCCCAGGCCTTGAACCCTCCTCCCCGTTTCTGGACTTGCTCCACGATATCCAGGGCTTCGCGCTCGAGCTCCCTGGTGAGCCATTCCACGTAATAGGAGCCGCCCAGGGGGTCCACCACCTTGGTGATACCTGTTTCCAGGTCCAGGATCTGCTGGGTTCTCACGGATAGCAGGGCCGAAAACTCCGTGGGGATGGACAGGGCCTCATCAAAGGAATTGACGTGAAGGGACTGGACCCCGCCCATGACCGCGGCCATGGCATAAACCGTGCTGCGAATCAGGTTGTTGAAGGGCTGCTGGATGGTCAGCGTGGGCGCATAGGTCTGACAGTGCATGCGGCACATGAGGGACCTCGGGTCCTTGGCGCCGTATCGGTCCCGGAACACCGAGGCCCACACCTTGCGAAGTGCACGGAATTTTGCCACCTCCTCAAAAAACTCCGGCCCCGCGTTGATGAACCAGGTAAGGCGGTGGAGGAAATCGTCCACCTCCAGCCCCCGCTCCAGCAAGGCGTCGCACCCCGCCATGGCCACGGCCACACCGAATCCGATCTCCTGGGCTGCAGTGCAGCCCCCCTCCCGGACATTGCGCATGTCCAGGTACCCCGCGTTGAACAGGGGCACGTTCCTGGCACAGTATTCCAGGATGTCCAGGCATTCCGTGTCGGGCCGCATCCAGTTGGACATGCTCCCCCGAAGCTCGGACGGAGCGATCCCGCGTTGTTCGGCCAGGGCGAGATAGCAGGCAAGCCCGTAGGCATTGGTGGTGATGAGATGAACCGAGTACTTACGAATGTCGATCCCGTCGAACAGGGTCTCGTAATCGTAAAGGGTATCCAGGGCCACGCCCCCCTTGCCCACGAGGCCCCGGACCCTGGGATCGTCGCTATCCGCTCGGTGTCCGGAGCCGTCATCAGGTACCACGGAAAGGGCGTTGGCCCCGTGAGAGAGAAGGAAACGCCACCGCTTGTTCGTCTCTTCGGCGGTGCCGAAGCCCGTGACCTGCCGGATGTGAAGCCCCCGGGTGCGGTAGCCCGCGGGGAACACGCCCCGGGTGTAGGGGAAACGGCCCGGGAATGAAAGGTCGGCGGTGTATTCGAAATCAGGCACATCCGCCGGCGAGTAAAGGGGTTTCACGGGAAGGCCCGAAGGTGTGAAGTATTCCCGATCGCCTTCAGGCAATTTTTGCAGGAGCCGCGTCACCTCATCCTCGTAACGGGCCTGAATCTCTTTGAGTTCTTCCATTACCTGCGACTTGTTCATGCCCCCTCACCTCCTGTGAAATGGGTCTCCAACCGGGCCGGCCGCCTTGCGTTGAATTCGCAAGAATCGCATGTCCGCCAGGCAACCGGAACGCCCTGAGGAAATGCAATGCTCCGCCCAATTCCACGCGGTGTACGTGCCGTGATTCGAGGCCCGGGGCACCGATTTTGGAAGGCCCTTGCAAAACAGGCCCAGAGATGCCCGGGGTACTCCTTGAAAGGGGAGCCTACCCATGGCGTGCCGCCGGCGCACCACGAGTTCCTTTATGGTGAATCAACGCTCCGAACAACCGGAGACTGACCGCCCTCCTTTCTCTCTTCAATGACCCTGCGCACCTCCTGCACCATGGGGCCTTCCTCCCTCCACAGGGCGCAACTGTTAAGAAGGTATTGGAGCCCCTGGAATTCTTCCATCGATCGGGGCAGGGGCCTTCTTTTTCTGGACCTCTGGGCCCAGTATCCGTGAAGGGCCGCAGGGCCCATGGCCACGATGAGATAGGTGAGGTGGGCGCAGCCCTCCACCCCTCCCAAAAGACCGCGGACCCTTTCCGTAAAACCCGCTACAATGGGCAGCCCAATTATCTTCTTGACCGATTCCTTTGTGGTCTCACAGAGTTCGTGGGGAATTCCGGGCATCTCCGCCTCGGCGTCAAGAATCTTCAGCGGCCAATCCCCCACAAGCAGGCGCACACACATCCAGTGCACCACGCCGGCGGGCCGATCCCTGCCGTCCCAGTAAAAGGCGTCCACCAGGCGATCATCCCTGAGCCACCCCTCCACGATCACCCGCTCATCGTCCAGGGGATGGGTCCTCATGGTCACACTGCGCTGGTGGACCGCCTCCTGCGGCATCATCTCTTTCAGTCTGCTCATTCAATACGCTCCATTCCGGGAGACCGTCTCCGGTCCCGACCGGACAAACCTCTTTCGGATGCCGTGGCGCGCCAGCCCCGGGCATCCTTTGGGGACGCTCGGTATCTTAGGCCGCCCAGGCGTTCGATATACCGATCTTTTCTGTTACAGCCCCAGGAGCCTTCCTATGATCTCTTTTTGCACCTCCGAAGTGCCCCCGCCTATGGGCTGAATCCTCTGATCCCGCCAGATACGCTGCACCTCGTATTCCATCATGTAGCCGTAGCCGCCGTGGATCTGGATGCACATGTCGGCCACCTTCACGGCCGTCTCGCATGCATACACCTTACACATGGCGATCTCTTTGGCGCAGTCCAGCCCGTTGATGAAAAGCCATATGGTGTGGTAGGTAAGCCTGCGCGCCGCCTCGATCCAGGTGAGCATGTCGGCGAACTTGTGCCGGTTCACCTGAAACGTCCCGATAGGTCTTCCAAAGGCCTTTCTTTCCTTTGCATACTTCATCGTGATGTCGAAGCAGCGCTGGGCCGCGGCCACGGACCCCACGGCCATGACAAGCCGTTCGGTCTGAAAACCGTGCATGATCTGGTAAAAGCCTCTGTTTTCCTCTCCAAGGAGGTTTCCCACGGGAACCCTCACGTCATCAAAGGCCAGCTCCGCCGTGTCGGAAGCCCGCCATCCCAGCTTGTCCAGCTTGCGGCTCACGCTGAAGCCGGGGGTTCCCTTCTCCACAAGGATCTGGCTCACTCCCTTGTAACCTCTTTCCAGGTCAGTCTTGCAGGCCACGATGTAGAAGTCCGCTCGGGCGCCGTTGGTGATGAACATCTTGGATCCGTTGATCACATATTCATCCCCGTCCCTAACCGCTTTGGTGCGAATACCCCCCACGTCGGAACCGGTGTCAGGTTCCGTCACGGCCAGGGCTCCGATCTTCTCGCCCCTGATGCCGGGCTCCAGGAACCGGCGCTTCTGCTCGTCGTTTCCGAAAGCCGCCACTGCAGGAAGCGCAACGAAGCCGTGAAGTCCCAGGCCTGCGGACACCCCCCCGGACCGGCTATGGGCCAGTTCCTCTGAAAATACGGTATGATACCGAAAGTCGCCGCCCACGCCGCCATACGTCTCGGGCATGGCCCCGCCGAAAAACCCCAGTTCCCCGGCTCTCCTGTACAATTCCATGGGGAATTCGCCCTGCTCTTCCCATTCATCAGCAAAGGGGGCCAGTTCCTCGGCAACCCAGCGCCTCAGGGAGTCGCGAAACATTTCATGCTCTTCCTCGAAGAGCCACTCTTTTTTCATTGCCACCTTCCCTTTACTCCTGCGGTTTCTTGGCGATGAAGATCTTGACGATGGAAAATCCCACGTCCTCGCCCCGCTGGTTTTTAACGACGTTCCTGTATGTCACCACGCCGCCCGGATCCCCCTTGTCTTCCTTCTCCAGGACCTCGATTTCCACGTGGAGCGTGTCCCCTATCTTTGTGGGCAGGCTGAACCGTACCTTGTCCATGCCGTAAAAGGCCACGATGGCCCACTCGTAAAGGGGCAGGAGCCCCGAAGTGGCCGAAAGGACCAGCATGCCGTGCGCAATGCGCTCGCCGAAGGGGCTCTTTTTCGCGTATTCGGCGTCCGTGTGCAGGGGATACCAGTCGCCGCTGAAGGCCGCAAACATGACGATATCAGCCTCCGTGATGGTCCGGGCCCTTGTCACAAATTTCTGGCCGGGCTCAAAATCTTCGAAATACTTCATGACACTCTCCTTTCACCAACGCCCATGGGCATCAGATCTTCAGGGCCTCCTCGAATCCTTCCCGGACAGCATCGGTCAGTTTGCGAGGCGCCTTGGCGTCCCCTAGGAGGATCAAAGGAACGCCCGATCCTTCAAGTTCCTGGACCAGCCTGTCCTCGGGAAGGGATCCGGTGGCCAGCACCACCGTATCGGCCTTCAAAGTGATCCTCTCTCCGTCCTTTTCCGCCAACACCTCCCCTGGCCTGATTTCCACGAGCCTGTGCCTGGGCTTGAGTTTCACCCCGGCCAGTTTCAGGCTCTTGAGGAGGGACCACCGGAAGGTTTTGCCCACGTTGTCCGCAAACCGGGGTACCATGTCGATCACCGTGATGTCCCTGCCGGATTCATGGATCATCTGGGTCATGAATTGGGGGGTCTCCGCACCGTGGGCCATGAGAAAGGCCAGGGTGGAAGGATCGGGCGCACCCATGGCCGCGATGGTGTGGGCCGTCTCACACCCCGTTGCACTTCCCCCCACCACCACCACGTGGTCCCCGATGTGTACCACCCGGTCTGCGAGCACGTCCCAGGCCTGGACCACGTGAGGCAGGTCCACGCCGGGCACCGGGAGAGCCGCAGGCACGGCACCCGTGGCCACCACCACCAGGTCCGGCGACTCCGATCGCACCGTCTCCAGGGTCACGGGGGTCCCCAGCCGCACCTCCACGCCCGAGGCCTTCATTCGGCCTGCAAGGCTCCGCACCACGTTTCCAAAGTCCGCTTTGCCCGGCGGCACCCGGGCCAGGTTCACCTGCCCTCCCAGGGCTTTCTCCTTTTCGCAGAGGATGACCCGATGTCCACGCCGGGCTGCGGTCACGGCAAACTCCATGCCCCCCGGGCCTCCACCCGCCACCAGAATCTTCTTGGGCCTGGGAGCGGGCTCCACCCGTAGAGCGGCCTCCCTGCCCGCCCGGGGGTTCATGACGCAGGAGACCGACCCTCCCGAGAAGATGGCGTCAAAGCACTCCTGGTTACAGGCGATGCAGGGAACGATCTCCTCGAACCTCCCGGTGCGCGCTTTTTCAGGGAGCATGGGGTCGGCGATGAGCGGTCTTGCCCAGCAGATCATGTCGCAGTTGCCCGCCCGGAGAGCCCGCTCCGCCAGGAAAGGATCCCCCAGGCGATTGGAGGCAAAGACGGGGACACTAACCGCCCGCTTGACACCGCGGGCCAGGTAGACGAAGTTTCCGGGCGGAACGTTCGTGGTCAACTGGGGCACCTGGGTTTCATGCCAGCCGCCCGTGACGTTCACCGCATCCACGCCCGCTTTTTCCGCTTCGGCGGCAAAGCGGGCGGCCTCCACGTTCGTGTTCCCCCCTTCCATGAAGTCGTGCCCCGCAATGCGGATACCCACCGCCGTCTCAGGGCCTACGGCCCGCCGGACCCTTTGAATCACTTCGAGGCCGAAACGCATCCGGTTTTCCAGGGACCCCCCGTATTCGTCCTCGCGCCGGTTCGTGACGGGAGAGAGAAACTGGCTGATGAGATACCCGGTGCAGGCCAGGATTTCGATAAAATCGAACCCTGCCTCCCTGGCCCTGCGCGCCCCTTCGGCAAAGGCATCCTGGACCTCCCGGATGTCTTCGAGGGTCATCTCCCTGGGTGTCTCTCCGGTGAGCTTGCTTCGAACCGGGGAAGGGGCGATGGGAGTCATCCCGGTAACGGCCGAAAAGGCATAGCGGCCCATGTGAAAAAGCTGGGTGGCCAGCTTCACGTCGGTTTCCCGGTGTAGGGCGTCCACAAAGGACCCGATACGCTCCACGTTCTCGTCCAGGAAGAGGCCCGGCATGAATGGTGCGCTTCCCACCCGGTCGATGGCCAGGGGTCCTATGGTCATGAGGCCCACACCGCCTTCGGCCCTTTCCCGGTAGAACGCCTCGAAGCGCTCGTTGAAAGTGTAATCCCCAGTGTAGGCAAGGCCCATGGCGGGCATGACGATGCGGTTTTTGACCACCATGTTTCGAATGGTAATGGGTTCGAAGAGTTTGACGAGTTCCATGCGTTTCTCCTGATGGTATTATGCCGGGGAGCCGGGATCATTCCAACGCCACCCCTCATACCCATGGGCCGAAAACTCCTGGGCCCTCTTGCTCGGGCCATACGAACAGCGGCAAGGAGGCGCGCCCGCCTGCAGACCGACGCAAAAGCCGAGATCCCGGGAGGGCTCCCCGCTGAACATCACGACGGGGAAGGCCTGGGGGGGGACTCTTACCCGCTCCCTCACAGGCCCATCCTTCGAGCCGTCTCCTCTCTGTGAAAATCAGCGTCCCCGAAAAAGATCTCCGCCTCCTTGGCCCTCTTGAAATAAAGACCAAGGTCGTGCTCTTCCATGAATCCCAGGCCTCCCAGCACCTGGTGGGCCAGGGCCACCAGTTTGCGATATGAATCGCTCACCCAGGCCTTGCACATGGAGGCCTGCGCCTCGTAAGGCCGGCCCGCCGAGATCCGCCAGGCGGCCTTGTAGGTCATGAGCGTAAGGGTATCAAGGTACGTAAGCATATTGGCGCAGTGGTGCTGCACCGCCTGAAAGGACCCGATGGGCCGCCCGAACTGTATCCGCTCCTTGGTCCAGGGAAGGACCAGATCCATGGCCTTGCGTGCGCCCCCTGCCATCTCCGCACACTTGGCCACGGCCGCGAGCATCTGCACCTTCCGCAGCACGGGCCACGCCCCGTCGACCTCGCCCAGCACGCCTTCCGCCGGTATTTCCGCGTTTTCCAGGACCACTTCAAACTGTTTGTCTCCCGCCATCGTCTCCAGGGGCGAGATCGTCACGCCTTGGGTTTTGGGATCCACCAGGAAAAGCGTGACCTGTTCGGGGTCCTTCCCCGTTCGGGCAGCACAGATGATGGGGTCGGCCACGTGTGCGTCCGGAACAAAGAGCTTGGTTCCGCTGAGCACATATCCATTCCCGGCGGCATCTGCCTTCGTCTGGATCCCATCGGGCGAAAACGTCCCTTCCTTTTCCACCCAGGCCAGGGTGAGGAACCGCTTCCCCTGGGAAAGCTCCGGGAGCATTTCCCGTTTCTGCTCCTCATTTCCGGCCTCCAGCAGAGTCAGCCCCCCCAGAACGACCGTGGAAAAGTAGGGCCCCGGAAGGGCAAAGTACCCCATCTCTGAGAGCAGGACCGCCAGATCCAGGAAATCGCCTCCGAAACCACCGTATTCTTCCGGGACCAGGAGACTCATCCAACCCAGGTCCGTCATCCCCTTCCAGAGTTCGTCCGTAAATCCCCTTTCGTCTTCCGCCATCTTTCGAACAAATTCACTGGGGCATTCCTTTGACAGGAATTTGTGCGCCGCCTCCTGGATCATATGCTGCTGTTCGTTCAGGTCGTAATCCATCTTTCATCCCTCCCCGTCACTTGGCCGGAAGGCCCAGGCCCCTGTGGGCCATGATGTTTCGTTGGATCTCGGACGTGCCCGCGTAGATGGTCTCCACAATGCTCCACCGGTGAAAGTGCTCCACCCGCCCCGCAAGGACCGCCCGCTTGGACCCCTTCTTCAATGGGCCGTAAGGCCCCAGAACCTCCATCCCGGCCTGGGTGATGTGCTGGGCGGTTTCCGTGGCGAACAGTTTCTGCATGGACGATTGGTAATTGGGGATTTCCCCCTTGTCCAGCATGTGGGCCAGGCGGTAGAAAAGAAGGTCGCAGACTTCCAGCTCCGTGGCCACCTGGGCCAGTTTCTGACGGACCAGGGGATCCTTGCTCAGGGGCTTTCCCCCTTTCACCGTCTCCCTGGCGTAGTCCACGATGTCCTCGAAGAGCTTTCGGTAGACCCCGATGGGGAACATGCGCTCAAAATCCAGGGCCGCCATAAGGTAATAAAATCCCCGGTTCTTCTTTCCAACCAGGTTCTCCTTGGGCACCACCACGTCGTCGTAATAGACCTCGTTGGTCTGCCATCCAGCCAGCGTAATCATCGGCCGAATCGTTATCCCCGGGCTCTTGAGGTCCACTATGAGCATGGATACCCCCCGGTGCCTTGCCGCCTCCGGGTCGGTCCTGACCGCCAGCCAGTGGTAGTCGGCCACGTGGGTGTGGGTGTTGAAAGTCTTCTGGCCGTTGAGGAGAAAGTGGTCCCCCTTGTCCTCGGCCACGACATCAACGGCCCGGAGCTGAAGCGCCGAGAGGTCCGAGCCCGCCTGGGGCTCCGTGTACCCCAGGGCGAACTCGTATTCCCCGCGAGCAATGGGCAGGAGCCACTTCTTTTTCATCTCCTCGTCTGCAAAGTGCATGATGGTGGGACCCGCCATGTGGGCGGCCACGAAAATAAGAGGGATTCCCCCTGCGTAGGCCATGGTCTCCCGAATGGCGAAGGTGAGCATGGCAGATGCCCCAAGGCCCCCGTACTCTTCGGGCCAGTTGGGCGTAAGCCACCCATTGGCTGCAAACTTCTTGATGAACTTCCGGCCTTCCGGGCCGCCGTAGACATGCCCGATCCGGAGGCTTTCCTCCTCCAGTTCCGGGGTCTTTTCGGCCGCAATGAAGGCCCGGACCTCTTCCAGGACCTTCTGTTCTTCCGGTGAAAAATCGAAATTCATTTTCAATCCTCCTGGTTTTCAAGCTTGCTACTTGGACTGCCGCCTGGCGAACCGGGCAGGACAGCCCCTTCGGGATACTCGATCAATTCCAGCATCACCCCTTCAAAGGAAGAGGGGTGCACAAAGGCGTACCTTCCGCCGTGAAGGCTCCGGGGCTCCCGGTCGATGAGCTTGGAGCCTTTCGCGGCGAGAATATCCAGCACGGCCCCCAGGTCGTCCACGGCAAAGGCCACGTGATGAAGGCCCGGTCCCCTGGATCTGAGAAACGAGGCGATGACACTATCGTCGCTCAGGGGCTCCATTAGTTCGAAATCCACGTTTCCCACGCGGCACATCCTGTAGCGCATCCCGTAACGTTTCACTGTGACGATTTCCCCGGGCCTTGCCCCCAGGCGCTCCACGAAGAGCCGCGTGGCCTTTTCCAGGTCCGGGACCGCCACCCCTACTTCCGTGATCCGGGTTAGTTTCACGGCCTGCCCCCTTTCACTGTTCCGCCCCCAGGATCATGATTCCGTTGAACTGGGCCACGCCGCCGAGGCCGTGGGACAAGGCCAGTCTCGCGCCTTCCACCTGGCGCTCCCCGGCGCGGCCCGTCACCTGGAGGGCCGCTTCGGCCACCCTCACCAGGGCGGTTGCGCCTATGGGATTGGAACACAGGACACCGCCCGATGGGTCGCAGGGCAACTCCCCACCCCTGGAAAAGGTCCCGTCCAGCACCCTGTCCGGGGCCGTACCCGCCTCGCAGAACCCGAAGCATTCGTAGTGCTGGAGTTCCACGTAGGTGAATGGGTTGTAGATTTCGGCCACGTCCAGCTCCTTCAGGGGATCCCGGATTCCCGCCATCTCGTAGGCCTGCCGGGCCGTCTCCCGGGCGCCATCCCAAGAGACCTTGTCGCTGTCCCCGAACCAGTATTCGTCACCGCAGAATCCGATACCCTTAACCCAGGCGGGCTTTCCGGACATCTTCTTGACCTTTTCCTCGCAGGCGAAGATCACTGCACAGGCTCCGTCCGAGTTGGGACAGATGTCCCACAGCCTGGAAGGATAGACGATGACCGGGGCCCCTTTCACCTCCTCCATGGTCACAGCCTTCTTGATGTGGGCGTAAGGATTGTCCAGGGCGTCCCGGTGATGATCCACGGAGACGCGGGCGGCCGCATCCCGTGCCTTGTCCTCCGGGATGCCGTGCCGGTCCATCCACATCTGCGCCAGCATGGAAAAGATGCCCGGCGCCCCGGAGGTGAAGGGGCGGAAGAAAAAGGGCTCGGCCACCGTGGACATGGTGGCCTGGCTGTCACCCTCGTGCATCTTCTCGGAACCCACCACCAGGACCACGTCCGCCATACCCGAGGCCACCCAGTAATATCCGGTGATGGCCAGGGACATCCCCGTGGTCCCACAGGTCTCCGTCTTCATGAGGGGCTTTCCCACGGCGCGCAGGGCGTCGGCGAAGTAGAAATGGGTCATGGCCACTCCCTCCATCATGGAAGGCATGGTGCCGAACACCACCCCGTCCACGTCTTCGGGTCCCAGCCCTGCGTCGGCGAACGCCGCCTGGACGCCCTCCCTAACGAGGTCCGGGTAGGTCATTTCCGATCGGTTGCCGTACCGTGTCTGGCCGACGCCTACCACCGCCACCGCTCTTGCCATGATTCCTTTCCTCCCTGAACCGGCAGGTGTTTGCCGTCCTTGCGAAAACATGAAGCGCCCCGGGATCCGTCCCTGACGCCTCCTAATCAGAAACCCACCTTGTCCAGACCCTTGAGACCCAGGATTGTCCGGGCCTCGTCCGGCGTGGCCGGTTCGATGCCCAGTTCCCGGGCGATACGGATGATCTTGGCCACTTGTTCCGCATTGCTCCTGGCCTTGACGCCCTTTTCAAGATACAGGTTGTCCTCCAGGCCCACGCGGACGTGTCCCCCCAGGAGCAGGGCCTGCGTGCAGATGGGAAACTGGGCGCGGCCCGCCACGCACACGGAGAACTCAAAGTCGCCTATGAGCCTCCTGGCGTAATCCACTAGGAACATGAGGTTCTGGGGGCTCGGCGTTATCCCGCCCAGCACCCCCATCACGAACTGGATATATACGGGCTTTTGCAGGTGACCCATGGCGATCAGGTGGGCTATGTTGTTGATCATGCCCGCGTCATAAACCTCCAGTTCCGGTTTGGTCCCGTACTCGGCGAAATAGCGCGCGAATTCCTTGAGGGTCTTGAAGGTGTTGGTGAACACGAAATCCTCCGTCATGGCCAGATACTCGGGCTCCCAGTCGTACTTCCACTCCTTGTACTTTCCCATGGCAGGGGACAGACAGAAATTGACCGAACCGGCGTTGAAAGAGGCGATCTCGGGCCTGAGGCTCTTGACCGTCTGGACCCGCTCTTCGGCCGTCATGCCGAGGCCCCCGCCGGTGGTGGGGCACAGCACCACGTCGCAACGGCTTTTCACCGTTTCCGCGATTTTCCGGTAAAGGTCCAGGTCCGTCACGGGCCGCCCGTTTTCAGGATCCCTCACATGGAGGTGACACACGGCGCCTCCCGCCTCATGCACCGCCAGGATTTCCTCGATGATCCGCTCCGGGGTGACGGGCAGGTATTCGGACATGGTGGGCGTGTGAATACTTCCGGTAATGGCTGCAGTTACGATTGCTTTGGGCATGATATACCTCCCTAATTTGTTTGGAATTTAGGTTCCGTCCCTTGAGTTCATGATCGGTACGGTTCAGTCCACGGGCGCAAAATGCTGGATATCCATGATGCACCCGGTTCGAGATTCCCGCCAGACAGCCCTGACCGTCATGCCGGTCTTCACGATCCGTCCAACCCGATCCACGTCACTCAAGTCAACACCCCCGATCAAGTGCATGAACCCGCAGTCGGTACCCCCCAGCAGTATCAGCGACTGGATGAACGGGGGCTTGGTGGGCATCCCGAAATACTCGTAATTGGTGACCGCCCAGGAGAGAACCCTGCCCTCCTGGGACACCTCCACCCATTCGTTCATATCCACGAAACAGCGGGGACAAAAACTCCTGGCGGGCACCAACACGCGGCCGCACGCATGGCATCGAGTCCCAAGAATCTTTCTCTGCTTGAACCCCTCGAAAAACCGATGCACGGTGGGTCCCAGGGCAAGTTCATACGGAATCCTCGCTTCCGCCTCCAGGATGGGGTTCCCTTTCTTGTCCCGCGTGATCATGTCGTCTCTCCTCCCTGGCGCTCCGGGGGGAAGATCTCTCCTCCCGGATCCAGCCCTCTGGGCCGACCTGCTCCGTTCTTTGCCGTCTCCTCAGTCGGCAGCTTCGAAATACTTGATGTCCAGCATGTCCCCTTCCCGTTCTTCCCTCCACACCGCTCTGACCCGCACCGAACCCTTCAGCCTTTCGCGCACCGCCTCGATGTCCATGGTCTCGAATCCGCCCAGCAGGTGCATAAAATTGCAATTGGTCCCGTCGAGGTGAATCAGCCCGGCGACGTAGGGCAGATCAGTCCTCATGCCGAAGAAGGGCTCGGTGCTCATGGTCCAGGTGACAAGCCGTCCTTCCTGCGATACTTCCACCCACTGTCCCATATCCACGTAACACCGGGGGCAGAAAGTGCGGGCGGGTACGAGCACTCTCTCGCACCGGGGACAACGATTGCCCAGGATTTTCCCCGCTTTCAAGCCCTCGAAGAAGCGCTCGAAGACCGGGCCCGCCGAGAACCGGTAAGGCAACCATACATCGTGCTTTTTCGTGTGAAAGTGCTTGTCGGGCATCCCTTGCCCCTCCTTTCATACGGCAGCAGCCCGCGCTTCAGGCGCCTACCACGGCCACTGCGTGAAACTGACCCGCAAAACCGTGGGTCCCGTGGGCCAGGCCCGTTTCCACCTCCCGGTCCACCTGCCTCTCGCCCGCCTGTCCCCTGATCTGGAGGGTCACTTCGGCCAGTCTGCAAAGGCCGCGGCTTACGTAGGGATTGGCGGCCAGCACGCCTCCTGAAGGGTTGACCGGCAGCGAGCCTTCCGGAGCAGTGGCCCCGGTGTCCAGGAATTTTCCTCCCTCTCCGGGGCCGCAAAACCCGAGCCCCTCGTACCAGAGCAGTTCCTGGAAGGCGTAAGGTTCGGTCACTTCGGCCACGTGGATTTCCTTGACGGGATCCCGTATGCCCGCCATGTCATAGGCCCGTTTTGCCGCCTGGGCGAGGACGCCGCTCCCCATGTCCCGATCTCCCAGGTAAAAGAAATCCATGGAAGAGCCGAAACCCCGGAACCACACAGGCCTTTTGGTGAGTTTCTTTGCCTTATCCTCGGAGGCCAGGAGCAGGGCCACGAAACCTTCGGACTTGGGGGCGCATTCGAGTTCTTTGAGGGGATCCATTACCTTGGGGGAACGCAGGACCGTGTCCACGTCCAGGCGCCCCTTCCGGTGGGCGTTGGGGTTGCGCAGGGCGTTTCCCAGATTTTTCACCACCACCCGGGCGCACTGCTCCTCGGTGGTCCCGGAGTGTTCCAGGTAAGCCCGCATCTGTAGCCCCGCCGCCACGGTCTCGTTAAGGCCCAGGGGGCGCTGGTAGAAGGGATCGGTAAAAAAATGGGTGATCATGTCGTTGTCGGGGTTTTCCGATCCCTTGCACAGCCCCAGAACGAGGGCCGTGTCGTAATGGCCCGTGAGGATCCGCATCACGGCGTAACTGAAGGCCAGAAGGGATTCCCCGTCCTGGCGGGTGCCGTTCTTGAGAAACGCAGCACCCGAGTCCCAGTAATAGGCATTGGCGCAGGACACCCCCCCGTGAAAAACGTCCGAAGAAGCGCTCACCACCGTGCCCACATCCTCCCGGGTGATTCCCGCCTTGTCAAGGACCTCCCGGCACACTCGGTAGACCTGGTCCAGGTAGTTGTCTGCCGACTCCCCTGCGGGGCTCAGGGCCACCTCCACGATCGCCACGCGCCGCATCATGTCAACCTCCCTCTTTCGTCACCTGTTCATCGGCCTTCGAAGACGGGTTTTCTCTTTTCCAGGAACGCCCTGGGCCCTTCGGCCGCGTCCCGGGACCCGAACACGCGGCTCGCCAGGAAGGCCTCCAGGTAATAGGCCTGGCGGGGCGGAACGTCATAGGCCGCAAGCACGGACTCCTTGATGGCGCGGAGCGCCAGAGGACCGTTGGCGCAAAGGCGTTCGGCCACCCCCATGGCCGTCTCCATGAGTTTCTCCCTCGGGACCACGCGGTTGATTAGGCCCATGGCAAGCGCCTCAACGGCGGTCACGGGCTCGCCCAGGAGCAGGATCTCCATGGCCCGGCAATAGGGAATCTGCCTGGGGAGGCGCACCGTGGAGCCGGCCACGGGGAAAAGGCCCAGTTTCACTTCGGTCAGGGCGAAGGTGGCCTCTTCCACCGCTATACGGATGTCCGTGGCCTGGAGGATCTCGGTCCCCCCCGCCAGGCAGAAGCCGTTCACCGCCGCCACGATCGGTTTGTAGCAGTCCACGTTCTTGAGGAAGGCGGGAATCGTTGGGGAGATGGGCATCTCGCCCGAATTGAGCTTGGGGATCAACTCGGCAAGGTCCGCACCGGCGCTGAAGGCCTTGTTGCCCGCACCCGTAAGAATGGCGACCCACGCCCCGTCATCCCTGCCGAATTCGGCCCACGCCTCGGCCAGGGCCTCCAGGTCCGCCTCGTTCAGACAGTTCATGGCCTCCGGCCGGTTCATGGTAACCACCACGATCCGCCCCGTTTTTTCATAATCGACGGCCATGGCCCACCTCCCTTCATTCAAAGCCCCCGCGCCGATCCGGGGGGGAACTTTCCGCTCCCCGGCGCACCTGTATCTATACTCCCAGCCCCGCCAGGATGAGTCGGGTCACTTCCTCGATCAGTTCTTCTTCCGTGTGGGTCCTGAGGATGTTCCAGCCCCGCAACGGAAAGATGGTGAGTAGATAAACGATGATATTGGCGAAGAGCCCCGGTCTGTCGCACCGGAACACACCCCGATCCACACCCTGCCGGATCAAGGTCTCGAACCGCGCCACGAACTCCGCTTCCTTTTTCAGGACCTCCGTAAGAAATCGTTTTTCCAGGGACTTGGTTTCAGTATAGATGAATAGAATCTCCTCGCGGAGCTGAATGGTGAGTTGGAGATTGCCGCGCATCACGCTCCTGAGCTGTTCAACAGGGTTGTCGGAAGCCTTGACACCCTCCTCGAACTGACGGTAGATGCGGCTCAAAATATAGTTATGGACCAGGAAGAGTATGTCTTCCTTCTTTTCGATGTAGTCGTAGATGTTGCCCAGGCTGATGCCGGTGGCCGCGGCGATCTCCCGCATGGAGGTGGCATGAAAGCCTTTCCTCCTGAAAACCTTCATGGCCCCGCGACAGATCTGTTCCTGTCTTTTCCGGACGCGCTCGGGATCCTTGATGTTGGTCTTGATCATGGGGGGATGGCTCCCTCCGGGGGTTTGCAGGTGAGCGACGGATCACGGTCCGGGCGCTTCCAAGGGGCCTTGCCGGGAAGCAAGGCCCCGGTGGGACCGCACCACGGGGATGGCCCGGCTCATGGTCCGCATCCAGGGCCTTCGAACGAATGTCCGTTCTCCATACCCCGCCCCTTTGCGCGTGTCAAGAATTTTGTGGCTGCCGGTCGGCCGAACCGCCTGGCATCGCCGCGTCCGACCGTGCGGCCGGGCCTCGCGACTCAAGGAAGATCTCGTGTTCCTCCTATTTCAGCAGTTCTCTCGCGATCAGCAGCCGCCTGATCTCGGAAGTGCCGGCCCCGATCTCCAGGAGTTTCGCATCCCGCAGGTAGCGGTTTACGGGGAACTCGAGCATGTACCCGTATCCTCCGTGGATCTGCACCGCCTCCAGGCAGACCCTGGTGCCCATTTCCGCCGCAAAAAGCACCGAGGCCGCGGACTCCTTGCGCAGCCGGCTCTCGCGGGCTGTGCGAACGGCCACATCATAGGTCAGCAGGCGTGCCGCCTCGATGTTCGTGTACATGTCCGCCAGCTTGGCCTGGATGAGCTGGAAATGGGCGATGGGCTTTCCAAACTGCTCCCGCTCCCGGGCGTAGCGCAGGGAGGCGTCAAATGCAGCCTCCGCAATACCCAGCGCCAGGCCGGCCACCATTACCCGTTCGATATCTAGACCCGCCATCATCACCGCCACGCCTTTGTTTACCTTGCCGAGAACGTTTTCCGCCGGAACCACGCAATCTTCCAGGATCACTTCGCCCGTGGGGGAGCAGCGGTGGCCCAGCTTGTCCATCTTTCCGGAAACGGAATATCCCGGGAAACCGCTCTCCACGATGAACGCCGTAATCCCCCGGGAGCCCGCCCCAGGATCCGTCTTGGCGTAGATTATCATTACATCCGCGATGGGGGCGTTCGTAATAAACATCTTGCTGCCGTTGAGTACGTAGACGTCTCCCTTGTGTACCGCCGTCGTACGAATCCCCACGGCGTCCGAGCCGGCGCCTGGCTCGGTGAGACCAAGGGCTCCCACCTTTTCGCCGCTGCAGAGCGAGGGCAGGTAACGCTCCCGCTGCCTCTCATTGGCGTTTGCGTGCAGGTTGTGGGTGCAAAGGTTGGAGTGGGCCCCGTGGCTCAGGGCCACCCCCGCGCTGCCCTTGGCCAGTTCCTCGGTGATCAGGACCTGGGCCAGGGGATCGCTGCCGATCCCGCCGTATTGCTCGGGGACCGTGGGACCCAGGACGCCGAGTTCGCCCAAACGCGGGAAGAGGTCCCCGGGCCAGTAATTTTCCCGGTCCATTTTATCGGCCAGGGGAACGATCTCTTTTTCCGTAAACTTCCGGACGGTCTCCACGATCATTCGATGCTCTTCGGGGATTTCCATTTCCTGCGCCCCTCCTTCCCAATGAAAATAAGGTCACGCCGATTCTCTATGGTAACGTTCACCGTCAAACGAAACGCGGCCTTCGGCCATGAGTTTTTCCAGGTGTTTCTTCATGTGAAGCCGCTCACCCAACTCGAAAAAATCCTTGGGCTCCCGTGGTTTTCCGTACAGGATCCACGCCCCGGTGATCTCCTGAAACGTGCGGGGCCTGGCCAGAAAATCGAGGAGCCTGGCCTCTCTGCTGTAAATGACGCCCACGTAGTGATCCCACAGGACACCGGGCTCTTCCTCGAACACTCCCTGCTCATGCCCGGTGAGCCAGATCCGGGCATGTATCTCTTTCAGCCGCTGAACCGATCTCACCGTGTCCTCGATGCTCGATTCCACGTCACCGTACCACGGACCGAAGGGGGTAAGATCATAGTCCGCCAGGAAAAGCACCCCTTCTTCGCGGAACAGGAAAGCCGTATGGCCCGGCGTGTGTCCGGGCGCAGCGATCACATCCACGGTCACTCCGCCCAGCGTAAGGGTTTCGCCCCCCCTCAGGAAAGCGGCGGGCCGCCTTGGCCTGAAATGAAATTCTTCGCTCAGGAACTTTCGCCAGTAGACGCGCTCCTGCTCATTCATCTCTCCATAGGATTCGATGAACACGTCCAGGTCCGCCAGGGGCGGGGCGTCCCTCTCCGCCACGCGGAAGGGTAAGTCGTCAAACAGGTCCAGGTCCTTGATGTGGTCCTCGTGCCAGTGGCTGAGCCACACCTCCCTGACCCCCGGGCTTTCCCGTAATTGCTTGAGCCTTTCCCGGTCGGACGCAGGATCGATGAGGATGCCCGGCCCCTCCAGGTAAATCGAATGGCAATGGGGATATTTCCCCTTGTTTTGGCCCGGGATGAACCACACCGGACCGAATCTTCTTTCCACCAGCGCTTTGCCTCCCATCCACACCTCCCCTCAAATTCCGTCGTGCCCGCACAGCCCCCAAAAGGGCTTAAAGACTCCTGCATACCTGACCCAAAAAATCATCACCTGCTCTCGCTGATTCCCGCAGCGACTCATCCTGCGGCCCTCGCCATCAGCGCATCGCCTGCCTCACATCACAGAGGCGCTGAGGCGGGATGCTTCCCGGGAGCCGCCATTTCTTTGCCCGAAGGCACGGAGGCCGGAGGGCAAAAAACGGCAGCTCGCGGAGACACGATGTCGGAGCGAGCGAAGCGGAGGGAAATATCCCGCATCAACGTCTCTCCCACGCAGAACCTCTCACATACCACATCTCCTTGCGCCTGCCGGAGATCCCGCGCCTACCCTCCAGCCAACGGCTCTCCTATTCCACCTCACAGACACGTTGGGGCGGGGTGTTTCCCGGGAGCCGCCATTTTTTTTGCTCGAAGGCACGGAGGCCGGAGGGCAAAAAACGGCAGCTCGTGGAGACACGATGTCGGAGCGAGCGAAGCGGAGGAAAATATCCCGCATCAACGTCTCTCCCACGCAGAACCTCTCACATACCGCCTTGTGCTCCTGCACTCCCCTCACCCCTCCGAACCCAATAGTCCCTGAGCATCCTCAAGGCCCTCACACTCTCCACCGCATCATTGAACACCGGGTATTTCCCCAGGGCCTTGAAGTCCTCCACGTGCCGCTTTTCTGTGAAGAAACTCAGGGCCACGGGCTTTTCGAACCGCTCCGAAAGCCCGGCCGCAAAGGAAAGTATCTGCTCCTTGGACGCCCCCCTGCCGCCGAAGAGCCGGCTCATCTGCTCATCATAGATCATGGACAGGGCCATGCCGTCGATGCTATCCAACCCCAGGCAGGCCTCCAGGGCAAAGACCACTCCCATGGGGTCGTGCACATCGCCCAGGTCCATGGGGTTGGACATGCGGATGACGCCGCCGCGGCGGTAGCCCTCTATCTTCCGCACCAGGTCTCGCGGCAGGGGCGGGCACACGAACCCCTCCCGTTCGCAGGCATCGGCCAGGATCACCGAGAACCCCCCGGAAAAGGAGACCGCAGCCAACCGGTTCCCCCGCAGGGCCGGAAGAGTCAAGGCCTTGGCGGCAACGGTCATGTCGTGGATGGTCTCCACCCGCACCACCCCGACCTGCCGGACCGCGGCTTGCACCACACGGTCGTCGTTGAAAAGGGCCGCGGTGTGGGACCGGGCCACAGCCGAAGCGGTCCTGCCCACGTTGGCCTTCAAGAGCACGACGGGCTTAGGGGCTTCCCGCACCAGGCGAAGAAAGTCCCTGCCCCGTTCGATGCTCTCCAGATAGAGATGGACCTGTTCGGTCTCCTCGTCTTGCAGGAGAAAGGACAGGAGGTCGATTTCGTCTATGTCCAGCTTGTTCCCGGCGGAGATGATATTGGAAAAACCCACGTGCTCGTCTGAAAACGTGTAAGCGGCCTGGGTGGTCACCCCGCCGCTCTGGCTGATGACGCCCACCGGGCCCTTCTGGAAACGACCTGTATCCAGCGGGTTGAAAGGGGTGCAGAGCCCCGAGCCCGTAGAGATGACCCCGATGCAGTTGGGCCCGATGAAGCGGATCCCGTGGCGGGAGGCAACGGAAAGGACCTCTCGTTCCACACGGCTTTCCGCTCCCTCGTATTCACGGAACCCGCCTGTGGACACCACGGCGTGGCGGATGCCTTTCCTCCCGCAGGCATCGAACACCTCGGGCACCCGGGGAGCAGGCACCAGCACCACGGCAAGATCGACCCCCCGCGGCAGATCCTCGGGGTCCGTGAGGATGGGCATGCCCTGGACCTCTCCCGGTTTCTTGCCCACCGGGTAGAGGTCACCTTCAAAGCCCATGCTACGGCAGTTGTGTATGATGTTACGGGCAAGGTTCCGAGGCTCCTCGCTCACGCCGAACACCGCCACCGCAGCCGGGTAAAAGAAGGCCCGCATGTCTGCGTGCTCTCGAGGCAAGGCTATACGCCCCCGAGAGTCTCCAACTGGGCGGCGGCATCATACCCGTGCTCTTCGGCTGAGGAGAGAATCAAGTGCTCGGGCAGGCCCACGGGAGGTTCTCCTTTGATCTCCTTCACCAGATCGAAGGCCTTTTCCACGTGCGCTTCGTCCCCGGTGAGGCTCAGGTGCACGGAACCCTCGCTGCCGGCCACGCCGCCCGAACCCATATGGTAGGCCCTGACCCCTGTCAGGAGGGCGAACGCCTGGATCTCTGTGATCACGAGGGCCGTGGGCACGGGTACGAGTTTGACCGGGATGCCCGTGCTGTAGGTGAAATGGTAGATCCCGGTGTGCTTGGAGGCCTCGAGGACCGAAGGAACCAGTTTCTCCAGGCTCACGGGAATAATCAAGTGAGCACCCCTGGGCGTGACGATGGGCCAGGACATGCCGATGGTGCCTCCCTTTCTGGAGGCCACGTAGATGCCTGGTGTGCCCTCCGGGTCCACGGCGTTGGCTCCCTTGATGAAAACGTCCCCGGGGCCGAAATCGAGGATCTCCACATTGGAGTCCGCATCCTCAACCACCCGGCCTTTACGGACCACGTGCCAGGTGCATGGGGGCGGTCCAACATTGGCGTTCGTGATGCCGTCCGCCACGATCCCCAGGGTCTGGTCGGCCTTTGACTCAATCCTGATATCGAAGAGTTCTTCAGAAACAAAGGCGTTGGTGATCCCCCTCCCGATGATGATCATGCCTTCGGACCACGCCTTGCGGACCTCCGGGCAGTGGGCCGTGGCCCGGGCAAGCAACCTGCGGGATTCGGCCGGATTAAGGACCGCCAGGGCGGAGATCTCCTTCCCCTCCGGCTCCGGGATCGCTGTTTCGTAGAACATGCGCGCACCTCCTTGCAGGACGTGTTACGGTTGTCTCAATGTGGCCGCCCTGGATTAAACCGAAAGCAAACCCACCTGTCAAAGGGAAATGTTGCGCGCAGGTGCGGTGAGATGCTATCCATAAGAACCGATCACGATCGGCTGAAGTCGACCAACCGAGAGCGACCAAAGGCACAAGGTTCTTTTCTTTGTGTGCCTTTCCGAACCCTTATGCGTGAGGATCTTCGTGCCTTCGTGTGGATCGAGTGGTCGAATGAAATGCATCTGCCCAGAGGCTTGGATTCCCCTCCCATTCCTCGAATGGGACGCCAAGCCGAAGGGCCCTTGCGCCGGCCGTGCCAAGAGGCGTCGTAGGAGTGTGGCAAGCATGGAAAAGTCTTTGAAATCCGGTTTCATGGGGTCCATGCTGGGCAGCGCCCTCGGGGATGCCGTTGGAGAACTGGCCTTTCGCTTCCCTGACAAGGGTGCGCTGCTGGATGAGGTGGGCCGATCCCGCACGCTCATCTACACCGATGACACGGCAATGGCCCTTGGCCTTGCCCGGTCGCTGGCCGAGGTGGGCGACCTGGACCAGGAGCAGTTGGGCAAACGTTTCCGCCGGGACTTCGAGCAGGAACCCTGGCGGGGCTATGCTCAGGGGCCGCCCACCATTTTTTCCAGGGTCAAATCAACGGGATGCACCTACGTGGAGGCCGCCCGGCGCATTTTCCGGGGCGAGGGTTCCCTGGGAAACGGGGCGGCCATGCGGGTGGCTCCCCTGGGACTCTTTTTCCACGGGGAGCCTGACCTTCATAAGAAGGCGCGGGCCTCGGCCGAGATCACCCACGCCCACCCGGTGGGCATGGACGGGGCGGCCGTTCAGGCAACGGCCGTGGGCCTGGCGCTCCACCTTAATCCCGGAGAGCCCTTGGATATTGAAAAGTTCGTTACAGTGCTTCAGGGAATCTCCTCCACCACGCCCATCAGGGAAAAATTGCATCTCTTGAAAGAACTCTTGAGTACCAACGCCCCCCCGCAGGAAGCCGCCCCCCTTCTCGGGCGCACCGTGGCCGTCCATGAATCCCTGCCCTTTGCCCTTTACGCCTTCCTGAAGCATCCGGACGCCTTCGAAGAGTGCCTGCTCTGCGCGGTGCTTCATGGCGGGGACCGTGACACGCTTGGTGCCATGGCCTGTGCAGTGTCAGGGGCTTACCTCGGGGTGGAGGCCCTGCCTCGTGCATGGCTCGATAGGCTCGAAAACCGACAATACATGGAAGGCCTTGCCCTGGATCTCCATGGACGCTCCGAAGCACGCAAGGGCAAGAGGGTGTTCCGGACCAATTGAGATACAAGACCTTTGTAAAACATCTCTCCGGTACAGTCTTGGCGCCCCCCGTGTGTGCCGTTTGCGTCTGGGAGAGCCAAGAGTACCATCGCTTTCCGGTGGAAAAAGGCGAATAAAATTGATTCGTCGGCGTAATTCGTTGTAATAATGTGTGACTTTTCGACTTGGAAGGAAATGATATAGTGATGGAAATTTCCATGGCAGGCCGGGTTGCGACGCTTCATCACCCGGGATAAGGATACTTCTAAAATGCATATTTCAGTGTCGGTGCTGGTGGAAAATACGGCTTTGAAGAAAGGATTATTGGCCGAGCATGGTTTGAGTGTGTACATCGAAGCCGGTGAGCAAAAAATACTTTTTGATACGGGTCAGAGCGGAATCGTGCTCCATAATGCAAAAGTGCTGGGCCACAGGCTGGATCGACTCGACGCCGTGGTACTCAGTCATGGACATTATGATCATACGGGCGGTCTGAAACACGTCCTCAAGTCGTGCGGGGACCTCAAGATATACGCCCATCCTTCTGCTTTCAAACCCAAGTTTGCATGCAATGAGAACGGCGTGGGGCGTTCCATCGGCCTGCCCGGGGCCGATGGAGGCCTGCTCCCGAACATTGAAAAACTGAGCGTCTCCACGACGCAGCCCACCGAAATCATCGAAGGGATTTTCGTCACGGGCCAGATTCCACGCGTCACACCATTCGAGGATACGGGAGGTCCTTTCTTCCTCGACGCCGCCTGCACGCAACCCGACCTCATGTTTGACGATCAGGCCCTGTTTTTCAATACCTCTCAGGGAACGGTCGTCCTGCTCGGGTGTGCCCATGCAGGCGTGATCAACACCCTTGTCTACGTTCACGAGCTGACCGGGGGAAAATCCATACATGCCGTAATGGGAGGGATGCACCTGTTGTCTGCCGACGAGGAGCGCATGAATCGAACAATGGATCATTTTTACAGACTCGATCCGGATCTCCTGGGGCCCGCCCATTGCACAGGCAGAAGCGCCGTATTCAGGCTCCACGCTTCCTTTGGGAGAAAATGCATCCCTTTTTCGGGAGGAACCAGGATCACCTTTACCCGCTGAACGGGGCTTGGTGACGGCCGTCACCTTTGCGAAAAAAGACGAACTCACTCTTGTCAGCCCGATTTCCTTTCAGGGGCTGGAGTGGGCTTAGCGGTTCTTCTTCAAATGCCTCGGGATGACTCTCTTCCAAATCCCTGATTTCTTGACGGCCTGACAGGCCTGGTATCTTCATTCCCTAAGCAAGTACAAATCGCTCCTTTCTCCAAAAAATGAGAGATCGCATAATGGGCCGGTTCGGTAGGGTTTCCAAGTAAGGGCCAGGATGCTTGATTCAAGATTTTCTTTTTTTGGCCGAATAGAAGCATTGTAGCCCTACTTTTATTGAGGATTTTTATGATCCGAGTTTCGACGGGAATTTCCGTGGAGGCAATCGCCAGGCGTGCGGCAAGAAACACCGGCGCGCTCCTGCATCTACTGAGGGCGCCTTTCGGCCCCGGGGAAGGCGGGGTCCTGCGGATTCCCATATTCATCAAGTTCTCTTCTCTGTCCACTCTGCTCATCTTCCTGGTGGCCTGGGGAATCAGCTTCCCGGTTCTCGAGAACCAGAGGGAACAAGTGAGAGAGCAACTCCTTGCCTCAGGCGCCCGCATGGCGCGTATCCTTGCGGGAAACGCCGCGGACAAGATCCTCAATGAAGAGCAATTGAGCCTCTTCCAGCTCGTTTTCGACGCCGCAGAGGACGATCAGATCCTCCGGGCGGTGATCACGGACCGGGAGCGTGTCGTGAGAGCGGACAGCCTGGTTCGTGATATCCAGATTCCGTTCACGCCCCCGCCCGGGGCCCGATTCGTGGGGGAGGATCGCGGAGTAACCATTCGTTCCTTTTCTCATGGAAAAGAAAACCGCATCCTGTTCGAAAAGGCGATCACCTTCCAGAAGGTACCGGTGGGATACGCATACCTGGTCTTTTCCGAAGATTCAATCCTCCGCGCCATCCGCGATGCCAGGGTCTATATCCTTCTCATCACCTGCGTGATCGTACTCTTGAGCATACCTCTGAATCTGGCATTCAGCGTCTACTTCTCCAGGCCCATCAAGGCCCTCCAGGAAAGTGCAAAGGCAGTAGGCGACGGCATATTCGACCGAAGGGTGGAGATCAATCGAAACGACACTCTGGGAGATCTGGGCGAGGCCTTCAACAAAATGGCCATGGACCTGTCCCTGAAGGAGAAGATCAAGGACTCTTTCGGCCGGTACGTAGCCCCTGAAGTGGTGGATCTGGTCCTGGAGGATCCTGAGGAGGAATGGATGAAACCAGCCGGCGTTCAGGCCTCCGTGCTCTTCGTGGACATCCGGGGGTTCACGCGAATGGCCGAAAACATGGAGCCTGAGCTGGTGGTGGAAAAGCTAAATGCCCATTTCACCAGGGTAACGGACATCGTACTCAGAAACGGGGGTCATCTCAACAAATTCATCGGAGATGAAGCCATGGCCGTGTTCGGCGTGCCCCGGCCCGACGCGGGCCATGCGGACGAGGCGATCCGCACCGCCTTGGAACTTCAAGAAGAGCTGGCCGGAAACAAGAATTCAGAGGATCCGGATTTCCTTTTTCGTGTTGGGATCGGGGTAAACTCAGGTGTCGTGGTGGCCGGAAACCTGGGATCTCCCAAGAGGATGGAGTACACCATCATCGGGGACCCGGTGAACGTGGCCTCAAGGCTTACGTCCCTGGCAGGTGCGGGCGAGATACTTGTAAGCCGCTCCACCATGCTCCGGCTCAGGAATCCCGACTTGTATGAGATGGAAGACCGGGGTGTCGTCCAAATACGAGGAAAAAGGCATGGAATCCAGGTATTCCGGGTTCTCGGCCGGACTAACCGGACTAAATCAAATCCATCTCCGGATGCCGTCGGTATGCAATCTCTTGCACTACGCGAGGGAGGGTGAAACCAGTGCGCGCACGTGTCGTGATGTGTAGATATGGGGTCATGGCGGCGGCCTTCTTACAAGCTCTCCTGGTCGGCGGTTGCGGAAATGGTCTTCTGACCCTGGGTGAACCCGTATACCAGACGCCGCGCCTGGACCTGGAGGTCGTGGAAGAACAGCAACTTCATGACAGACCCACGAAGAACGTCCAGGCCCCTTCACACACGGCGCGGCGTGATCCCCCCGCGGCGGCTGCCCGGGACCCGTGGGAGGAGCAGGAGATCCGCCACGAAGTGAAACGCGGAGAAACACTGTCGGGCATCTCACAACACTATTACGGAACTTACGGTTTTTACCGGGCCCTGGCGGCTTACAACGCCCTGGATGATCCGGATCGTCTATCAGTGGGCAGAATTATCCGCCTCCCGCAAGACCCGCGAAGACTTCCGCCGGTCCCCCGGGAAACACCGCCGGCCAAATCCCCACAACGAAAGCCCTGCGTACGGGGCGGACCGATCCTCTCCGGGAACCGACCCACGCCGGACCCGGAGCCGCCCCGGATTATGGAGGCGAACATTCCTTTCGCCTGCCGGCCGCTCATGGTGGAACCTCCTCCGGTGACGGCCCCGGCCCTTGCCGAAGCACATGATCTCTATCAGACCCGCTACCGGGAGGCGCAAGATTCCTTGCGAGCGGGCAGGTACATGGAGGCCCGGGACCGATTCAGGGCATGTGTCGCCTTGAAAAGCGATTTTCATCCTTGCCGTCGGGGGATCGCCCTTAGCG
This sequence comes from Deltaproteobacteria bacterium, assembly GCA_019307945.1. Lineage (GTDB taxonomy): Bacteria > Desulfobacterota > DSM-4660 > Desulfatiglandales > Desulfatiglandaceae > B17-G16. The sequence continues at coordinate 14,609 of JAFDIS010000021.1, read as the reverse complement.
AGGCCCGCTTCAAGGACTACCATTACCGCAGGGGATTTCTCTTGTATCGGCAGGAACGCCTCGCTGAGGCGGTGCGCGAATGGGAGCGTGTCCGGGCCCTCGACCCGGACTACCGGGGAGTGGGGAACCTGATCTCAAAGGCCAGGCGTATGCTCCGGCGCATCGAAACGCTCAAGCATTCAAGAAAAAACGCGAGGGGGTTTGAGGCCCAACCTCCTTCAACCCTCTAGCACGGTTCGGAGTTCCTCCGCCAGGGCATGAAGATCGAAGGGTTTTTCGAGATACCCCCTGATGCCCATGCCAACCACGACTTCGCGGCTGATCCCCTCCACGTACCCGCTGCAAAGGATGATCTTCATGTCGGGCCGTATCTCTAGAATCTTTCGGGCCAGCCGATCTCCGTTCATCCCGGGCATGCTCATATCGGTCACCACGAGGTCCCAGGCCGAAGGATCCTTCCGGAATGCGTCCAGGGCGGCGCGGGGGTCAAGGAAGCCCCGTGCGCGGTATCCCAGCCTTTCGAGCCGCCGGAGATTCAGGTTGAGCAGGAGTTCTTCATCCTCCACCAGGAGGACCCTCTCCGTGCCCATGGGAGGCTCCGGCCGTGGCTCGACCGGATCCTCCCGGCCGGCGGGTTGTCCCTGCGCAACCGGAAACAGTATCTCAAAGGTCGCGCCTTGGCCTGGCTTACTCCGAACCCTGATCTGCCCTTCGTGCCCTTCCACGATTCCGCGGACCACCGACAGGCCCATGCCCCTGGCCACGGCCAAATTCTTGGTGGTAAAATAGGGATCAAAAATCCGTTCCAGGTTTTCCCGGGGAATCCCGCAACCCGTGTCACTGACCGTGAGTTTGACATATTCTCCCGGAGGCGGTCCGGCCCGGCGTTCCTCTTTCAGACGCACGTTTTCCAGGCATATCCCTACAACCCCTCCCTTTTTGCCCATGGCATCGGCCGCATTCATGGCAAGGTTGACGAGGATTTCTTTGACCTGGCCAGCATCGGCCAGGACCGTGTGCGTGTCGGTGCGGATCTCGTCCCTGATTATGATGCGTGGCGGCAAGGAAGCCCGGAGGAGGGGCAGGGCCTCGCAGATCACCCCATGGAGCTTTGTCGGCACCCTTTTCACCTCGACCTTTCGTGACGCGCACAGCAATCGCTCCACCACCTCCCTGGCCCGAAGGCAGGCGTAGATAATCTCTTTGAGGTTGGATCGCGAGGGGCTGTCGGCCGGAAGGTCATCCCGGGCAAGTTCCGCGTTCCCAAGAATGACCCCCAGGATGTTGTTGAACTCATGGGCCACGCCGCCCGCCAGGGTACCCACAGCCTCCATCTTGTTAAGGCGCCGGAGACTCGTCTCCAGCCGCTTCCTTTCGGTGAGGTCCAAGAAGAGGGTCAGGATAAGGGGTCTGCCCGAGACCTCGATGATCCTTGAATACATATGACCCGTCAGGAGTCCCCCGTCTCGGTTCTTGAACCCCATCTCCATTCCCCGGATTTCACCCGATTCCTTCAGGGCCTTCACGAACCGCGCCCGGTCCTGGTCCGTAAAAAGCCCGAGTTCCACGGCGGATCGCCCCACCAGGTCCTCGCGGCTCATGCCCGTTACCTCGCAAAGCTTGCGGTTGACGTCCACCAAGACGCCGCTTTCGGGTTCGGACAGGCTCACGGGCTCGGGGCTCAGCTCGAAGATGCTCCGAAACCGAGCTTCGCTCTCCCGGAGGGCGGCCACGGCCTTTTCCCGCTCCTGCTCCAGCCGCTTTTCCTGTGTCACGTCCCGACCGCAGCCCACGATGCCTATGATACGGCCCGACTCGTCGTAGAACGGGGCCTTGTGAACATCGAGGAACAGGAAGCGGCCCTTGACATTGCCGTACTCATCGAAGCGCATCGCCCGCTTCTCCTTCACGACCGCGGCGTCGGAGTCAGTGCAGATCTCGCCGAAATCGTGCCAGTGGGGGTCTTCCGGGTGGGCCTTTCTTTCACGCTCTGCAAAGAAGAGGTCGGTCCGGCCCTCTGGTTCTTTCGTATCTTGGGCATTCAGGAGATTTTCGCACAAAGATCGGTTCGCAAAAAGGTAGCGCTTGTCCAGGTCCTTGGCCCAGATCATGTCCGGCACGTTGTCGCACATGCTCCGCAGCATGGTGTACAGGGAGCGGTACCGCTGAAGGGCCTCTTCCCTTTTCTCGACGGTTTCCCGGAGTGCCCGATTGGCTTCTTCCAGTTCAGCGGTGCGTTCGGCCACCACCCGTTCCAGATGGTCGCGGGCCATGTACGCCTCTTCGCGCGCCTGCTGAAGTGAGGTCACATTGCGGCTCACGGTGAGATTCACCACGCCCCATTCCACGGTCTCGATGAGGATGGCGTCCACCAATGTGCGCACCACGGATCCATCCTTCCTGACGAAGAGGACGTCCGCGCCGCTGACCCTTCCCCCTGACCAGAGGGTATCCCTGTTCTGTTCTCAATCCTCTGCGGAGGACTCGGTGAGAAAGTTGGAAAGAGGCCTGCCCCTCACCTCCTCCCGCGAATAGCCCAGCTCCGAAAGCCAGCGCTCGTTCACATGGACCAGGATGCCCTGCCGGTTTGCCGAGTGTATCATCACGGGCAGGTGATCATAGAGAAGCCGGAAGAGTTCTCCGGTGTCCGAGACAGGGCGGACCTGACCCGTGGACCCCTTTTCAGGATCCATGGGCTGGTTCCATGACGGTCTTCGGTTCATCGGGCACCCCCTGTTTGGAAACCTCGAAGGTCCCTGCACCGTAGCGCTCCCCCTCCTGGTCCTCGAGGTCCCTTTTGACGTTTCGACCTGACGCACTTTATGGCCGACTCCTGCGCCTCCGTCAGGGTCGGACTTTCACGTCGTAGCCCCATGCCTGTAACATTCCCGCACCGGCATGGGGATGCCTTTTCACCTCGTCCCGGCCCACCTCTGCTTCGGCGAAGTGTTGAAAAACCTAGTAAGCGCAGGCGAGAGAAGGCAAAATGAGGCTATAGAATACAGTTTACATGATGGTAAATGAGTGTTTCGAGCTGAATCTTAACCCGAGCATGGACAAGCGCGGTAGCTTTTCAACGGCCTGCTGGAGCAGATTTCAGCATTGCTTGTCATATCCCTGATTCAGCCCGGTGCGTGTCTTCAGCATCCACACTTTCGACAACCGACCCCACGGCGGCAACGCTCTCCGCAAGAGTCCACCCTGAGCTGCGGGGCGTCTAATATTCACTGAGTGCCCTGTTGAGAAATGCAGTTGATACAATACCATCATCTGGTTGGACGCCGCAAGAAAAATCCGTCACGCCTCCGGCACAACCAATCGGATTCACTAAGTATTTGAAGGGTGAACCCTAAACGGGGAATATGCCGGGAACAAGCCCGGGATCCCCGGCCTCAGTTCCGCCCACCGCCCATTACGAGCGATGTCCCGGATACCGCCGTGTGGAAAACCCGTGCTTCATCCCTCGACCTTTTACCCCTCTCTGACCGCAACACCGCTCGAACACCCTTTCCAACTCATGCCGTCCTCCGCCTCGCGCCCAGGACAAGGCCCTGCTCACGCATTCAAACGAACGGATGTGTACCTCCCCCGTCCTTCAAAGCCACGGGACCTTCCTTAAAATATTTTCCAGTTTGTCTCTTTTTTTCCTTGCAAGTTTTTGAACTTTCCTTTATTGGTGGCCCCCTCGGCAGACTTTTTCTTCAGGAGGGGGAACAATGAACAAGACGGAACTGGTGGGCGAAGTGGCGAAGGTCCTGGGCGCGAAAAAGAAGGCCCAGGCGGCCGTGGACTGCGTCTTTTCAACCATTACGGCGGCACTGGAGAACAAGGACACGGTCTCGATCGCGGGCTTTGGTACTTTCAAGGTCATGAAACGTGAAGCCCGAAAGGCGCGAAACCCCCAGACCGGCGAAGAGATCACGGTCAGGGCCAAAAACGTACCCAAATTCAGCCCCGGAAAGGCCCTCAAGGACGCGGTAGACAGGTAGATACGACCGCGCCCCCGGCAAGGCCTCATGCCCCCTTGAAATCGCCTTTGCGCTTTTCCAGGTAAGAGGCCACGGCTTCGCCCAGGTCCTCCGAGGGCACGATCATGGAGGAACGGGCCGCATTGTATTCGAGTGACTTCTCGAGAGTTGCATCCTCATCGAAGAGGAAGACCTCTTTGGCCCCTTGAACCGCCAGGGGCGGATTGGACCCGATCTCCTCGGCCATTTCCAGGGCCCCCTTTCGCAGGGACTCGGGGTCCTGGTAGACCTCGTTGACCAGGCCTATGGCCAGGGCCTTCCGGGCATCAAACCGATGCCCCCGAAAGGAGATCTCCCGGGCGTGCCCCCGGCCCACCACCCTTGAGATCCTCTGAAGCCCCCCCACGTCCGTGATGAACCCGAGCTTCGCCTCCGGCATGGCGAAAAGAGTCCCCTCTGAGCAGAGCCTGATGTCGCAGCAAAGGGCCAGTTCCAGGCCCGCGCCGAGGCAATGGCCCTGTATGGCCGCGATGGTGGGTTTCGACAACCGCTCCAGTCGCGTGTGAATGGCCTGGGTCTTCCGGATTTCCCTGAAGAAGAACGTCTTCTGGGCCGCTGAAGGCCCCTCCTGGATGGCGGTGAACATCTCGTTCTCGGGGCTCAAATCGAGCCCCGCGCAAAAGCTCTTGCCCTCCCCCTGCACCAGGATCACCCTGGCCTCGGCGTCCGTCTCCGCCTCACGGACCGCATCTTCCAGGGCCTGCCAGACCGCGGGGTTGAGGGCGTTTCGTTTCTCGGGGCGGGTCAGAGTGATAAAGCCCACGTGCCCCTCTCGATGATAAGTGACGTATGCCTTCTTTTCCATGAAATTCTCCTGCTCCTTTCCTCCCGCAACGCAACGACCAGGGATTTCAAGATGTAGTGCCGCACACCTTTTTATGAAGCGGGCCGCCCTGGTCTCTTTCACCCTGCCCGCGCCCCCTCCGACCGTTCAGACACCCTCGCCCGCCTTGAGCGCCGCCTTGCGCAGGGTTTCCACGCAGTCGCGGGCCATGCTCTGCAACAGCTCCCGGCAGGTGGGGATGTCCTTGATGAGGCCGATGGACTGGCCCACCATGAGGGGCGCGTGGTCCACATCTCCGGTCTCCCAGGCCTTCTTGATCCGCTCCCCGGACATCAGGGGGATCAATTCCGTCTCATCCCCTTTCTGTTCTATGCTGATCTCAAAAAGCGATGCGCAGGTCCTCCAGGGCGTAAGTCACGCAGGAATGCACATACCCGAAGCGCCTGTCCGATTTCCGAACAGGTACGCCCGGGGGCTGGAAGACGCGGCCGTCCACCACCCTGATCCTGCACATACTACATTCGCCTGACCGGCACAAGGACGGCACCAGTATTCCCGCCCGCTCCATGGCTGAAAGGAGCGGTTCGGCGGCCCGCGTCTCGAATGCACCGCCTCCTTCCAAGCTCACCCGGAAGGTATCGCCGGGTTTCACCGAGGCAGGCCAACCAGGGGTCTCCCACACCTTGAGGGGCGCCCCGTAGACCTCGGTGCGTATTTTTCGCCGACGCACGCCCAGGGCCTCCAGTTCCGGAATGCAGAAATCGTACATGGCCCGGGGCCCGCAAAGATAAAAAGTGCGGCCTTCCACGTCGCCCACCGCATCCAGGACCGTAGTCCCCTTTATGAAGCCTTCGGCCCCGGTCGAACCGGCGGGGGGTTCCTCCAGGACCGGGATATAATGGAACCTCTCGTACTTGTCTGAGAGATCCAGGAATTCGTCATGGAACAGGAGTTCTTCGGCCGTCTTGCTGCCGTAAAAAAGGTGGATGGTGCGATCCAGTGCCGACTCCAGGGTCTCCAGGACCATGCTTCTAAAGGGCGTCACCCCGCTGCCTCCCGCCACCAGGACCATCGTCGGGTCATGAAACAGGGGGTTGAAGTAAAAGTTTCCCGCAGGCCCTGAGGCTTCCAGTTGCGTTCCCCGTTCAACCCGGTCCAGGAGGTGGTTCGAAACCAGCCCCCCCGGGACCCTTCGCACCGCGATCTCATAAAAGGCTGTCTGGTTGGGGGACGAACAAATGCTGTAAGGCCTCGCGGTCCGGATGCCTTCCGCCTCCACGTGCAGTGCTATGTACTGGCCCGGCTGAAAGGGGGGAAGATAGCGATCCCTGGAGACCAGTCTGAAGAGCTTGGTGGTCGGCGATATGTCCCGGATGTCCGCCACTTCGAGCTTGAGCCGTGCGGGGTGAAGCAGGCGGATGTACTGATCCGCCTCGTGCGTCGCCGCGCTGTGATTCACCCCGTACTTCCGGCTCACCTCGATCTCTTTCACCATTTCATCGTAACCGTCGAAGTCTTCATATACGCGCTTTTCCATCGGGAGCCTCCCCTTATTCACCGCTGATCTTTTGATAAATGGCGTTGGCCGCAGACATGCCCGCCTCCAGTGTGGGCTGAAAACCGCAGTCACCGCTCCAGCCGCTCGCAAAGTAGAGGCCCTCTATGGGCGAAAGACGGCCGGGCTGGAAAAACATGGTGTCCTTGGGATACATCTCCCAGCCGTAGATGGCCCCGAAGGGGTGGCCCAGATAGCGCATATGCGTCATGGGAGTGGCCACATCCAGTTCCTCCACATGGGCCCTGACGCCGGGGAAGATGTCCTCCACTCTCCGCATCATGGACTCGGCCACCCTGTACTTGGTCTCGAAGTATCGAGTGGGGGGTACCCTGAGCCACGCCTCTCCGTACTTGAGGGTCACCAAATTGAGCTGGCACGCACCGGAGGGTGAGAACTCGGGGTCCGCCACATCATAGCAGCTCAGCACCAGTAGCTGATCCTCGATGTCCAGCGCCTGCATCTGGTTGAGCACCCGGTCGGAAAAATCCAGATTGTCCAGGAGGAAATTAGTGGTCTCCGTGATCCCCACGGCCCCGGGCTCGCAATCGAGCCCTATGAACAGGGTGAACGCGGATGGACTCAGACTCCTTCCGCGCATTTCCCTGAAAACCCCGCCGGGGACATGTTCCGGTTCCATGAGTTCCACGTAGGTGAGGATCTGGGACACGTTGGAGACCACGTGGTCGGCCTCATACCGATCCCCGTGCTCCGTGAGCACGCCGCGCACCCTGCCTTCTTGCACCAGTATCTTTTCCACGCCGCAGTTGAAGCGAACCGTCCCCCCATTGGAGAGGAACCTGTGAATCAGGGCGTTGGACAGGGCCTGTGACCCTCCCTTGAAGTGGTAGGGCTTGAACTCCATGTATGTGAAAAAGAGAAGCGCCAGGTAGGCAAAGGACATGCGGGTGGGGGGCAGCCCGATATAGCCCCAATAGACGGAGAGCACGGCCTTCAGGAGGCGATCTTTGAAAAAGCCTTCCAGGACCTCGCAGGCCGGCTTGAACGCGTACTCATAAAGCACCGGATATTTGTCCCTGGAGGTGTCCGGGTCCTTGAAATAGAAGGCCGAAATCAGTTCGTTGGCGAACCGGTAACAAAGATCAAAAAACTTCTCGACAGCGTCTCTTTCGGCGGGGAACCGCTCCTGGAGGAGCAAGACGGTGGCCTCCTTTTCGGCCTTGAGCGCCAGCCTGAACCCGTCGGGCATCAGGACGCTGTAAAGATCCGTCATCTCGATGGGCTCCACGTGATCCAGGACACCGAGGCTTTCCAGAGCCATGCGCAGGGGCCCCGGCTTTTCAGGGGAACCCATGCCGCTCAACTGGTGAAGGGCCACCTCAAACTCGAACCGGCCCCGGCAAAAGCTCGTAGCGCACCCGCCGGGGATGTTGTGCCGCTCCAGGAGCAACACCTTGAGACCCTTCTGGGCCAGGCCCGCGGCGGCGGTGAGCCCGCCGTTTCCCGCGCCCACTACAATGGCGTCGAATCGTTCCATGTTCTCCTCCCGCATCCACGGCGTCCCACCCCCCGGTCATCACCGGACCGCCCGGCGGAGGGGCGGTCGTATCGCGGAGTTTCCGCCGCTGGAACTTCCAATGGGCGATCTATTCCCGCTCCGCCGCTTTCCTCATTTCCATCTCCCGGAGTTCTCTCCTCAGCACCTTGCCGATGGCGCTCTTGGGCAGATCATCCACGAACTCATAGACCTTGGGTACCTTGTAGGCAGCGAGCTTCTCCTTGCAATAGGCGGCTATCTCCTGTTCGTCCAGGCTCTCCCCGGGCTTGAGCACGATGAAGGCCTTGACCGTCTCGCCGCGGTATGGATCAGGGATACCTACGGCGCAGGCCTCCTGGATCTTGGGATGCTCGTAGAGCACCTCGTCTATCTCCCGCGGGTAAATATTATATCCGCCCGCGATGATCATGTCCTTCTTGCGATCAACGATGAAAAGGTACCCTTCCTCATCCATGTACCCGATATCGCCCGTGTAGAACCACCCGTCCCGGAAGGATTGGGCGGTCTCTTGGGGTCGGTTGTAATACCCGCGGCTCACCTGTGGCCCCTTGAGGATGATCTCGCCCGATTCTCCCTGGGGAAGATCCTTCTCGCCGGTCTCCAGATCCACTATGCGACAATCCGTGTCCGGGACCGGCACGCCCACGCTGCCCACCTTGGTCTTGCCCCTCCAGGGGTTTGCATGGGACAGGGGCGAGGTCTCGGTGAGGCCGTACACCTCGATGATCGTGGCCCCCACCCTTTGTTCCCACTCACGGATAGTCTCCACGGCCAGCGGGGCGGCACCGGACACGCAACCCCGTATGAAGCTGAAATCGGCCTTGGGAAAATCGGGGTGATTGAGCAGTCCCACATAGATGGTGGGTACGCACGGGAACCACTCGGGGCGGTATTTGCGGGTCATCTTGAGGACTATGTCGGGCTCCGGGCGGGGCACCAGGATCACCTTGAGGGCCCTGACGATGGACTGGTTCATGACAGCCGTGAACCCGGCGCTGTGAAAAAAGGGGAAAATACCCATGATACTATCCCTGCCGTCCCCGGCATCGAAGACCCAGGCCATGAGCTGCTGCACGTTGATGCTCAGGTTCGCGTGACTCAGCATGACGCCCTTGGACAGGCCCGTGGTGCCGCCCGTGTAGAGAAGGGCAGCCAGGTCGTCTAAGGCGATGTCCGTACGAATCGGATCGTCGGGATAGCGGCCCAGGAGATCCAGGAAATCGTGAACACCCTCGGAGGGATCCGTGGGCCGGTGCATATCCTTTTTTGTCAAGCCTCTTTGTCCCCGGGGTCAATCCTCTACCCCCGTCCCTGCGGCAGGTGAGCCGGGGTTCAGCGACTCAGCGGCACTTCTTGTGACTCGGGGAGTAGGGCCCTGGGCTCATGGGTCCAGAAAGAAAACATGGTAGGGCACGCCGTGAAAATACCGCTGAGGCCCTCTCCGAAAACCCAGGCCCAGGTAAAAATCCACTTTACGGTAGGGGAAAAAGGACTCGGCGTAAAGCCTGAGCCCTTCTTGTCTGGCCCTTTGGACGGCGTAGCGCACGAGCATCATCCCCACGCCGGTCTTCCGATATTCAGGCCGCACCGCCAGGGAGCCCACGGCCAGGGATTCACGGGCGTAGCCTGCCTCAGGCCCACGGCGCTCCAGGACCATCGCCCCTTTCAGGACGGTTTGGTTCTTGACCACCATGCAACGCTCTTCTCGAATCGCCTCCCGAATATAGGACTCAGTGTCCCAGTAGAATCCGGGCACGTCCGGGAGTCTAAGCAGCGAGTTGGTGGTCCGAACCGCCTCGTAGTCCGCTTCCGTGGCCGTGAGGACCCGATCGCCTGCGGTGCTTGCGGCCCCCGGCCGAGGCTGTTGATGCTTGGAGGAGGTCGGGGACTCCTCTGCCGTCCCGCAAATCCCCGCCCCCGTGGCTAGGGGGGTCCGATGCTCGATCTCCAAAACGATTCTCCTACGCCGCCTTCACCGGATTATGAAGAGGTCCTCTCCGGCCTTTCAACCCATGACCGTCCTTACGGCCTCCACCAATTTCTCCTCGTCGGGGATAAAGGCGTTCTCCAGTACAAGTGAAAAAGGAACGGGTGTAAAAGGGGCCCCCACCCTGACTATGGGGGCGTCCAGTTCATCGAAGCCCTTCTCCGCCACCATGGCGGCGATCTCTGCGCCCGAGCCTGCAAACTTCACTTCCTCGTGCAGGATCACGAGCCGGTGGGTCTTGGACACCGAGGCGAGGATCGCCTCTTCGTCCAGTGGAGACAGGGTGCGGGGGTCCACCACTTCGAGGCTGACGCCTTCTTCGGCCAACCGCTCTGCGGCGGCCAGGGCCACATGCACCATGCGGGCCGTGGCCACCACGGTCACGTCCGTTCCCTCGCGCTTGACTTCCGCCCGCCCCAATGGAACGGTGTAGGGCTCCTCAGGGACCTCACCCTCCAGGCTATAGAGCATCTTGTGCTCCAGGAACACCACGGGATTGTCGTCCCGGATGGAGGAGATCAGCAGGCCCTTGGCGTCGTATGGGGTGCTGGGCATTACGACTTTCAACCCTGGAAGGTGCATGAAGAGCGCCTCCAGGCACTGGGAATGCTGCGCCGCGGCCCCCAGGCCCGCGCCGCAAGCGGCCCGCACCACCATGGGAATACGGGCCTTTCCCCCGAACATGCGGATCTTCACCATGGTGGCCAGCATGTCCTTCATCAGTTCAGCGTCCAATTCCATGGCCTTCCTCCTTTCCCCCCGGGTTCCTCCGGCCTTCATAGCAGGCCCGCCCGAGCCCTGGGTTTGGGTTGCCACCCGGTTGCCACCAAGAAACGCGCCTTCGGTTCAATACTGTCTATCCGCCTTGCTGCCCGACCTCCTGAGTAAACAGGAATCGGTCGCAGGCTGCCTCCAGCACCCGGTCCACCTGGACCACCAGGGGGCCCTGGAGGTTGATCCTCACACTGACCCGGTCTTCCGGTTCCGCGGAAAACTCCCGCTCTCCGTCCAGGGCGATCATCGCGGGTGTTCGGGCAAGGCTGATGTCCCTGCCGGGCTCAAAGACCTCGTGGGAAGCCACCTCCAGCCAACGGATCAGCCCCGGTGCGATGGGGCTTTGAACCTTTTTCCCGCCCGGCCCCAACCTGATGTGAAGACCACGGCCGGAACCTTGAGGCATGGGGCATACGCGGCCGCCCACGGAGGAAAACCCGATGTTCCAGGGTTCCGCACGGGTCAGGAAGATTTCCTGGATCGTGGAGACATCCCAGACCGCCCTGGAGGCCGTAAAACCTTCCTGGGAGACCACTACGTCCACAAGGGCCATGTCCAGGAAACGATCTCCGCTCCAGAGCTCAAGGCGGGGTGCCCGGAAAGTGGCCTGCCCGGTCGGCACATCGCCCCGTGCCACGAGGCCTGCGGCCAGACCCGCCAACGTACCCTCCACCATGTACCCGAAGACGTTATTCGTCCCGGTGGATATGGGAAGAAGGGGCGTTTCGCCGCAGGCCTTTGCCGCGACACGATTCGTTCCGTCCCCCCCGAGGGTGACGATACAGGCGGCGCCCGCCTCCGCCATCATACCCGCCGCCGCGGTGGTGTCTTCCTGGGAGCCCGTCACCGGCATCTCAAGGGCCCTCGCCCCCAGGCCCAGGTCCACGTCCTCCAGGGCACGGGGCACGATATGAAAGTAATCCGGCATGTAGAGGACCTCGCGAACACCCAGAGAGTCCAGGGCCATAAGCAGGCGCTTGACGATATTGGTCTTTTCATTGTTGTCAAAGACCGAGCCGTAGGCCACGAGTCTCCTGATATCCTTTCCCGATGCGGGATTTGCGATGATTCCGACTGGTTTCAATAATCGCTCCTTCGTCCAGGGGGGCCCGGTGTCATGGTTTCAGAAGGACTTTCACGGACGCGTCGGACCGGGCCTGGGTATCGAAGGCCTCTTCGATTGGGCCACAAGGCACTGGACTATGCCCAGCCCGATGATCCCGGCCCCGAAGACCACCACGTGCTCCTCCTGCGCAGTACCTGCCAGGGAGCAGGCATGAAAAGAGGTGGCCAGAGGCTCGATGGTGGCGGCCTCCTCGTAGGAAAGGCCTTCGGGGAGTTTGAATACGGTTGCGCCCAGGGAAGCTTTGGGGATCGAGACGTAATGAGCCATGGCACCCAGGCCCAGCGCGGCCACCCGATCGCCCACCCGAATGTCCTTGACCTTCCCGCCCACCTCCACCACTTCTCAACTGAACTCGTGGCCCGGGATCGGGCCCTGTTCAGAGGAACGGGTGATCATCTCCGTCAAAAGCCCGTGCCGGTAAAGATGAAGGTCAGACCCGCAGATGCCGCAGGCCGCGACGCGGACGATGATGCCCGTCTCCCGGCAGGAGGGCCGTTCCACCTCCTCACAGGCCACTTTACCAGGACGCTTGTAACAGACCGCCTTCATACATCACCTCCCGGGGTTGTCCCACGGTTTCATGGGAACGCTCACACCATCAGCCCAAGTCCCAGATAGCCCTGGCCCCTTCCTCGGTGGCTTCGATGATGCGGCGCACCGCGACAGCATCTCCCACCACCCGGTATGGGATACCCCCCGTATCCAGGGCCCGACTCAGATCGTCGCATGGTTTCATGCCCACGGCCATGATAACCTGATCCGTGGGCGTGAGGACCTGCTCTTCCCCGCCCTTGACGACCACCACGGATTCGGATCGTATCTCCGCCAGGCTCGTCCCCAGGAGCAGGGCGCACCCCTTCTCCTTCAATCGCCGATGGAGCATGTACCCGTGTGATGTAATCTTGGGCACCGGGGATTGATCGAGTTTTTCGATCACGGTCACCCTCGCACCCCGTTCCGCGCAGAAGTCCGCCGTTTCCATGCCCACGAGGCCACCGCCCACCACCACCACATCCTTTCCAACGGCCACGGATTCGTCCAGGATCTGCCAGGCATCGTGCACGTGATTCATTTGCCCGCCGGGGACCTCCGGTATGATCTTCTCAGACCCTGTCGCCAAGACGACGAAATCCCAGTCTCCCTCTTTCAGTAGCGTCCCGGTGACATGCACGCCCGTGTGGATCTCAACGCCCATACTCCGCACCTGCTTGATCAACCATTCGAGCCACCCGGCGAAAAGATCCTTATGCGGGGCCCTGCTTGCATAAAAGAGGTTGCCCCCCAGCCGCGGCTCCTTTTCAAACAGGCTCACCCGGTGCCCCAGCCTGGCGCCCTCGTAGGCGGTTGTGAGCCCGGCGGGTCCCGAGCCTACCACGCAGACGTCCCTGGGTTTCTTGGAGGGTCCCCGGGGATAAATCAACTCCTGTCCCGTTTCCGGATTGATGGCGCAGCGGATCGATTTTCCGGGCTCAAACATCACGCGCTCAATGCACCCCTGGTTGCAAGCGATGCACTTGCGGATCTCTTCCGGTCGGCCTTCCCGGGCCTTCTTCAGGTAATCCGGATCTGCCAGTTGCTGCCTGCCGAAGGCCACCATGTCGGCGTCCCCCCGCGCGATGACTTGATCCGCCTCGGCCGGGTCCGTAAAACGGCCCACGGCGATCACCGGTACCTCCGCGGCTTCCTTGAGCCTGCGGGCGCGCCAGGCGTTGAAGCCGGGTTCATACTCCGGCGGCGCGCTCGTTATACCGCCCGGGCTTCCGTGGGTCCCTATGGAGGCGTGAATCACGTCCGCGCCCGCTCTCACCAGGTCGGGCAGAATGCCCTGCATCTCCTCCACGGTGTAACCAGTCTTGATGAATTCCTCGGCGGAAACCCGAAGGAGTACGGGAAAATCCTCACCAACCGCCCCGCGGACCGCCTCCAGGACTTCGATCATGAAGCGGGCCCGGTTCCTGAAGGATCCTCCGTATTCGTCCTTGCGCCGGTTGGATATGGCCGATAGGAATTGGGTCAGGAGATAGCCATGAGCCCCGTGAACCTCCACGGCGTCAAAGCCCGCCGCCTGCGCCCTGGCGGCGGCGGTTCCAAAGGATGCCACCACCTCCCGGATCATGTCGAGACTCATCTCCTGGGGCGCCATGCCGTAGACCAGGCTCCGCACGGCCGAGGGACCTATGGCCTTGCCCTCTTGTAAAAGGAAAAAGTTTTCCCGTCCCGTGTGGTGAAGTTGGAGTGCCACCTTGCCCCCCGCCTCGTGCACCACCCGGGCCAGCTTCTCAAGCCCGGGCATGAACCGGTCATCGTACACCGCTATCTGATCAGACCCATAACATCCCGTAGGGTGTACGGCGGCGATCTCCGTGATTACGAGCCCCACACCGCTTGACGCCTGCCGTCTCATGTAGGCCAGGTTAGCCTCGGTCACCATGGAATCCCTGGCCAGGCTGGTACCCATGGGGGGCATCACGGCCCGGTTGGCCAGTGTCATCGAACGGATGGTAATGGGTGAAAATAGATGTTTTAGGGCAGACATGAGCATTCCTCCTTCGGGGACCAGGTTTTTGGCGAACCACGGTTGGATTCTAGGGGGAAACGGAGCCGGAGTCAAACCAAAGGGGTGATCGCCACGAGGGAATCCATAGCGCTCTGCTCTTGACAGGAAGATCCCAGGCCCTAGGATAAGGCGACTCCTTGAACCCGAACGCCCAGGCTGTTTTCCAGGAGCACTGATCGTGGACATCCAAGCAATGCCCATCCTGAGGCAGGTCAGGGTGACCCCATGAACGTTGCCGGAACCTCCCAGGGACGCATTCCCTTTGGTTGGTGGGTCGTG
>JAFDIS010000020.1 GCA_019307945.1 Deltaproteobacteria bacterium | reverse complement strand
CAGGGCGGCGGTGTGAGGACAAGACACGCCATGAAAAGCGCGGCAACGAGGATGAGCACAGGCTTGAAACCCGGGCCGCCGGCCCACCAACGGCCCGATTGGTGAGTAGATTCAGGTATGATGTGATGCGTCATATTTTTACCTCCGTCGTGGCATCGTCGCTTCGGTCGTAGAACCAGGTTTTCCGTGAGCGTGGATCGAGGTTGTGCTCGATATCCACGTCTGGTGCTTGATCGGGACGTGAAGGGAACCGCTCCAACCCAAAATATTGGCAAAGATCATGCCAGATGGAACATGAATAGCCTCTTGGAGAAACCTTCTGAAATCTCAGAGGATTATTCCTGTTTCTTTTCTCGGGGTATCTGAGACGAGGTTCTGGAGAATGTCGGGGTTTTTTACACGGTGTAAAGGTGTGCCCTTAAGGCGCGGGGATCGGTAGGGTTTCGAACATATCACTTTCACGCGAACATGGAAGTCGGTTCTTGTTCAGCCGCTGAATCTCCTAGGTATCTGGAGATTCAGCGCCTATCCATACGAGAGAGCCTGTGATAAGATTGTAGCATAAAATTCAGAAACAGTGCCCATGCCGTCTATTGCTTCTTATCGCTGTGGACAGCTCGAATGCCGTGACTTTTGTTGATCGTAGGTTTGGCAAGGGCCGAAGAACCGCTAGCGCGGATCACGTATGACAGCGCGTTTCGGCAGACCGCCTTTCTCCCGGTCGGGTGGCGGCTGAAACGGTTTTGCCGGATTTTCCCTGTGCCGTGGGGCTGGGCCACAAGTTTGCCTTGGGACGGCATACCTCTGCCCTCTTTCTTGCAGGCCTCCCCCGGGAGGGATCCGGAGGGAGAGTCCCTTCCGGGGGAGCGGAAGATCTGACCAGCTGGTCCGCCCTCAGGGCAACAAGTCTCTCAGGAATAGATCTCTCGTAGATTGTTGCGGTGATCCACGAGGTAAAGCAGGGTCGCCTTTTTCCGGATATCTTCCTTCAGAAGAGCGAGCCTTGCTCTGTCGATTTCATACATCCTGATGTATACTTTTCGGAATCCCTCCGCTACATTCTCATATGTACTCAAAATGCTCGCCATACGCCCGCTGTAGCCTCGGATTATGTCCGCCACTTCCTTGATGGATCCCGGGCGATCTTCCACGATCAGCGCAAATTGGATCCCCCTGGCCCCGAAGCCCGTGAGCGAGATCAGGACGCGGAACAGGTCGGTTTTCGTGATTGTGCCGACGATTTTTCGCGTGCCGTCCATGACAGGGACGCCGGAGATGTCATTCTTGAAAAGAATCTCCGCGGTTTCTTCGACGGTGTAATCCGGCGGAACCGTGATCGGCTCACTGGTCATGATCTCCTCGATCTTGATCTCGGCCAGCAGGTACATGAGTTCATGGATTTCCAATAAAGTCGCGTCCGAAGCCGAGGCCCGCTTGATGTCCCGATCGGTCACGACCCCCACCAGCTTGCCCTTTTTCATCACAGGAAGCATCTTGATGTGGTGGTGTTTCATGAGCTTCATCGCTTGTTGAAGCGATTCGTCCTTGTCTATGGTGGTTACGTTTGGATTCATCCAGTTCTTGACCAGCATGATGGACCTCCTCCTTTTTTGTAAAGAAAAACCGTGATTCAACCTGTTGCCAATCGCTCCGCCAACGGACCCTCAAAAACCATGCTCTTTACCTTTGCCCTGATTGGTCGCAGACTGCTGAGAAACACCGCCTGCCCAAAAGGGAACACTGTCTTGAGACCTTTGCTATGTACAGAGATGGTTTCAAATTTTGCTGAACGCTTTTCAAGCAAACGTATCAGTAAATGGGCCGAACATCCGTCAAAGTCACCATAGAGCTTGACGTGTAAGTTTGCTCCCTTTTTTTCGCATCGGATCCTGAAATTGGATGCCATGGTGTTCCCTCCCTTCTTTCCCCCGCCTCCTGACGGGGGAGGCAAAGGCGGCAAGTGAAGAAATCTCGTTTTTGGCTCGCTTTACTTCCTTCCTGTCCCGCCCTCGCTTGGGGCGATCATAAATTGTACTACTCCAGGCACCCGCCCTATCGCTCCGAACATGCGAAATCGGGGGTGCCTGCAATCAATAGCACTGCAAGTCACGTGCCATAGCGTGAGTTGTAGACTGAAAATATAACCATTCCGAATCGCTTATCTTTTAGGAGCAATACAAGAGTGGGGTATGAGTTGATGGTGAGTGGGGCTGTCTGGTCTTTTTACAGGTTGAAAAATTAAGGTGAGGGACGCTTTCCGCCCATGGGGCAAATTCGTTCTCCTTTACCCCGCCCGCAGAAAGCCGAGGGCCTTAGCCTTAGATGAGTGCGGTTTAGGGGGGATGTCATACGATTTCGGTCCCGCCGATTGCGGAACAATCGGGCCGAACCAAGTGGTCTCACGGGCATGTCCGTGGGGCTCCACGGATAGGAAAACGTCCGGCGCCGCCCCCCTGATGCGAAGATGGACGGAGATGTTTGTTAGTCCTTGTCGTCCGCATCCACCGTGGCCTGGATTTTGAGCCCGTATCGTTCCATCTTTGAATGGAGCGTGGGACGGGAGATCCCCAAGAGCTTTGCGGCCTGGGACCTGTTTCCGCCTGTCAGATTGAGGGCTTCCGCGATCACTAGGCTCGCAACGCGATCCATGCATCTTTCCAACGTGTCCCGCCCTTCTCCTCGGACCAACTCCTCGCGGATCCATTGGCGTACGGCTTGGAAGGGGCCGTCGCCGTCCCGGTTATGGGCCGGAGAGGGCCCTTTGATGGTCTTTCGCAGATCGTCGGGACGAATGGGGCCGCCCACATTGAAGATAAGCGCTTTCTGAAGAGCGTTGGAAAGTTCCCGGATGTTACCAGGCCAGTCATGGCGTTGTAGGGTGTCCAGGGCTTCATCCGTGATCCCCGGATTTACGGTGCCCATATCGGCTGCGTGTTTTGAGAGAATATACTTGGTCAGAAGGGGAATGTCCTCTTTTCGGCTCCGCAACGGAGGAAGCCAGATCGTCACTACTTTGAGCCTATAGTAGAGGTCTTCCCTAAATCGTCCTTCTGTCAGTGCCTTTTCGAGGTTTCGGTTGGTCGCTGCGATGATTCGCACATCCACGGGGATGGTTTCCCTGCCACCCAGCCGTTCCACGCTTTTTTCTTGAAGAAGCCGGAGGATTTTTGCTTGAATACTGGAAGGCATGTCGCCGATCTCGTCCAGAAAGACGGTCCCCCTGCTCGCCTGTTCAATCTTTCCCACCCGCCGGTGGGTGGCGCCGGTGAATGCGCCCCGTTCGTATCCGAAAAGCTCACTCTCCAGCAGGTTCTCCGGGATTGCCACACAGTTGACGACCATGAACGGGGCTTGGGATCTAGGACTGTGGTGATAAATGGCGCGGGCGACCAGTTCTTTGCCAGTTCCCGATTCACCCCGGATCAGTACCGTGGCATCCGTCGGAGCAACGCGTCCGATGGTCTTGTACACCTCCTGCATGGCCTTGCTTCGCCCGATGATCGCATCCTTGCGGGTCCCTTCCGTTGAGGGGTCCACGTCGATCGGGGATCTCATGAATCTACCCGCTTCAAGGGCCTGTTCGATGATCCTGAGCATTTCAGGGATGTCAAAGGGCTTAAGGATGTAGTCGAAGGCACCCATCTTGGTGGCTTCAATAGCGGTCTCCGTCGTGCCGTAGGCGGTCATGATGACCACGGGGACCTTTGGTTCCAAGGCGTGAATCGCCTGAAAAGTCTCAAGACCGTTCATCCCCGGAAGGCGAATGTCGAGGACCACGAGATCCGGCAACCGCTCCCGCAGCTTTTCCAACCCCTCTTCGCCCGAGGCCGCACCCGCCACGTCATAGCCTTCGTTTCGCAGAAGTTTTTCGAAACTATTGCGCAGTTGATCGTCGTCGTCTATGATCAGGATGGCGCTCATTTTGAAACTCCTTCCCCCCGCCGGCCGGGGGCTATCGCATCAGCCGCTGATTCCTTCGGAGGCGCGAAATATAGCACCTCTCGGGTTCCGTCGATCGTGCGGATGTCCCCGGAGACTAATGAGTCCCAAGGTCCTGTCCGCGCTGTTTTGCGGGCAGGATGATGGCGAAAACGGAACCTTCACCCTCCCGGGATTCGAGCTCCAATCGTCCGCCGTGTTCTTCGACGATCCTCGCCACGATACTCAGCCCCAGACCGGTCCCTTCTTCCTTGGTAGTGAAGAAGGGCTCAAGGATCTTGTCCTGGACGGAGATCGGGATGCCGGGTCCCGTATCCTGTATGCGAATTCGTACCACGGGCCCAAGGGTCTTGGAGAAGACCGAATCCTCGGTGACCGTGATGTCGCCCCCCCCTTCCATCGCCTCGCAGGCATTGATCATGATGTTGGCCAGGGCCTCCTTCAGTTGTTCAGGGTCTGCCTGGATCACGGGCAAGGGAGATTTCCTTTGCACCGTAACACGCACACCGTAGGATCGAAGTCGATGCCGCAGGAGAGTCAGCGTCGTGTCCACAACCTCCGAAGGGTTGATGGGCTTCATCTTGAGTTTCGGCGGTCGTGAGAACTCCAGGAAGTTCTGAAGGAAGATGTCGATGTGGCGTATTTCGTCGGAAATGACGGTGAAATCGTCCTGCTGTGAGGGCGACAGCACCAGGCTTCGCTCCAGGGAGAAGAGCCGCATCTTGACCGATGTCAAGGGGTTGCGGATGCTGTGGGCCATTCCTGCGGCCAGTTTTCCCACGAGGGCCAGCTTTTCGGATTGGAAGAGGGTCTCCCTGCTTTTATCCAACTCCGTCTGCGTACGGCCCATGTCCTCCATGAGTCGTTTGACGCTCATACTGAGTGCCTTGACCTCGTTCTTGCCTTTCGGAGAATCCTGGGTGCCTTCGGTTTCCTTGGCCAGTTCTCGAACGGGATCCAATATGGAACGTACGAGCACCAGGAGCAGGACGCCCCCCAGCACGATGACGCCTAAAAGCGCCATGGTCGCTGCTGCCCGCAGATTCCGGGCCTGTCTCAGATCCTGGGTCCTGGTCCGGAGGACGTTCTCCCTGTGTTTTTGGGTATAGGCCCGGCAGAGCAGGAGGATCTTGAAAAAGTACGGACGCACCTGTTCATGAAGTCTTCGGCCTTCCGTCTTTTCCCCTGCCCTGTAAAGGCGGATAATCCTGTCTTTTAGATGAACATAGGACGCATATTGGGCTTCGATTTCGTCGACCAGCCGCGCCAGGGCAGTGTTTTTCTCGAGCGATCTAGCAGCCTCGATCTTTTGTTCGAATACCCGCCTGTGCTTTCCCAGTTTTTTCAGCCACCGTTCATCTCCATCCATGAAATAGTAGGAGACGAACCCCTTCTGGTTCACCAGCGCCAGTTCCAGGCCTCGGGCGATCTCAAGGGCCGCAAAGTTACGGTCAATGAGACGGCCGAGTGTCGCCTGTATCCGCCACGTGTACCACACGGTGACCAAGGCGCCAAACATTGTAATGCAAACGAGTGCCGTCAGCAGGAAATAAATCCGTGCGCGAAGACTTAGACGATTCCAAAGCGGCATGAAATTCCTCATCTCGGGGGCCGGCCGACCGTTACCGGGTCTGCTCTCATAACCCATGAACAAAAAATTTTATCAGGTTCGACCGTCGGAGTCATCCCTCTTGCAGGGGAAGAAACCCCGGCGAACGCCTGAAAAAGCCAAGGCATCGGGGAAAGGCCCTTCTGGGATCGCCTCTTACGCCACGCGCCCCGCCCCCCCTCGGGAAACCCCGAAAACGCGCTTCCCGCCGTATTGCACCCCTTGGTGAACCCGCTTTTTCTCGCATCAGGTTTTGCGGAGGTCAAGTTCAATGCGGTATGCATTCTCCCCAGGCTGGAAAGCCAGAGAGAATCCGGATCGCTTTGCGAGGTCGATCATTTGCGTATTCTCCGCCGGTACCGTCCCCCAAAGAAGGGACATCCCTTTGCCCCGGGCAATCTCGATGAGCAGATCCAAGAGGGCGGCTCCGATCCCCTGGCCCTGCCACGGGTCGCCCACGAGCACCGCCAGTTCCCCTTCTTCTTCGCCAGGATGCCGGACAATTCTTGCCACCCCACGCATGCCGTCCTCCATGTCTTGCGTATCGAAGGCCACGAGGGAGATGTCCCGGTCGTAGTCCACCTGGGTATAGAGGGCCGGGATTTCCTTTGGAATTCTTCGTAACGGGCTGAAAAACCGGTAGTAAACGCTTCTCCGGGACAGGTGCCCGACGAACCCTTCCAGGTAAGCGGCATCCTCCGGCTTGATGGGGCGAATGAAGACTTGGCGTCCCTTGGCCGTGGTGACGACGCGTTTATGCTCGGCAGGGTAGGGACTGATGACCAGGTGATCCGGAGAAGATTCGGCCGATGGGGCTATCTCGACACGGGCATCAGCTGCCACCACCTGATGATCGATGACCATGAGGTTCATGACCCCCACCGCGTGATTGGCGTTGATGAGGGGCACGCACACGATGGACCGCAGCCCCTTTCCCATGAGAAGTGCGGCCCGGTCCTTGTCCTCCAGGCTTCCCACGGCCTTTGAGATGAACGATTTCGTTCGAAAGGATTTCCCCGTAAAACCTTCGCTGACGTGGATCCTCTCCAGTCCTTCCGTGTTCATTCCCTTGGAGGCCTGGAGTGTCAGATGATCGATGCCTTCTTCTTCGAGGTAAATACGCCCTGCCTCCAGCGAAAAGAACTTCATCACCCTCTCCAAAGCCCCCTCCAGCAGGCTCCTCAATTCCACCAGCGAAGAAAGGAATTCGGACATCTGGATCAGGAAGGCGAGTTCCTTGTTTCGTCTCCGAATTCCTCCCTTGCTCACGCGCACGGTGTGCATCTTCTTGCCGCCCCTTGCCTCCGAATCCCATGCCATAGGATCCTCCGGTTTGGTGTTTCGGAGGGCCAAGATCGCAATGTGCGGGGTCAGGCCCCCAAGGATGAAAAATCGCTTCGCCACGGGGAAACGCGGTTCCCTTTCCTTTCACGAACAGGTCCGCCTTCCCTGGAAAACAACTCGGCAAGAACCATGCCATCGGGTCCCAGGTGTATAGGTTGGACTTAACTTATAGGAATCACATTGAAAAACGGCAGAAAGGGAAGCAAAAGGGCTCTCGTCGAAGGGGGTCTCTTGTAAGGAGATTTTCCAAGTTGTAAAGGCGCGGGGCGATCGGGAGGTGAAGCCTTTCGGGGGGCCCTTTCCGGGAAGCCCTGCAAATTTCGATGCGGCTTTACTTTTCCGGGCCCAGAAGTCGTTCCAAGTCCCCGGCGATCTTGGCGCGGTAATATTGCACTGCCTCCTCTTTGGACATGATCATGTCCAGTTGCCGGGTATGAATGGTGAGGTATCCCAGGATTTTGAGGCGCCTGATCATTTCTTTCTCTTCCAGGTCCGCGATGCGGGCGAGGAGGTGGTCGCTCTTCAAGTCCACCTGAAAGTCGTGTTCCACGAGGATGTCCCCGATGAAGGCTGTCCGCCGGCTGCGTCTCTTGTCGTCTGCGGCGCCTCCTTTGAATTGGAAACTGATATAATTTTCTGTGTCCCTTTCACTGACAAGGGCCTCCACAATGGAGAAATGGAAACCGAGCCTGGAGTTGAGGGAACAATAGTTTCTGGAAATCATGAAATAGTTCTTGGCCCCGTATCGGGAGGGCATTCCGGGCACGAGAGCGGTATTCCGGGAGGCCTCGAACATCACGGATATGAATCCCTTCGCATCGACCGGGGGCGGCCCCTCCCAGGGGAAGGCGGAAATCCCCTCCCAAAGAGCCCGCATGGGAACGGAGACGATTTGCTCGAGGGTGACGTACCGTCCGGGTACCTCCTCGCGGAACCCGTCATCCAGGTTCAAAACCCACCACTGCATGGGGATGCGGCACACGAGCTGCTTGCCGGCACGTTCCGGGAAACGGTGGTCCTTCCCGAACCGAAACATCTCCTGTACGGCCTTCTCGTGACAGAACCGCGTGATGTCATGGAAGGTGCGGCAATGTTCAGGAAGGAAGGAAGGGGCGTCAGGGTCTACCAGGTTCAAGGGAATGATGAGCCGGGCCGTGTCTGCCAGGGCCAGGTATACGGGCCCTCGATCTATTGGTGTGGTGTGGGATGGCACCTCTTCCAAAAGGGATTGCACCACCCCATCATGGACGGCGCACCCGTCGGCATCCACCGTAATCCGTTGTCCATCTACCACGGCGGTCAGGATCCCGGTCATCCCCACAAGGGCGGGGACGCCGAATTCCCGAGCTACGTTCGCGAGATGCCCCGTGATTCCTCCCTTTTCCGTGACCACCGCGGCGGCGAGGCCCAGAAGGGAGGCGTAGCGCGGCAGGGCATGGGCCGCCACCAGGATTCCGCCTTTCGGGAAACGGAGGGCGTCTGCGTCCTTCCTGACAATGAATACGGGACCCGAGGCAGCTCCTCGCGACGCCGTGATCCCGCCTGAGAGGATCACGGTGTCAATTGAGGCCGCGGAGATCTTTCCCGAGGCTTTGTCCATCGGCTTCCCCGCGCCGTGCAAGGGCCTGCACTGGAGGATCAACGGCTTAGCATTATGTGTGATGGCCCATTCGATATCCAAGGGATAACCGAAATAGTCCTCCAGCAACATGGCCAGGCGAGCCAGATCGACGGCCTGATCCTCGGTGATGGAAGGCATGCCCCTTTTCTCAGGGCCCATCTCCAACCTGCAGACGCCTTCCTCTGGGAAGCAGATGTAGGCGTGGTCTTTAAGAGCGATCTCCTTTTTTTCCACCTTTGGGGGTTGCTGGTGCGAGACCAGGAAAAGGTCTGGATTCGAACTGCCGTCCACCACGGCTTTGGGAAGGCCCCACACGGAAGTGATGACGATTCGCCTGTCCTGCGGGTCGGTAGGGTTTCGGGTGTAAATCACCCCGCTGGAGGAGGCGTCCGCCATGGTCATACAGAGCACGCACATGGGCACGTCCTCATCGCGGAGGCCCCTTTTCAAACGGTATGTCATGGCATGCAGCGTGTACTTGCTGGCGAGTACGTCCAGATAAGCGCGATAGATGTTTTCACGGCTCACGTTGAGCTCCGTGCCGTACTGGCCGGCGAAGGAGCCTCCTTCGGAGTCTTCGCCTATGGCGCTGCTCCTCATGGCCACGGTGATGGTTCGCCCCTCCGTTTTCTCCAGGGCCTGGAAGCTTTCATCCATGGCCGCCTCAAGGTCCGGGGGCAGGGGGCATCGGGTGATGAGCCGCCTGATGCCTGCCGAAAGATCGTAAAGTCGGTCCAGTCGATCCTTGTCGGCCGCCTGGATGCGGCGATCGATCTCGCCCTGAAGGTCGTTGAATTCCAGAAATCGGCGATAAGCTTCCGCGGTAACCACAAACCCGCGCGGGACGCGAAGATGCAGCCGGTTCTTTATTTCTCCCAACGCGGCTGCCTTTGAGCCCACCGTATCCTTCATTCCGATATCCACGCGATCCAGCGGGACGACGAAGGGGACATCTTTTGCAGCGCTCTTTGACTGTAAGAAATGGTTGATCCTGTTCTGGATGGCTTTGAATCTGTCGTTAAGCGCCGCGTATTTATCCGGGGCGAGATGATTGAGGTTGTCGATCATGCGCCACACGCTTGTGGAGATAGCGGTGCATCTCGACCGCACGAAATCCATACCGAATGCCTTGGAACCTCGAAGGGCATCCTGGATCTCCGCCATGTGATCCAGGGCTCGGTTGTTGGCGTTCAAAAGGAGTTTGAAATGGTGATAGCGGTCCCTGAAGACGGCGCGGAGTATTTCCGCGTCCTTCAACCGGGATTCATTCCCAGAAAAAAGCCTTTTTAGAATACGGAGCATCGCGACATTGAAAATCGGTGGAGGACCATTCGTCTGCATCGCCTTTCGAAGATATATTATATCGCCTTGTGCGATGTCGATCCACCGGTTAATGCGAAGTCTCCTGGAAAAAGAGCCGAGGATGGGATCAGACTCTCCGGGCATCCGGCCTGCGGCTCTCCGAACAAGCGGGATCGGGCGTTAATGGCCGATATGCAACCCGAATCCCTCAAAAAGAAACATGAAAGCAAAGCCGTACCAGACGGTATAGATCACGTAGAAAAGGAGTGAGAACACCACGGCGAAGGTCCTGTCTCCGATCCCTTGTGGACTGATCCCGTAGTAGTTGTAACAGGTCTCCACCGCCTTCTTGTTCACGAGGGCCACGATGTCTGCCGCCTTGAAGTCTTTGCCCTTCTGGAATTGCTTTTCCATGGCCTTGAGGGTTTGCCACCAGTTGTAGAGCACCGCTCTTTCGTCGTAGCCGTACTTGTCGCGGATCACCTTGCCCTCGTTTGCATACATGGCCTCGGCGTCCGCAAGGCAACCGTCAAGGAGCCCCGCAAGATCTCCTTTGACGGCCACACGATCCCCGGTGACCGACGCCGTTGCGCCCGCCGTGTTGAAAAGGAAGGCAATCCGGCCAGGCTCGGAGAAGGGACCCACGGAGGCGGAGATCTCATGCCCCCTGAATTTTCCGGCTTTCTTCTTCAGGTCCGGAAAGTAGAAGGCCGAGCCCTTGGAAATGCAATTGTAAAGCCTGTCCAGATAGGTCAGTCCGTTATGACCGCTCCAGATCGGGGAAAAAAACAGAATCACCACGGCAACAAACCCGAATAAGAGGCCAAGGCCCGCGTAAAACTTGGTTTTTACCCTGATCATGCGATCACCTCCTCTCCCCTGAGGACCCTAAGGTTCTTCAGGAACGTGACTATGACCCATATGCTGAATCCGGCAATGACGATGAAAAAAGCATACACGCCGATGTCAGCGAAGAGATCACCTGTTTGCTTGGACAGGGGAACGACTTCCATCTCCGAAAGTTTTCCCGGCAGCGCGAAAATGCGGTTGACAAAGCCCGCCAGGACTGCCATAGCGTAGAAACCCCGGATGGTGATTCCTTTGACTACCTTGGTCACCAAGGCTCCGATTTGAATGCCCAGCAGGGATCCCAGGAGCATTCCCATGGCCAAGGTGTAGAAGATGAAACCGTAGATCGCGTACTGGCTGACGGAGGCATACCCTGCCGTGAAGACGATCTGGAAGATATCGGTTCCTACCGTAGTCATGGAAGAGACTCCCAGGAGATACACGAAGATCGGAAAGGTGAGAAAGCCCCCTCCCACGCCCATGATTCCCGCAGCCATTCCCACAAGGGCGCCGCTGGCCACGAGGAAAACCCATGAGATACTGCGGCCCCCGGGTGTGAAGTCATAGTCGAAGGTGATCATGGGGGGGATTCTCACGGCTTGAAGTTTCCTGGGCAAATCTCCCATTTCCGCCCCTTCATCTTTCGCGTGTGCACCTCCCCCTCCGTGCGTCGTCTCCACGGCCGCGCCTGCGCGCCGGGCCTTGAGAAAGTCGGTCATTGCATAGATGCCCAGGAATCCCAACATGAGCGCGTAAATGGTCGTAATAAACGCGTCACTGAGCACGGGATTGATTTCGTAGAGCAACCTGTTCAAATATCCCCCGGCAGAGGCCCCGAGGATGGCCCCGATGAGAAAGGTGACCGCCAACGGAACTGATACATTTCCCAGCTTGCGGTGCATCACCGTCCCCATGATCGCCTTGGCGAAGATATGGAAAAGATCCGTTCCCACCGCAAGGATCCCTTTGATGCCTGCGCTCATGAGGGCCGGTGCGATTACGAAGCCACCGCCTGCACCGATACAACCGGTAATGAGTCCTGCTCCCAGGCCGATCAAGATGGAGACCACGAATATCCCCGTGGAATAGAAGGCCGGACTGTAGGCCTTTTTCCCGCCCAGCACCTCCGGAAGCGCGTTGCTGATTTCTTGAGCAAAGGCGATTCCCCCCAGGACGGCGGGGAGGGTCAGAAGAAGAAGTATGAACAGCCTTTTTTTGTCCCTGAGGATCCGGGTGGAAACCTCCTGTTCCCATCGCGCGTGCGCCACTGCTCCGCTCATCATGAACCGTCCCCACTGTCTGAAAAAGTGCATCATTTTTTTTCCTCCCTTATTGAAGTTCCAGTCCCGGGAAGATGTCTACCTCTCATCCGGGGCAGGAGCTTTCTCGTTCATCAAGGCGATCTTTGTCTCCTGTATTTCTTTCCTCTTACACGCATCCTCCAACTTGTAGAGCAACTCGTCGATGTGCATCGGCTTCATGAGATAGTCGAAGGCACCCAATTCCATACCTTCAATGGCCGCCTCCATGCTTGCGTGACCCGTAAGCATGATCACCTCGATCATAGGATATCGGGCCTTGATTTCTCGGAGGGTTTGGATCCCGTCCATGCCGGGCATTTTCACGTCGAGCACCACCACGTCCACGGACGTCCTTTCCAGGAAGACCAGAGCCTTTTCCCCGCTTTCCACCCCGAAGACCTCGACTTGCCGCTTCCTCATCCGTTTGAGAAGCGTTTCAAGGAAATCGATCTCGTCATCCACAAAGAGGACGCTGCAATCTCCCACGCGCATCACCTCTCTTTCCGCTCTCGGACCGCCTCGAAAATTTTCTCCACGAGTTCCTCCAGTTCGCACGGCTTCGTGAGATAGTCGTGCGCGCCCCACTGCATCCCTTCCCTAGCCGCTTGGTTGGATCCGTGGCCGGTGAGCATGATCACGGGCATTTCCGGTGCCATTTTCTTGAAGATCTTGAGCACCTCAATGCCTTCCATGTCCTCCATCTTGAGGTCCAGGACCGTCACATCGAAGTCATTTTTCCGAAGGGTTTGAATCGCTTCGGTGCCGCTGTGTGCTTTCGTTACCCGGATGCCCCGTTTGGCCATTCGTTTGGAGAGCACCTCCACAAAACCCGCCTCGTCGTCCACAAGAAGGAGACGGATGCCCTCCGAATTCGTTTCCTGCAAAGCCTCCTGTGAGCGTTCCTGGGGGGTGTCGTCTTTCTTCATGCCCGTTCCCCTTTTCCCATACCCCGGACGTCATGGGTTCGACCGCGTTCCCGGCTTTGAGCGGGTCACCTTTTCAGGCCCGGACCATCACGACGCGCCGTGCCTGATCAATGCCTCCCGGACCTTGGCTTGCTTGATGCGCTCCTCGTGCTCCCGCCGCTTTTCCACCGCCTGCAAGATCTTCGCCTGCAGGTCTTCGATCTCGCACGGCTTCAGGAGATAATCGAATGCACCCAGCTTCATGCCCTCTATGGCGGACTCGATGGTGCCGTGCCCCGTGAGCATGATGACTTCGATCAGCGGAAAGTCGCGCTTGATTCGCTTCAGGGTCTCGACACCGTCCATGCCGGGCATCTTCACATCCAGGATCACGACATCCGTGTTTTGGTTCTTGCCTAGCTTCTCGAGGGCTTCTTCCCCGCTTAAAGCGGACAAAATACGAAGATCCCTTTTTTCCAACCTCTTGGTCATGGTCTCCACGAATGGGGCCTCGTCATCTACTATCATCACCAAAGGTGCCTGCATGTCTTTCTCCTTTCAATTTCAATTTCCCGAACCCCGCCGGTATGATGGCAGGGTGAAACTCAAACCCCTCTATTCATCCGATCGGAGTCAGACGTCTGGTCGCTTGTCGCAGACAGGGTCGCGGAACCTCTCGCTACAGGTAAGGGAATCTTGATGCGGAAGGTGGTACCCTTGCCCACGTGGCTTTCGACCTCTATATCCCCGCCGATCTTCTTGATAATCCCGTAACAGATGGACAGCCCGAGTCCTGTTCCTTTCCCCACCGCTTTGGTCGTAAAAAACGGTTCAAATATTCTCGCCAGGTTGGCCTCGGGAATTCCCGGGCCGTTGTCCTCGACTTCGACCACCAAGGCGTTCTGATCTGAGCGCGTGGTTATCATGATGCGTCCACCGTCGGGTTCCATGGCGTCGATTGCATTGTTGATCAAATTGAGAATGACCTGCTGCATCTCCGTACTTGACAGGCGGAGGCAGGGCAGGTCCTCTTGGAGATTTTTCTCAATGGCGACCTTCGCATATTTGGCCCTTTGTGCAGTTACGGAAACGACTTCTTCAATGATTTGATTGAGCTTCACATTATGGATCCTTGAATCCGTCTTTCTTGCAAAACTCAGGAGCTTGTGCGTGATTTCCTTGCATCGCCTGCCTTGGGTCCGAATCTGTTCCAGGGCTCGATGGAACTCTTTCAGGCTTTTGCTTTCCCTGAATTCCTCCTCTTCCAGGAGGTCCTCAATCCAGCCCGCTTCTTCAACCATGATGGCTACAGGGTTATTGATTTCGTGTGCGATCCCGGCCGCCAGTTCTCCCACCGCAGCCAGTTTTCCACTCTCCACGATCTGTGCGCTCATGGCCTCCCTTTCCCTTTCCCCTTTTTCCATCTGGCGTGTCACACGGGAAGTGAGTAGAATCCCCATGGCCACCACGCAGACTCCGCCGAGAAGGATAATGGCGATCGCCACCCGCAGGGCATGATTGTACTCACGGAATGCGTCGGAAATCTTTTGTCGATAGATTAAGAGCCACTGCCCGTCTTTGAGAAGAGCGGCCACGTAAAGATATTTGTTTCCACCGCGTCCAGAGATCGTCGTGATGTACGTCTGACCATAGCGCCCTTTTTCCATTTCGCCGAGTATGGTTAGGATCTCCCCCTCTTTCATCACGTCCGCCCTCGTCTTGGTCTGGAGCGATCCTCCCCTGTTGACAATGTAGGCCAGGCCCGTCTCGCCCACCTGGATGCTTTCTACAAGATTATTGAAGGCCACGAAGTCGATGGTAGCCCTCAAGATCCAGGCATGTCCGTTGTGGTTTTCACGAACTGCGATGATGAAATGCGGAAGTCCCCTCAGCCCCATGAAAACGTCGCTGATGAAATACTCGCTTTGGATGGCTTTCTTGAACCAAGGAGCTTCAGTGTAAAGTGCCTTCCCAAGCCTGAAAGGGCCCGCATAGGCGATTTGTACACCCCGTGCGTTGATGACTCCAAGGTCTACGAAAACATTGTTGAAATGGGATTGGAGGTTCATCAGGCAATTCTCGAGAAACGAGGCATCTCTCAATTCATCAAAGGTGAAAATCTTAGCGATAAAACGGATTGCACCCAGATTCTCCTTCAGGAAGGAGTCAATGTCCCGCCGATGCTTTTCCACGAGGATATTGAGGTGCGCATAGGTCTTGTCCCGATAGGAGTGGTAGAAGTGGTATAGGATGAGGGCTGATACTGCGATCATGGCGGCGATGGAGAGGACGACTACCGAGAACACCCTCTTTTTGAGAGTGGATCGGCCGTCACCGGCCGTTTCCACGTGGTAGAGGCCCATTCGTTTCTTCGTGTGTCGGTCTTCGGGGGAGCCGCTCATCTGTTGGAATCCTCTTCCTTTTGTTTTTGGCACTGTTGCCGGAAACGTTCGGGGTAACACGTTGCGAGCAGTTTTCGGATCCTTTTTTTCAGAGCGTGCATGTTGGATCCCGATTTTTCGACGAAGGCCACCCAGTGCTGATGCGCCTGTTCGGGCAGGGGATTCTGGAAACCATGAAGCACGATCGGGATGTATGGGTTTTTGGATCGAAGCCGATGAAGCAAGGGGATGTCTCCCTGATCAGGGAGTTCCGGGTCCAAGACAACGAGGTCGACAGGATCTCCACGGAGGCCTATGCGACTCAAAATGTCCGGCGTGCTTCTTGCGGTTTCGACTTGGTAGCCTTCCTCGGTCATCTCACGCTTCAGAAATTCTCGCACATTGTAATTGCGGTCACTGATCAGGATCCTGAACTTTCCCCTGACCGGCCCCTGGGGTCCAGGAGCGCTGCTCTTTTCACCGACTTGGCTCATGGTTTGACCCTTGAGAACCAGAATCCTTACTTACAGCTTGCCTGAGGTTCGCCGTGCAGGGGCGCCTTGCAGCGATCATCGGGAGAGGCCTCGGGCCTGCTCTTCCACGCCTTTTCGCTAAAAGAGTCACAGCAAGGGGCATGCCAGACAAATTTCAGGGAGATGCTTCTGCAACTATACGCAAAATCAGTCAAAAAAACGGTTGGACCACGAAGTGCGGGGGATTGAAGAAAGTGGAAGTGTAAAATTTTTTTGCAGGGTGTAAAACGTCACTCCTCGTTTTTTGAGGGCGGGAGCCCTCCGCCGGAAGGGAGACCGCGCAGGGAGGAGGTCCTCCTGCTGAGGTTCGGTGCGTGGATCTGGCTTTGGAGTTTCCTGCATGGTTCCTCCGGGCAGGGGGAACACCGCAGGTGTGGCGTGGTTGGTCGGTCTTCCCAGGTTCATCATATTTTCCCCGGCTCTTCCAGCATTTTACCCAAAAGCACCAGGTGGCCCTTGTCCTGGTCGGCCGGACCCAGGAGGGTTTCCATGGTTTCGGGGGCCCGGACTTTTTGTGCATAGCGGGAGTACAGGTCCAGGGCCCGGCCCTCCAGCATCATGGCCACGCTCAGGACGCCCTCCCGGGTTTGAAGGGTCGCAATGGTTAGCTGCC
Source organism: Deltaproteobacteria bacterium (assembly GCA_019307945.1). Lineage (GTDB taxonomy): Bacteria > Desulfobacterota > DSM-4660 > Desulfatiglandales > Desulfatiglandaceae > B17-G16. Next base: position 29,049 of record JAFDIS010000020.1, on the reverse strand, counting down.
AGGCCTTGATCCCTCCTTTGAGGTTGTATACCTCCTTGAACCCTTTTCCCGCGAGTAGTTGGGCCGCCGCGCGGCTCCTACCGCCCACCGCGCAATAGACGAGCACCGGTTTGTCCGGGTCCAGTTCTCCCATGCGATCGGGCAATTCCGGCAGGGGGACCAGGGTCGCTCCGGGAATCCGTTCCTTTTCGTATTCTCGAGGCCGGCGCACATCCAGAAGGGTGTAGCCTTCCCGGGGGCGTTCACCCATATAGGTCCTGGCCTCCTCATTTGAGAAGGACTGAACGGGCGTTAGAAACTGTTACCATTTCATCCCCAGACCTCCAAGTCATGTTCCCAGGATTCCGGCGCGGAACCCCTGCTCTTCGCACCTAGGACTCGCCCTTGACCGGGCCGGCCGCCACCAGGTAGAGAAGTTCCCACCCTGGTTCGAGGCCCAGTAAGTCATGGGCCTCCCGGTCGTAAAACGCTCCGACCCCGCAGCAGCCCAGGCCGAGGGAGGTGGCCGCCAGATAGATCCTCTCTCCCAGTCTTCCGGCCGTGAGCATGGCGTGGCGGTAACCTCTGGGCCCCCACCTGCGGTCCAGGGATTCGAGGTCGGCCATGAACAGGAAGTGAATCGCCGCGTTTTTGAGCCATTCCTGGTTCAGGCAGGAGGAAGCCATGGCATGTAAAAAATTGCCGGCCCGAACCAGCCCCGTCTTTTGCTCAGCCCTGTCCAGGAGGTGAAATCCGGCAACGAACCCCGTGGTCTGTTCCACCAGGAACCCTACCTCCAGGCACCCGTCAGGCTCAAAGGAGTCAGTGGCGCAGAGTCCCTCCAGAAGGGACACGGTGAGCTGCCGAGGCAGGGGGACCGGGACGAAATTCCGCCGGGAACGGCGCTGGAAGACGGCATCCGGAAAGCGGACGCGCTCGGGCCAATGGAGCGGAGCCCGCAGGTCCTCCCATGCCGCTACGGGCGGACCTGTGGGAGCGGCGGTTTCCACCGGCTCGGCCTCATGCACCACGCTGCAGGAGGATTCGTGCATCTCCAAGATGAGCGGGACGACATCTTCTTCCCGTGCCATCCGGGAAGCCCCGGTGTATATCTCGGAAAGTTCGGGTAGGGGGGGGCCGTCTTCGGGTTCGGTCCCCGCGGCCGCCCCCGTCCCCACCAATACCAGGGTGGCTTCCCTGGTCTCATCGAGCCCCAGGAGGCGGTTCACGCCGTGATCGTCGAAGTCAAAAGTGCAGGTGTGGGGCAGCCCCATAGCCCGAAGGGACAGGATGAGGTGTTCCAGGACGTGTCCCGTGTCCAGGAGATGATACCTGTAGGCGCGATCACGGTATTTCCATGCGCTCCTGAAGAAGATGGCCGACAGGAAGAAGGTCACCTGGAGGCCGCCGGTCTGTGGCCTCAGGAGCCGTGAGATATAGGCGGACAGATCTCCGGACCTCAGGGGTGCGAGCCCGTGACGGGCTATGGAGAAGTGATAGAGGCCGTCCTCAAGGCCTTCCACTCCACGGGTTGCCACATAGATCTCCGTGGGGTAAAGCGCCCCTGCCGAGGCGGCGCTCCTGAAAAAGAAGTCTCCTCCTCCCGATTGTTTGGCACGGGCCGTGAGAGAATATGTGAGTTGAAGGATCCGGGAGAGGTCCTCCGGTTTCATGGTCGCCCCTTCCCTCCCGGCCGAAGGGGCATCGCCCTTCAAGAGCTCCGAAAGCCAGGGGGTGGGGAGACTTACCTCCCGGGGGAGTTCAAGGATGTCGACTCCCTCATAGGTCTTGAACAGGGAAGGCTGGTGCGACCAGTCCAGGCCGCCGGCGTTCATGCGGCTGCGGTCATACGCGGTCTTTCGGTGGTAATGGACGGCGGATGGAATCATTAGTCTTTTCCTCGATCCTCTGAGAGTCCCTGCAGTCGATTCTTGCCGTCGAGCCCCTCGGGCTCTGGGATCCCCAGGAGCCCACAGACCGTGGGGACGAGATCCAGGGTGGAAGCCTCCTCTTCCAGTTCGTAGCGGCCTTTGATAACCCTGGACAGACCGGGGCCTGCGATCCAGAAGGGCACGTAACAGTCTTCGGGGTAGAAACTTCCGTGATGCCCGTATTTTGTGAAGTCCCGCTCGAAGTAGATCCCCTTGCGGTTGACTATCTTGATGTCGGGCGCCGTATCCCGCGTGTACTGGTTGGTGAGGCCCCTGGCCAGGAACGGTCCCATTTGAAAGTAAGAGGAGAGGTGGGATAGGGGTTTGAGGGCGCGAAGGAAGTCCACCTTCATCATTTTGCTTTCCGCATAAGTCCGCCACTCCAGGGTCCACCAGGGGCCGTGCTCGGCAATCCCTTCGGAGCATTCGCCGGGGTATTTGCGGACCACCATGGCGTTGAGGATTCCACGAAGCCGAGGGTTTGAAAGGAGCAGGTCCACGGCCGGCTTCACATCCAGCAGGAGCCGGGGGGGATCCGTCCATCGCCCGGTGGCGCGGTTCTTGAGGTAGACCTCTTTGGTGCACGCCCCGATCATGACCACCGCGTCCGAGTCCCGCCGGGTCCTGGAAAAACCGGGCAACCTGAAAGCGCCGGAAAGACTCCGGTCCACGAGGGCGTCCGGGACGAGTTTTCGGATCTTTATGAACCCGTGCTCGGAGATCAGGACAAAGACGGTTCGATCGTACCATCCCGCCCGTTTCAGGAACTCCATGATACGGCCCAGCAGGGGATCGAGCACCGTACGGGCGTAATAGCCCTGGATTTCGTCCATGGAGGCCTCTCTTTTGCGTAAAAAAGCGGGCGGGAAATGGGAATAGAGGTCGGTTCCCAGCAGTTGTACCACGGTCACATCGGGCAGGGTCTTCCGGTGCCGCAGAACGTTTGAAAGGCTATTGTCGTACGAAAGGAGACGTCCTGTGAGGAGAGCGCTCACAGTCCTGTTGTCCACGTAACGGCTGTCCGGAAACCAGCGGCCTTCCCGCAACGCGGTCAGAGCCGAGGCGTTCCCCCAGAAGAATGCCCCGGACCGGAGCGACCAGTCCGCACCGTTTGTCAGCATGAGCATGGCCGTCATGGAGGTCCTGCCCGCATCTGCTGCATACTCAAACAGACTTCTCGCGCCGTTGGCCGAAAGGATCCGGTTCATGCGCTGCTGCCCGTAGGAAATGAGGGTATGCACCGCGGTGGTCCTTCGGTCGAACCAGATGGTGGACACCACCCCGGTCCTTCGCGGGTAGAGCCCCGTGTACATGGCGGCCACGGCGGGCTGGGACGCAACCGGGATAGTGGTCCGGGTGTTCTTCATTCGAATATACCCCTGTCGGTTTAGGGGACCGAGGATGAGTTCCCGAAAATGGGGCAGGCGGTCCAGATTTTTCTGAATCACACCCCTTTTCATACCGTGAAATTCCAGCACGATGACTTTGGGGAGTGATTCCCTTGCCCGGGCAGGCCCGGGAAAGAGAAACAGGAGGAACACCAGGAAACAAAGGAAAGGCCCGAAAGCTTTTTCCTTGAACAAAGCGGTGGATTTCATGACGTGGTTCAAGCAAGTCCTTTCCAGTAGTCGGGGTGGCGACCCCGTGGGAGTTTCATTGAATCATCAGATACCACGCAGGAGGGAGGGGAATCAACGCTTTATACGGTTGATGCCCGAGTGGTCGTGGTGTAGGATTAATGGCCGCTGTAAACCAGGGAGGCGTTCCATGGATTACGAGACCATTGAATTCAGGAGCGTGGACAAGGGAATCGGTCTGCTCGCGCTCAACCGACCCCGCAAGTTCAACTCCGTGAACACCCGTATGATGGAAGAACTGGAAGCGTTCTGGGCGGGGGCCCGTGATGATCCCGAAACCCGGGTGATCGTGCTGGCTGGAAACGGCAAGCGCAATTTTTGCGCGGGCCTGGATATGCGGGAGACGGTCAAGGCCATGTCCGGAATGAAAACAGAGGATTTCTACCGGTTCCAGTCCCGGTTGGGGAGACTCCTCCTGGCCATGAGACAGGCCCCCCAGCCCATCGTGTGCGCGGTACATGGCGCGGCCTCCGGGATAGGATTCAGTTTCGCCCTGGCCTCGGACGTGCGCGTGGTGAGCAAGGACGCACGCTTTTGCGCCGCCTACATCAACATCGGTCTCGGGGGCGCGGACATGGCGTGCAGCTACTTCCTTCCACGGCTGATCGGCGCGGGCAGGGCCTACGAGTTCATGCTCACCGGGAATTTCATGTCTGCGCGGGAGGCCGCGGATCTGGGATTGGTGAGCAGGGTGGTGGAGCGTGAAGAACTGCTGGAGACGGCCCTGGAACTTTCAAGGGTCATGAGCCGGAAAAATCCCATGGGCCTTAGGCTTACCAAGGAGGCCATCAACATGAACCTGGACGCGGGAGGGCTCGAGCGGGCCCTGCATATGGAGGACCGCAACCAGGCCCTGCTGGTGGCCCGGGCCATGCTGGAGGGGGATGAACGCTCCAGCCGTTATTTTTGAAAGGGTTGTCGCGCATGGATCGGAACCGGGGGGGAAGGAGGCTTCAGGGGGTGGGTAGACCACTCCTGCTGGTCCTGTTCTTGGCCTCATTGTTGAGTCAGGCCGCGGTCCACGCGGAGTCGAGGGACCGGCTCAGGGTCTTCGTGAGCATTCCGCCCCAGAAGTATTTCGTGGAACGGATCGGACGGAAAAATGTCAGGGTTTCGGTCATGGTTCGTCCAGGCGCAAACCCCGCCACTTACGAGCCTTCTCCTTCCCAGATGGCGTCGCTTTCCCGAGCCCGCGTCTATTTTGCAACGGGCGTGCCCTTTGAAAAGACCTGGCTTTCACGGTTTGCAAAGACGGCGCCGCGCCTGAGGATTGTACATACGGACCGGGACATCAAGAAGCTCCCCATGAGGTCACACCGCCATGAAGCGGACCGGGATGGGAAATCGGCCCGTCGGGAGTCGGCTTTCGACCCCCATGTATGGCTTTCTCCGCCGCTGGTGCTCCTCCAGGCCCGGGTCGTTCTCGAGGGACTGACGAGCGCGGATCCGGCTCGCAGTGCGATTTATGAACAGGGCTACCGGGAGTTTGTGCGGGAGATCGTGGATCTAGACCTGGAACTGCGGCGCCTTTTCCGGGATCGAGGCCGGGCGGCTCGGTTCATCTCCTTTCACCCGGCCTGGGGATATTTCGCCAGGGCCTACGGCCTCGAACAGGTGGCGGTTGAGTTGGAGGGCAAGGAACCCAAGCCCGCCGAACTGGCGAAACTCATCCGTTATGCAAGAAAAGCGGGCATGAGGGCGGTCTTCGTGCAACCCCAGTTTCCCAGAAGAAGCGCGGAGGTGCTTGCCCGGGAGATCGGGGGGAAAATCATGACTGCGGATCCCCTGGCGGCGGACTGGGCTGCAAACCTGCGGGAGGTGGCCCGAAAGTTGAGCGACGCCCTGAGGTGATGAAGCGGGAGGAGGGAAAGCGAAGGCCGAGGCGCGGGGGCACGAAGGGCAGGCCGGAAGATGAAAGACAGACCGAACAGACCAGATAGACCAGACAGACCAAACAGACCAGACAGACCAGATAGACCAGACAGACCAGACGGACCAGATAGACCAGACAGACCAAACAGACCAGACGGACCAGATAGACCAGACAGACCAAACAGACCAGACAGACCAAACAGACCAGATAGACCAGACGGACCAGATAGACCAGACAGACCTAAGACATGCGGCGGCAAATCCGGTTAATCTTCACAGCGGCAAAGGCGACTGGTATTTGTTGCCTCCTTTTCGCCTGTGCCCAGGCCGGCCCCGGGAGGACTCCCGACGGCCCGGGCGCCGCCCTCCTCAGGTTTTACCAGGAAGATCTGGACCACCTGTCCGCCGTCCGCTGGGCCGAATGTCCCATGTACCCTTCCTGCTCGGTCTATGCCGCCCGGTGCCTTGAAAAACACGGGTTTTTCGTGGGGTGGATGATGATCGCCGATCGCCTCATGCGGTGCGGCGGGGATGAGACCCGGCTGGCCCCAAAGGTCTATGTGGACGGGGCATGGAAGACCTACGATCCGGTGGATGGGAATGACTTCTGGTGGGCCTGTCCCAACAAGGGGCTCAAAGGCGGTGATACGGTTCCCTGCGCCGGGCCTGTCTTCCGCTCCACGAGAAGCATCGGCCCAAGAGACAATGAATGAGGCGCCCCATAGACGGCCTCATCGAGGCTTGCCCCGACCTGGGGTCTCAAGAGGAGTGCATGGCTTTTGGGGGGCCGCCCTGTTTTTCGTAATCCTGGCATTGCAGGGCGGTTCCTGGGGTGGTGAGCGTGTCTTGCAAGACACGAACGGGGACGGCAGGAAGGACCAAACGGCGGTCCTGGACCGGCAGGGGCGGATCGAGCGCCTTGAGCGCGACACGGATGCGGACGGGGCCATTGACACTGTCCAGTACTACAGGGAAGGTGCCCTTGCGCGGGTGGAACGGCTCGGCGATGGAATCGTGCAGGTCCGCGAGATATACGAGGACGGCCGGAGGGTTGCCACGGAACGGGATACGGACCGCGACGGCCGGTTCGATACATGGGACACCTTCGAGTCCGGGGGGGGCATGTCTCGAAAGGAAGACCGTAACGGTGACGGCACAGTAGACCGTATCACCAGATACGACCCTGATGGTCTGCCGGTGGAGCTTTCAGAGGACACCACGGGTGACGGCCGCTTGGACACGGTCTGCCGGTACGAGGCCGGCAATCCCGCCGAATGCGCAAAGGACACGGATGAGGACGGCGTGCCGGACACCCGGGTGATCTACCGGGGCGGTAGGCCTTATGAAAAGCGGGTTGACGAGGACCATGACGGGCGGCCGGAGCGCATCGTGCGGTACGATTCCGCGGGGCACCCGGTTGTGGCACGCGAAGACCGTAACGGTGACGGTCGCTTCGAGATCCTTGATCGAATTGAAGATGACAGCGTGATTTCCCGGGAAGAGGACCATGACGGAGACGGCCGTCCGGAAAGGGTCACCCTATTTCAGAACGGAAGGCCGGTATCACAGAAACAGGATACCGACGGAGACGGGGGATGGGACATCTTCGTCAGGTATGACGCCCGGGGCAGGCCCGCGCAAATGATGGAGGACACCCGGCATCGAGGCAAGGTTGACCGGATTCGGGTTTTCCGGGAAGGAAAACTGCTGCGCGTGACCTATGACGCGGACGGGGACGGGACCCTGGAGACCGTGACTCATTTCACGAACGGAAGGCCCGATCTTCAGACGCTGGACCGGGACGCAGACGGTCGCCCGGACCTCCGCATTCGCCTGGACAAGCAGGGCAGGAAGCGGATCGTGGAAGAGGATGCAGACCGGGACGGGCGATGGGAGACCCGGCAGTTTTATCGGGAGGGAGTACTGGTGCGGGTGGAAAAGGACCGTGACGGAGACGGCCGGGTCGACCTTCAGGCCCTCTACGTCGAGGGCGGAAAAGCCGAGGTACTTTCGGACCAGGACCGCGATGGGCGGTTTGAAACCCGGACCAGGTTCAATGTGCGCGGGTGGTCTTCTGTGGTGGAAACGGACGCCGACGGTGACGGCCGCCCCGAATCCCGCGCCTTTTTCCGGAAAGATACCCTGCGCCTGCGGGAAGAGGATACGGACCGTGACGGCGTGTTCGATCGCCGGGAACGTTTCGACGTCCGGGGCAGGCTGACGCGGACCGAGGAAGACCAGGGGCCCGGGGGGCGGATGATATGGATTTATGACGACAAAGGGCGGGTGGTCCGCGCCGAGCGGGACACGGATCGGGACGGGAGCCCCGAACTCTGGTACGAGTACGTGGAGGGACGCCTGAGGCGGGTCCTGGAAGACACGAACGGCGACGGACGAGCCGACCTGTGGGAGATTTACGATGCCTCGGAGCGGCCGGTCAGGCAGGCCCGGGATCTGGACTTTGACGGAAAGCCCGACACGGAGCGGTCTTTCGCAGGTCCTTGAAGGCATGAGCCCCTGATGCAGCAGCGTATCAGGCTGCCCGGGGGGGGGCATGATGGTGGAGGAAGAGGAACATGATGGAATTTGTCGAAAAGGGGGGCGTGCTCGTAGTGCCGATCCTTTTCTGTTCGGTGCTGGCCCTGGCCATCTTTTTGGAGCGCCTTGTGCGTTTTGCGTCGCTTCGCCGCAAGGGGACCGGAATAGGCCGCAAGGTGGCTCAGCTCGTGCGGGAGGGAAAGACGCTGGAGGCCTATGAGGTCGCCGCCGCGAGCGATTCGCCCATGGGGCGTGTCCTGGCCCAGGCCCTGGAGGTCCGAGACCAGGACCGCGAGACCGTGGAAACGGTCCTAGATCATGCCACAGAGGAAGAGGTGAGGGACCTTTCCCGCTATCTTCAGGCCCTGGCCACCATAGGCAACATCGCCCCCCTCCTGGGGCTTTTGGGCACCGTTATGGGCATGATCAAGGCCTTCATGGTGATCCAGCAGATGGGAGGAAAAGTGAATGCAGCAGTCCTGGCCGGCGGCATCTGGGAGGCCATGCTCACCACCGCATTCGGCCTGGGGGTGGCCTTGCCCACACTCGTGGCGCACAGCTATCTGGTAGCCAGGGTGGATCGCTATGAGGCGCGGCTACAGGGAGGCGCGGTAGGCCTTATCAAAGCCCTGGGCGGCTCGTGAGAAACGGGCGGGGCGCGGAGGACAGGGCCTCGCCAAAGTCTCGCTTTCCGCCGTTCCGGGGAGCAACGGGGTGAATGATGCGTATACACAAGGGGACAAGGTCACGCTATCAGGTCCAGGTGCCGCTTACGGCGCTGATCGACATCGTGTTCCTCCTTCTGATCTATTTCCTCCTGACCACCAATTTCCTGGTGGACGAAGGGATCCGGATCCGGCTGCCCCATGCCGAGGCGGTGGCTGCTCAGAAGGAAAAGGAGATCACGATCTACGTGGATCGGAAGGGCAGGGCCTACCTGGGTAGCCGGCGGGTTGCCATGGAAGACCTCTTTTCCCTTCTCAAGGAGAAGATCGGGGGCAGAAGGGATCTGCTGGTGGTGATCCGGGCGGATCGAGACGTGGTGCTGGACCGTGCGGTGCGGGTGATGGACACGGCCAAGGCCGCCGGTGCGGCCAGACTCTGTCTGGCCACGGAGCGGGACTTCTGAGGGCCGCGGGGGAGAGGCTGGAGGAGCGAATATTCCATGGACGAGGTGTCTGGCGCACGGCCCAACCGGCTCCTGATGGGCCTGGTGGTGATTTCCCTTCTCATCCATGCCCTGGTCTTCATGAAGGTTGCAGGCCTTTATCGATCCCAACCCCGGCCGGCCATTGAGTTGACCCTGCGGGATGTCTCCAGGCCTCCCGCGCGAAAGATTCCGAGGGCTCCGGCAGTTGGGCCCGCCCCCGGTGTTCATGCCGAGGATATCAGCCCTGTAAAGGTCCCACCTATTCCCGTTCCCCTCACGAACCCTGCAGCGCCTGCGCCGACGGCCCCCCTATCCGTGGAATCCGCAGCCCCGGAGGCCCCTCTCCCTGATGCGCCTCGTATTGAGAAACTCCCCGTGGCCGTGTGGCGTCCCCCCCCTGCACGGCCTGCGCCCCCGCCGGCCGCGGTCCCTGCGCCTCCCTCTTCGGAAAGGGCCCCAAAGGATGCCGCTGCCTATTTGGAGGAGGTCCGTCGAAAAATCCAGGGCATGCGGCAATACCCCCGCGCCGCCGTGCGGAGGCGGATTGAGGGGCGGGCGGTGGTGCGGTTCGTGATCGGGCTTGACGGTAATGTGAGAGACCTTTCCATCCAGGAGAGCTCGGGCAGCGGGATGCTGGACAGGGCGGCATTGGAGGCGGTCAGAAGGGCATCGCCCTTCCGGAAGCCTCCCCCCGGGCTTTTCACGAAGCCCCCGAGCATTGTGTTGCCGGTGGCGTTCCGGCTGGAGCGGGGATGAAGAATCTTTTGGGCTCATCCTTTGGGTAAAGCGGGTGGATCGGGGCAGTCGGGCCGGTCCCCCTTGAGAGATAAGCAGGGGCAAGATGGTGGAACGGAATTACACGTGTACCGACTATCGGGAAGAGATGCGCCTCCTGGGGCTCAAGCGACGGCTCCGGGAGGAAGAGCTTTCCAAAGAGGAACGGGCGGAAGTCCTGGAGGAGATAGCCCGTCTGGAGGCAGGCCTGGAGATGGACTGAAAGCGGTTACCGGCAGGTGCGGGGGCCTCCGTTTCAGTCGTGCTCGTGGGGCACGGTGCCGAGGGGGTGCTTGTGGAAGTGGTAATGGATCTTGGCCTCTTCGTCCCGCAGGATTCTGCCCTTTTCCATGGCCAGGATGGACTGCGTGGTGCGTGCCAGGAAGTCGAATTCGTGGGAAATGAGGATGTAGGAGAGGTCCAGCCGGGAGAGAACCTCCACCAGTTTTTCCCGGGTGGGCTCGTCCAGGCCGGTGGTGGGTTCGTCCAGGAGCAGGACCTCCGGCTCCATGGCCAGGACCGTGGCCAGAGAAACAAGCCGTTTTTCACCCCCCGAAAGCTTGTGGGTGATTCGATCCTCGAAGGAGGAGAGCCCCAGAAGCTCCAGTGTCCTACGGGCGATGTCGCGCGCCTCTTCACGGGATTTCCCCAGGTTGAGGGGCCCGAACACCACATCCTCGAGGACCGTTGGACTGAAAAGCTGGTCGTCTGCGTCCTGGAAGAGGAGACCGATCCTGCCGCGCACCTTTACGAAGTCCCTTTCCTCCCGGACGGGTTTCCGGAAGATTTCCATGCGCCCCGCAGTGGGCTTGAGGAGGCCCATGATCACATGAAACAGGGTTGTCTTTCCGCTCCCGTTGGGCCCCATGAGACCGATCCGGTCGCCCCGGTATAGATCCAGGCACACGTTGTCCAGGACCCGTGGGCCTCCGGGATGGGCGAAAGAGATATCCTCCAGATGTATCACCAACTCCCGTTCATCCATTCGAGCACCAGCAAACCGACCATTCCCCCCGACAGGACCATGCTCCAGGCCCAGTCTAGCGGAGTCAGCGCGAAATCGCAAAGGCAATAGAACTTTCCCCTGAACCCCCTGCAAATCATCGCCTGGTGGACCCGCTCGGCCCGCCCCGCAGCCTTGACGAAAAGCATGCCCAGGAAATAGGCATAGGTTCGGTAAGTGTGAACTCCCGTGGCGGGACGAAACCCGCGAATCTTGGCCGAGCGCAGGAGCCTCTGGTATTCCTGCTCGATTACGAACACATAACGGTAGGTCATCATGAGCAAGTGAACCATCTTCTCCGGAACGTGGAGGCGGCCCAGGGCATGCCCCAGGACCGCCACCGGCGAGGAGGCCACCAGCGCCATTACGGCCAGGATGATGGCGTTGGACTTGAGGGTGATCCGGGCCGAGAGCAGGATCCCCTCCCGCGTGATTTGAAGGGGTCCGAGGGTCAATAGGGTTTCCCCCTGGAAAGTCACGGGGACCACGGCCCAGAAAAAGAGGATCAGCCCATTGACCGGAACAAGCCTTTGAAGCACGGCCGTTGGTCGGTAGCGGGCGGAGGCCACGAGAAAAAGGGAAAAGACAAGCGCCGCCCAAAGTGTCGTGAAATGGTAAGAGAGCGCCACCAGGAAGGAATAGGCGGTGGCGGAGAGGACCTTTACCCTGGGGTCCAGGCGATGCATGACCGAATCACCCGTGGCGAAAGGTTCCCGGATCATTCCGGCCTCGCTTCCTTTCCTTCTTTTCGATAACGGAGATAGGTGGCAAGACCCACGAGACCTATGATATAACCTATGCCCCCGAGGATTTCAGGGACGGAAGGTCTCCGGTTAAGGCTGTCTGCGAGCAGTGTGTAAAAGGGCTTCAGTTTCCGGTCCAGGGCCTTTTCTACGGCGAGCCGGAGCTCTTCTCGTGAAAGAACCGCCTCAGGAGACGACTTCCCCGGGACGGGTGAGGTGTCCGTGGAGGCCCCCCCTGGTGAATGACTGGCGGGTGTCTCCGGTTCTTCGCTCAATTCCTCCCGGGAGAGGGTCCATTCACCCCGGTGGCCGGCCCCCGCCAGGACCACCACACGAAGGGGTTCCTTATGCCGAAGCCCGAAGGAAAACTCGCCCTTGACATTGGTGGTTCCCTCGGTCACCAGCGCTCCTTTGGAGTCGTAGACCCGGACCGTGCCGTTTCTCACCTTTTTCCCTCCGCTGAAGGCGGCCTGAACGTGTACTCGTTTTCCCTGGACCCAGGCAAAGACATTAACCCGATGGGCCAGGGCCGCAGGGACGCCCGATATTAACACCAGGGACGCTGAAAGCAGAAGGACAAAGCCCACAGGCCCTACCCTCCGCATTCGCGCAACCCGGAACTTCGGACGGTTCATCCTCCTCGTCATAATCGTCATTTCCCCCCCCCTTTCTCGCCGCGAACCGGATCGGTCATGCCCGGGCGGGCGAACATGCCGGGCTGTACTTTTTTTAGAAAGGCCACGCAAAAGGCCGTGACGATTCCCTCGATGATCATTACCGGGAGGTGCGCCGTGAGCAGGAGGACAGAGACCTTAAAGAATTTTTCCTCCGTCCCGATGAGGGAGAGCGCGGCCAACAGGGCCGAGAAGAACACGGCAAGGAACCCGCAGGCAAAGGCCGCGGCGAAGGCCTTCCTTGTCGCTCCGTGGACCGCCCGTCCGAAGAGGCTATAGCAGATGATTGCAGGAGCTGCCATGATCACCGTGTTTACACCCAGGGTGGTGAGTCCTCCGAACTGGAAGAAGAGGGCCTGAAGGATCAGGGCCACAAGAAGGGCCGGGAATGCCCCCCACCCCAATAACAGTCCCACGATTCCGTTGAGTATGAGGTGGACGCTGGAGGGCCCCACCGGCACGTGGATCAGGGAGGCTACGAAAAACGCGGCCGAAAGAATCCCCGCACGGGGGACTTTATCGTAATCAAGCCTCTTGAGGCCCACCGTGGTTCCGGCCGCGGCCAGAATCATGCCCGAAACCAGAACGGGACCTGAAAGCACGCCTTCCGAGATGTGCATGGAATCACCTCTGTCCCAGGGCCCGGGCGCGAGAGATATACGCCCCCCGGACCCTGGGACCTGTTCTCTTGGAACTCCGGTTTAGAACTCGAGGGATACCTGCGTCGTCCAGAGATCCCTTGTGTCGTCGTTGTCGTAGATCCCTCTCAGGTATTCCACCGAGAAAACCGCGTTTTCGAAAAACTCGTAGTTCAGCACGACGCCGTATTGCCTCTCCGGCAGGAAATCGTCCGCCAGGCTGCGGCCGCAGTCGCGGGAGCCCTCCGCCTTCAGACCCACTTCAAAATTCCACTTGAAGGCGTAAGCCAGTTCCAGGTTCCAGGCCCTGGGTTTCCTGCCGCGTCCGCCGTCGTAGGCCAGTTCGCCCGGCTCGAAACGTTCCAGGGCACCCACGTACTCCGCCTCCAGGAATATACGCTTGTCAAAGGAAAGGGACAGAAACAGAGAAATTCCCCCGACATCATCCCTGATATCTTTCTGCCCGTCCCCGTCGTAGTCCGACGCCACCTGATTGTCGCCCAGGTTGTTGGTGTCCGCCACGCTGGAGATATAGGCGCCTCCCGCCTCCAGACCCACGGACCAGGGCGTGTCGAATTGACGGGAGATCCTTCCGCTCAGGACATAGGATCGCACGTGGTCGTCCCGTCCCGTTTCCTCCACGTCCCCGTTGAAGACCGATACTGAAAAATCCAGCAGATCATCCGTATAGCCTGCCTTGACCGCGGTCTCCCTGGTCTCCCCCAATTGCAAGGTGAGGGGATCGCTGATGAAGTGGCTTTCGAATCGGCCGAATGGGACGTACATCTTACCGGCATTCAAATATAGAGGCAGGACGTCCTTGCCGTCCAGTATGATGTACCCCTCGTCCAGATCTACGGGCTCGGTATCGTCTTCTTCCCACAGGAAGAGAACGTGCGCTCCCAGGTGTTTCGACGCTTCGGCGTCCACCCCCAGTTCCACCGTGGCCAGGGTGATATCGCTCGAAGACGTGTCCTTGACGCCGCGGTCATGGTGATCCTGATCCTGGTAATCGGCCGCCACCTCCACCAGGCCGCTCAAAGATATGCGATCGGCCCATTTTCCCACACCGCGTTTCTTCATGTGTTCTTCCAGTGTCCGAACCCTGTCGGCCAGGCCCTTTACGCCTCCCGCCCCGTGTCCGTGGACCTTCTCCGGTGTCACTCCTTCGGGGGCCTGTTCCGGGGCCTTGGTCAGGTCTTCCAGCCTCTTTTCCAGGAGCCGGATTCGCTCCTTGAGGGCCTGCATCTCTTTTCTCAACTCTTGGCGTGTGGGTTCCTCGCAAAAGACCTCCCCAGGCCTCAGACAAAAGCAGATCGCCAGTAACAGGACTTTCATGAAAATCTTGGTTCTCAAAGGCATTCGTCCTCCTTTCTACGCCATGAGATTTTCGGCGTGGATCAAGTATTTCGCTTGGTTCCCTATTTCTCCTGCCACGCCTCGAACTTCACCCACAGCACGGCGCCCAGTTCCACGTCTTTCTCCTCTCCCTTGTGTTTGCGTTTTTCCGGTGATGTGTTGAGGGCCGCAAACCCCCACCAGCCCGGTCTGGGTACCGCATAAGTGAACACCCCGTTTTGATCCGCCTTCAGGGTTTGGGTAATCATGTAGTCCGTGGGGGCCACGGCCTTGCCGTCACGGTTGTAGTACTCCACCTCCACACGGGCGAAAGGTACTGGTTGCCCACCCAGCTTTACGATCCCTTGAAACACGTTGCCCGAATAGAGCCCAAAGGGCCTTGTGAGGGGAACGATTTCCGTCTTGAGACCCAATTCCCGGTCCCAGCCCTCCTCGTCGCCGAAGGCCGCCACCACGGTCTTGGTGTAGTGGATGATATAGCAGTCCTCGGCGGGCTCCCAGTAGGGCGTGGGCTCCATGTGGAAGATGTAGACCCCCGGCCGGCGGATCCTGTAACGTGCCTGCCACGCCTTGTGTCCCATGACCCGGATTTCTTTCACGCCCATCCTGAGATCCTTCTTGACATCTCCTACCGTGACCTCGAAGACAGCAGGCCTTTCCAAGTCCATGCCCATCCCTTCCATGGGATGCGAAAAAGAAAGTGTGAGCACCACTTCGCGCGGGTCTCCCTGCATGACCATGTTGTCGGACGGAATCACCATGCCGAAATGGCCATGCGCATCGTCCTGTAGAACCGTCAGCGTGAGCGCTGCCGTTAAGAGCACGCCGATCCATTTTCCTGATCCTCTGAACATTTCTTTCCTCCCTTGAGCAAGTATTGGCAAAAAAAAACCACCAAGTCTCCAGGGGTCCATGCCCTTTCGAGGCCTTCGTGGCTGATCTTTCAGGATTCGTAACTTTTGTGACACGCAGGCTTCCTGCCCGCGCTTTTCATGGCCGGTCTTCTAACAGGGCGACCGGGTGATTGTCAAGGATTTTTCAAAGGGCCGGATCTACGGTCAAGCACCTTCCTCACCGAAACGGCCAGGTCCGACATTACCAGCGGCTTGAGCAGGATTTCGTCCAGTCCCGACGGAATTCCGCCCCTTTCCTCCATAAAGTGTCCAAAGCCCGTACAAAGAATCACCGCGATATCCGGACGGACCTCCTGATCTTGCCGCGGCGGTCCACGATCCGGTATTCGAGGTCACCCTCCAGATTTTCGCCCTTGAGGACCCGCCTGTAGCGGTCCAGGGCCTCCTCCAGATCGTCGGGGAAGATGAGTTCAGCCAGGGAATAATCTCCTAGTTCGTCCAGCGTGAACCCGGAAAGCGTCACGGCCCTTTCGTTGGCAAAGACCACCCTTCCTTTTTGCGAAACGATGATGCCTTCACGAGCATTTTCAACCAGGACACGGTATTTCTCCTCGCTCACGCGGAGGGCTTCCATGGTTTCCTTGTGACCCGAAATGTCGCGGGCCACGGCTACAAGGCATTCTTCGCCTTCGAACGTCAAGGGCCTTGCCGACAGGAGGGTGTGAACATGAGTACCGTCCTTTTTGCGATAGGCCAATTCGAAATTGTCCAGGCGGCCATGCAAGAGCTCTCTTCCCCCCTTCCCGGGGTCCCGGGATCGGGGCTTCGGTGAGGGCGTTTTGCGAATTTCGTCCAATTATATCCTTAATCGGAATTCCCGGCAAGGTACATGAATTTGCGAAGCAATTTGGGCCGGGCCCACTGAAAGGGGAAAGGAGACGGGGGGCCCGTAATGCGGAAAAACCGTCATATGCCTACAGCCCCGGTAACACCCGGGGGGGGGAAGGGCACGGTTTCAAAAGGCGCCGAGCTGGCAGGCTGAAATCTTGATCCCCAGCTTTTCGCACGCGGCGGATACCGCCATCTTGGCCATGCCCAGCTTTCGGGCGATAGCCCAGGCGGAGGCGCAGGGGAGGCGCCCTTCCACGAGGGCCCCCCTGATGGCGGATTCCAGATCAGGGGGCACCTGTTCCGCAGGGGAGACAACGCTCTTCTC
Source organism: Deltaproteobacteria bacterium (assembly GCA_019307945.1). Classification (GTDB taxonomy): domain Bacteria; phylum Desulfobacterota; class DSM-4660; order Desulfatiglandales; family Desulfatiglandaceae; genus B17-G16. Next base: position 12,681 of record JAFDIS010000020.1, on the reverse strand, counting down.
GGGACTGTATCCAAAGAGCCCCAGCTGGCAGCGCCTTATGCGGATCTCCAGGAAGTCAGCGGCGATTCCCACCTCCCGGGGAGAAATCCCCAGGGCTGAGGCCTTGCGGAATGCCTGGGCACAGGAGATCCATCCTTCGGGGCAGGCTTCACCCAGCATTTTCAGGATTTCGTCCCCGGGCCGCATCTCAGGCGGGTGCTTCCGGGCATAGTGTCCGTTGTCTTTCATGGTCATCGATTCGCCCTCCCGCTCTTATTCGGGGGTATTTCCTTTTGTTCCCGGATTGGTTATCATGGGTGCGCCGTTTACTTTTTCATCGCAACAATAACCCGTTTGCGGGACCCTTTGCAAGACATGATCCGCCGGGGGCGGGCGAGCGCCCCCCATCCAGGCCCCTAGGATCCCGCAGGAAAGGAGACGGGCCATGATCAGGGAGAACGTACAAGAAATTCTCCGGGAACTTCCAGAAGGAGTGGAGCTCGTGGGGGCGGCCAAGACCCGGACGCCTGAAGAGGTCCTGGAGGCCATAGAGGCCGGACTTCGGGTGGTGGGACAAAACTACGTTCAGGAGGCCGAGCGGGTCTTCGAGATCGTGGGCCGCAGGGCCCGGTGGCACATGATAGGACATCTTCAAAGAAACAAGGCCAAAAAGGCTGTTCAAATTTTCGACATGATCGAGACTGTGGATTCGGTGAGGCTTGCAGAGGCCCTTGATCGCGCCTGTGCGACCGCGGGAAGGCCCCCGATTTCCGTGCTGGTGGAGGTCAACAGCGGCGAAGAGGAGCAAAAGGCGGGGGTCATGCCCGGCCGGGTGGCTTCATTGGTGCGAGAGATTTCTTCGCTTGAAAACATCCGGGTGGAAGGGCTCATGACCATGGGACCCTTTGCGGGCGACCCAGAGGAGGCGCGGCCCTATTTCCGGGTCACGCGGCAAATCTTCGACGCACTCAAGGATGAAGGGATCCCCGGCGTGGATATGCGGTACCTGTCCATGGGCATGTCCAACTCCTACCGCGTGGCCCTGGAAGAAGGGGCCAATCTCGTGCGCATCGGCACGAAGATCTTCGGCGAACGGCGCTACGGGTAAGGGCCGAAGGGCAGGGGGCGAGGTGGCATACGCGGACAAGGAGATTCGGCGACTCGTGGGAAAGGCGATCCACGCCCAGGAGATGATCCGGGACGGGGACCACGTCCTGGTGGCGGTATCGGGGGGCAAGGATTCCATGACCCTGCTCTGGCTCCTGCGGGAACGCCTCGGCCGCGTGCCTATCGAATACAGGATCACAGCGGTTCACGTGGACCCGGGCTTCGGGGCGGATTCCGCACAACAGATGGGCGCCTTTTTCGAGGCCCACGGCTTTGCACACCGTCTCATCCGAACAGACATCGGCCCCCGAGCCCACAGCCCCCAAAACCGCGAAAATCCATGCTTTCTTTGCTCCAGGCTGCGGCGAAAGATCCTGTTCGAGACCGCGGCCGAGCTGGGCTGCACCCGCGTGGCCCTGGGGCACCACAAGGATGACCTGATCGAGACCTTCTTCATCAATATATTTTACGGGGCCTCGGTGAGCACCATGCTGCCGGTCCAGGAACTTTTCGGCGGTAAACTCACCCTGATAAGGCCCCTGTACCTCACCGACGAACGGCTGGTGGCCCGCTTTGCCGGAAACGCGGGATTCCCCGAGATTGGTCTGGGGTGTCCCACGGCCGGTTCTTCCAAGCGCCGGGAGATCAAGGAGATGCTCCGGCGTTTTTACCGGTCCAACCGCAAGATCAAGGGCAACATCTTCCATGCCCTCCGGAACGTCAGGCCTGAATACCTGCCTTAGTCCGTACCTTGGGTAGCCAGCAAGTCCACCACGATCTCCTCGAGGCTCTTTCGCCACTTTGTTGGCGGTCGGAGTTCCTTAGGAGCGATCCAAGGGCCCCACATCCTTGAATTCCATGTCGCCTCCTTTCCGTTCCGTCTTGACCTCCCGGGATCCATGCCCTATAATCCGGCACCGTCCACACATGGACAAAGCCTGCGAGAGGAGATTTCTTTAAACATGGATCTTCCGAGGAAAATCGGTGTCGGCATCGTGATGATCATACCCGGGTTCGTAACCGGTGGACTGGTCTATTCCCTTCTTCACTCCTGGTTCGGCGTCCTGGTCATGGAAATCATCGTGGCTGGGTGTTGCTGGGCCGTTGTCACGGGGAAGTTCAAGACTGCGCTTCAGAAATCCTGATCCGCCTCCGCCCGCTGTTCCCTGCGGTGTCGGCCGCCGATGCAGAGAGCGGAGTAGGTCGCCACGCACCGGGTCAGCTCCGGGAGCGAAAAGGCCTCGGTGAATCGCCCCAGATGCGGGCCCGTTAGCAGCGTGATGTCCGCCGCCCCCCTTTTCGTATCTGCGATCTTCCCGGGATCGAATCCCCTCCCCAACAGGAACTCCCGGAATTCCTCATCGGTCATACGCTCCTGGTCCTGGACGCGCAGGATTTCTTCCATGTGCCGGTCCACGCCCATCTCTTCGATCATGCGGGCAGCGAGCCCTTTGGCATCCACCGGCGGATTCCCGTCCCAGGCCGCTCCGCTGAACCCCTCGTAATAACGCCTGAAAATACCTTCGATTAACTCCCGGAGCAGGTTTCCGTCAAACAGGTGCCGTACGTCCCAAGGCCTTCCCCGTTCGTCCAGGCCGATCTTTTCGGGCTCCTTGAAGCGAAAATAGCTCCCCGCGGCCAGCAGTAGGCCCAGGAAATGGATGCCGATCAGGTCGTAGAGTGCCGCGGGCCGGGGTGGGACGGGCACCACGTGCTCGAAGTCGCGCACCCCGGAAAGCCCGAAGTTGGGATACCGGCAGGATGCGAGCCAGCGGTCGAGCCTCCCGGCCCGCTGCCAGAGATAGACTCCGCCGTCTTCCCTCCGGCTGCGTTGGATTCTGTTGTGAAACAGGGTCAAGGGTGCCGTGTGCACAAGCCCCAATCCGCTCATCCGACCCAAGAGGTATGCGCAGCGCAGCATGGTCTCGCGGAATAGAGTGGGAGGCAAAGGCCCTTGGGGCCCCGGGTGATTGGGATAGACGAAATAATCGCTGTGCACCGTGAAGGCCAGGGCATACCGCTCGGGATGAACCCCGGCAGGGATGGGGTCGGGGCCCGTGAGCGGGCGCAGGAGGCGGAATACTTGTCGGCCATGGAACCGGAAAGGTTCGGGAATCTCGAAGCGCTCCTCGAACAATGAGATGCGCCTGCGGAGTTTTTCCATCCAGAAGGCTTCGCGTATCAGGGATTCGGGTTTTTCTCCGGCCCGCGCCATCTTGACCACCAGCACCCGTTCGCAACCCTCGCAGGAAATCACCAGGCTCCGGCCCTGTGGACGGCAAATTGCCTCCCCTTCAAAGGGCCTTGCCCCGCAGACCTCCTCCCAGGAAACTTCGGGGAATGGTGAGGCGGCGATCTCCTCCGGCCGTGGTCCCTCGATTGAGACAGGAAGGGACCCCAGGGCTTCGCATGCCGCCAGGTGCTGATTGACGTCAGTTGCGGTGAGTAGTCTTTCGAGGGCCTGAAAGGCATTCCCGCGGACCTTGCCGCCTTTTCCGGTGCGGATGATTGCTGAGAGCAGGCCGGCGATCCTCTTGTAGAAAAAAAGGCTCTGGGTCTGGGAGCGGTGCCGGGGATCCCTCAGGGTGGCTTCCAGTACGGAGACGGTTTCGCCGGAAAAGGCTCCCGGGGCATGGGCGCAGATCCTCTCCAGTTCTCCCGCGGCCATGTACTTGGCCGAGAAATCGTGCAGGGGCGATCGCAGGACCTCCTCCAAATAGGGGACATCCATGATTTCATAACTTTCTTTCCGGGACGAGCTGGAACCCATATTCCTCCACGATCTTTTCCCCTCTTTGGGAGGCGCGGCTCACGGCCGGCTGCGAGATCCCAAGGCGGAGGGCGATTTGAACCGTCGTCATCCCCAGCTCACGCCTCGCCCAGAAACAGGCCAAAAGGCCGCCTTCCCACAAAATTGATTATGCCTCCTTTGTTAGATATCTTCCCATCACCACCTCCCTTCACTCAAACAAAAAAGACCACGAGGACTGCCCCCTTCTGGGAACATGGACCTTCGTGGCCTTTTTCGATTCGCTTTTCCCCGCTCGAAGCGGAGTTTGCTATTTTTGTGGCCCCCTTACTTAAGGGGCCTTGGTGCCTCTCCTACTAGAGCCCATATGAACGGCTTCTGCCGCTTCTATCAAGTACTGCCTTAATACTTTAGCAACTGCGCCAAGTCAAGAGTTTTGTTGAGTAAAAAGCTTCACACATGCATGAGCTTCACACATGGAAAACTTCCCTGTCAAATTAATCAAGTGCCTTTAAGGCCCGGCGCAAATACTCGTTACTCTCTGCCATTAGCGTTGCCATTTGGCGGATATGCCGGGCACTTTCATTTTTGCCGGCTGCTTCAAGCTCACGGGCAAAGGTCTCGTATTCCTCCAAATGATCCTCATTGTGTTTTTTCCAATGCTCGATCCGGATTGTGGCTTTTTCGGTAATATCCATGGCGAACCTTCCTTTGTTGTTTTTTTGCTTTTTTTAACATATACAATCCCAGTTAATCTTCTTAAAGCAAGGAATGCAGTATACTTTACCATTTTGCTCAATCAACCTCCCTTCTATAACCGGCTCACCACAACATGAACATTTGTGATACACCCCGGCCAGCTCAACAGGGGGCTCATTCCACTCAATCTCTTTTACCTCAAACAACTGTCCAGGAGATAGGCCAGAAACCTGCAAAATCCGGTTGTCCACAAGCACCTGGTACTTCGCCACATCATCCAAAGTGGCCTCATTGCTCCGGATTTTTCTCCCAAGATGCTCATATTCTTCTTCGTCCCCAAAGCGCCTAGGTTTCATCGAAAGCCTGATGGCTTTTCCGTCATGCTTGAAGTACACTGAATAGTTGTGTTTGCCAAAATCCAGTATGTACAAGTGCTGGTTTCCTAGGGTGGCCCCAAGCAAGACCTGTATCGCATCCAGGGCAGAGGTGGAGTTTTCTGCAATCATGAAGATTCCCCCGCTTGGATCATCTACCGATCTAAGCACACCCTGAACATACTCACAAAGCTTTGCACCAATCATGAGATCAGGGCACAAGTGCCCGTGAAAATCCACTAGCCGCTTAAGGGCAATGTTACCGAGCATTTTTCGATCTCCCCTGTAAAGAGCCATTAGTTCATTGTCATTGAAAATCCGAAAACTCAGCACCCAATTGCCCGAATGCAGTGGAAAACGCTGGTCATAGCTGTAATAATGAAAATACAGGAAGAAAATCTCTTCATTTGCCTGAACTAGATATCCATTGATAGGCCGCTCATCAGCGGTTTTGAACCGCCCGATCAATTCTCCAACCCTGTATATCTTTCCATCAAAGGTAAAGGAAACCGGCATCTGTCTGAAATTGTCAAAATCTACCATTACCCTCTTTTGAATGTACTCGAATAACTCGTATCGGATGGACCGCAATACTTCCGTCCTGTCCATCATACACCCACCTTTCTTGGCGCTAAGGTCCCTGCAGCAATTGCTTCTATGCTCAAAAACGGAGAGACTTGCAGGTTCTCTCTTTGCAATAACCTCTTTTCAACAAGCTTTTCTTTAATAATCCCTACCACCTTCCACATGGCTTTTCGCACTTCCGGGCACAGGCCAAAGCCTTCTATTATACGTGGCTCTATCCAAATTAATAAAATCTCCGTGGGAAATCCTCCCGCCAGCTCAGCCGTGGCTAATGCCTGCACGAGCCGGCGGATCGCCCGATGTTTGGCCACAATCCATGACAAGTGTTGCTTAAAAACTCGGTAAGGCCGGATGTAGACTTTGCCCACCGGCCCGCCAAGACTGAAAGCACTGACAACGATCACATGATCCATTCCATAGATTAGACCGGCAGCACACCGCGGATCGTCACCTAGTATGCAAGCTCTATACGCCATCTCCCAACGAACCCCGGCCCAGTGCCTCTAAGATGTAGCATCCAACGCCAAAATCGCCATCCAATATATTGCCAAGGCCAACAATCAAGCCCTTCTTCATTTCCATCCTTAAACCTCCTTTATACCCTTTGCGAGGTATTTGCCTGGTTTGTTGACTATCTCCAGCGGAAAGCCCCCTGCGTCCATAAACAGCAAACGCATTCGATGGCTATCAGGAAGAGTGTCGCAGGCAACGGCCGGGTGCGCACTATGATGCTTTGCCAACTCCTCACGGCTCAAAAGGTGGGCGATAATAAGGATACCATCATGCCTCAGGACACGGCTCATTTCCCGAAGTGCCTTGGCCTTGTCTGTAAAATGTGGAAAGGCCGCAAAGCAGATCACTCTATCGACTACCTCGTTTGCAAATGGAAGGAAATGCACATCCGCTTGTACAATGATATCCATGTCTCCCCGCGGTTTTCTGTTTGCCTGTCTCAGCATCTGAAATGATAAATCAACGGCAAATATCCGGCCCGAGGCTCCTACCTCTCTACAAAAATAAGGAATCAGAACACCCGTTCCTGTTCCCACATCCAGCACTCGTTCTCCTTCCCTGACCCCGAATTCCTTGACAAGGGCTTCGAGGCGTTGTCGCACATGTGGGGGGTAATGCACCTTTTCCCAATCCGAGGCTCGTCTGTCGAAAAAGCCTAGACGATTTTTCATTTACTACCAGGAGCATAAAATAGTTTGCGTTATATTGTTTTTAATGTTATAGATACGGGCATGAAAACTCAAGATGCACGTTCGCTTCCATCTATTGCTCAAGAAGACCTTAGGAAAAAGGCAGTTAAGGCTGTTCTGGATGGCAAGAAGCAGGGTGAAGTTGCGAAGATATTTGGGGTTACGCGCCAGGCTGTGGGCAAGTGGGTAAAAAAATATCGTGAAGGGGGTGAGAAGGCCCTTGAGGCGAAACGAAGGGGCCGTCCTAAAGGAGGGTCGCTTCTTCCCTGGCAGGCGGCGCAGATTGCCAAGACGGTTATTGATCGCCATCCGGAACAATTGAAGCTGCCATTTTCTCTTTGGACCCGAGAGGGTGTGGGGCAATTGATTGAAAAAAGGTTTGGTATCCGACTTTCGGTCTGGACAGTGGGACGATATCTTTCGCGTTGGGGATTTACACCTCAAAAGCCACTTCGCCGGGCCTTTGAGAAAAACCCTGAGCAAGTACGGCACTGGCTTGATGAAGAATATCCCGGAATCCGCAAGCAAGCCAAACGTGAGAAGGCCGGAATTTACTGGGGAGATGAGATGGGCTTGCGGTCTGATCATGCGGTTGGGCGTTCCTATGGGCGCCGTGGTCAAACGCCGGTGATTCCTGGAACTGGTCAGCGTTTTGGTTGTAATATGATTTCGGCCATCACGAATCAAGGGCAGCTTAATTTTATGGTATTCAAGAAACGGTTTCGCACTGAAGTGTTTCAGGAATTTCTCAGACGTTTGGTTCGCCATACTAACCGCAAGGTGTTTCTCATAGTTGATGGTCATCCTGTTCATCGTTCGTAAAAGATTAAAGAATGGGTTGAGAAGAACCATGATCATATCCGTCTATTTTTTCTCCCGGGCTACAGCCCGGAACTTAATCCTGACGAAATCCTCGATCAGGATGTCAAAAGCAATGCAGTGGGGAAAAAGCGTCCCCGCAACCAAAAGGAATTACTTGCGAATGTACGAGGTTATCTCCGAAGTCGGCAACGTCAACCCCGCGTTGTGAAAAAATATTTTCAAGAAAAACATGTTCGTTATGCGGCCATATAAAATGCAAACTATTAGTTGCTCTGAGTAGTAACATTAGGAAAGCAGTGTTTCCACAATGCCTTCCATCTCAGTAGATGCACGAGGTGCATCAAGAACACCGCCCTCGAGGCAAGCAGCCACGATTTCGCCGTGGTAATGGATTGCCCCAAGTATGGGAACACCGGCATTTTTTAACTTCTCGGAAAGGACAGCCTCCTGCTCGGATGATGCTACTTTGTTGAGAATGCCACCTCTAAAGGCTGCACCTACAGATCGGGTTAACTCCTTGACTTTAGAGGCCATGTCAACCGATTCAAGGGAGGGCTCAACAACGCAGACCACTGCATCTACACTTGTTTCCACTCCTCGGCCAAAGTGTTCCATACCTGCCTCCATATCCACAAGCATGGCATCATTTGGCCCCAATTCCACCTTTTTGAGAAATTCCCTTGTTACAGCACCCATAGGACATGCACACCCTTCCAGGGCCTGATGAATCTTGCCTGTTTGAATGAGCTTTATGCCACCCTTTTCAACAATAAACCCTGGCCCAAGCAGATCTGGCGAGATAAGATCTTGCTGCCATATTGACATCTCGGGCTCATTTTCGCCCCGGGAGAAACGCTCAATCATCTTTGCCTGAACGCTCTTTTTCCCTCCCAACGAGTCCATCAATGGTCGCGGAGGTCTTTCAAAGCCAAGCATCCAGTAAAGGCTTGTATTGGACTCGTCTGAATCCAGTACGGTGACCTCTTTGCCATATTTTCTAAGAGCATCAGCCATGAGTTTTACGACCGTACTTTTTCCGCTCCCCCCTTTACCACATATGCATATCTTCATAATTTCTGAGTCCCCCTATCTTGTTTAAATGGTTAGCTAAGAAAACCGGCGGACTACCGATAGCCTGGTATTCCCGCTTCATTTGGCCATAGACAGGCCTTCCTACTAGAAATGTATAGATTTCATCTGCCTTTTTCTCGGGATCAATGTCCTTGAACATCTGTAGATAAAGAACTTTTCCAATGGCATATGCATCAGACAGAGCAGTCCCTATATTGGTTGCATACCAGTTGAACGGCAGCAGCGTATAAACCCTCTTCTTCGCAAAGGCGTTCAAGGCCCTGTAATATGCAGGTCTTTTACGGTAATCCTCTGCCACCAAGCGCAATCCTCCGCTGTCAATGAAGATAATATCAGGGTTCAGCTTGAGGAGCATCTCCTTATCCATAAAAACATGGCTGCCTATGGCGGGTTTGACCTTTTCAGCCACGTTTTTTGCTCCAACCCATTCAAAGGGAATATAGTGCTGTTCTGTACTTTTTATGCCATGAGCACCTCGATAGCCGATACCGCCCACATAGACCAAGGGCTTCTCATCGTCAGGAACACCCAAGGTGCGTCTCGCTAGATCCTTCCTCAGGGATTCAATATAATCTACAACCTCATCGGCCCGCTTCTTACGGTTCAGGATCTTCCCAGCAATGCGAAGCGCGTCATAGACCGCCTCGTCAAAGGTGGCAAAGGCGCCATAATCAAGCACCACTACAGGGATTCCCAGGGTGCGCTGCACCCGGTCAGCAAGTCCCGCCCCACAAACTACCGCCGCAGCCACGCGTGGGAGCCTGATACTTGCAATGACTACCCGGGATGTGCCTCTGCCTCCACCAAAAAGGACTGATAGAATATCCCTTAACGCAATATCATAGCTTCCTTGGGCGACGGCGTACACACCCACGCCAAACACCGCAAGCATCAAAGCCGCCAAGAGAAGGATCTTCTAGTGAAGCCATCTTATGTAGTCTCTCGTAATGGCGCCTGCCTCAACCTGCATCTTCTGCCAACCGAGGTATCACCCACACAAAAAAGGCCACAATGGCACCTCCCTTCAGGGAGATTGACCTTCGTGGCCTTGGTTATTCAAATATCCGTTTATGAAATGGCCTTGCGGCTCAAACTGGCCGATCTATAAAGATAGCTTCTGCTATCGCTTTTTTATTCTCCGCCTAGTGACACAAAGCCTCTGTTGATGTCAAGTTCTCGTGTCTTAGTCGGTCTTTGATTCAAAAAAGATCTTGTGGTCTACGAGGTTCATCATCTTAATCCTACCCTTGATGATCTTTTGGTCACCAAAGATGCCGACTAACCGCCAGGAATCGTTACCCTGGGGCTCGACTATATCAACGGATTCCATTACCAGCTCCTCTTTGTCTCCCTGGATAAGATAAGCATTGGCTTCACACATCACCTATCACCTCCTTTATCCTCTCTACCGCCTGCTGCACAAGGTGCGGTAGAGGCTCCTGTGATGTTCCCACGATCTCTACCATCTCCTGGCTCAAGGGCAGCAGGATTTTTCTTGCTGGGCTGGACATAATAGCCTCGGCCATTTTTGGTGTTACCTCTCCAAGCATTGCATTTGCCCATGTCACGGAAATTGGCCCAACAATTAGGTCTGCCCTAGGCGCCGTGTAACAAACAGCACTCTCTCCACTTGCCCCCTTGTTTGCGCCAGCCTTGAGCATACGTGCCGTTGCTATGCCGTTAGTTCCCAGGGCTATCAGTTCCACAGTCTCTCCGAATACCTCTTTTAGATACTTGACAAAGGTAGATCCTATGCCGCCTCCTTGCCCATCTATTATGCAAATCCTTTTGCGCACCGCCTTATGCCCCGAAATCACCGAAGGTCTTCACATGAGTTCAAACACAATACTGACCTCCAGGGGCACAGGCCCGGTGAAAAGGCCTTTGGGAGGTTCGGGAAACGGCGCAGAGTCCATGACTGCCCTAACCGCTGCCTTATCCAAGACCGAATAGCGATTTTCCCACAACCCTCATACTCCTAACCCTGCCATCGGGCCCTATTATAAACCGCAACCTTACCCGCCCTTCCATGTGTAGTTTCCTCGCCATAATCGGATATTTTTTATGCCGTTCAATCCTCATGCGAACCATGCTCAGATAATTTTCTGCAGAGCCATATGTGATGTTACGCCTGTGTTTGGTGCCGGCACAACGCTATCTTGAGTCGGTAGTGGTGAATATGAAAAAATCCTGGGTACCTCCACCTCAGGCCGTTCAGGCACTCCAATAGGCTCAGTCACCGCCGAAGGCGTTGGGGACACCTACGGCATGACCGGTTTAGCGATGACATTTTGCACTGACACGGGACGTACTGTCTTTGCACCTGGTACCTTTAAAGCACGCACTTGTCTGGGGTGTCTTGGAGGCACCGGAATAATTCTTCCAATGGGCCTTTGCTCTGAATGCATTTCAAGTTCAATGTATTCCGTCTTTCGGGGATGAAATAACCCTGCCATGTCTGCCAAGATCATTGCATGGACGGCCAGCGATATGATCACTAGTCCCCACAAAAGCCAGTTTGGCCTTTCACTGACTTGAGCCCTCACAAACACCTCCAAGGCCTAGAACTCCTTTTCAGTGGCGAGACATAGCCTCTTGGCGCCCGCCGCCTTGGCCACGTCCATGACCGCCACTGCCTTATTGAGCACCACCCTGCGGTCGGCCTTGATCACCACCAGCCTGTCTTCTGACCTCGCAAGCAATGTCTTCAACCGGTTGAAAAGCTCATTTAACGATAACTGCTTATTGGCCAAAAATGTCCTCCCCTGCTCATCAACATACACCCTAATCTCCACCTGGGTCTGTTGCTTAGCGGCCTGAGCTTGGGGTAGCTTGACACTACCCCCATTGAGGTCTGATTCCTGCTTGAATGGGACTCCGTCACGAAAGCGCTGCCATACATTAGTCTGTCCATCTCCAGTCGTATCACCCATGATAAGCCGCAGCCTTCCCTGGTCATATTCATAAATCGTATCAAAATGCCCGGATCCTGTCGTGTCGCGCTGCCATTTGAGAGGTTTGCCATGTGTGTCAAAGGTCAGGATCGCAATTGGCTTGGCTTTTGGGTTTAGCTTTTCTAGCCGGACGGGTTTGCCCTGTTTCAAGACAGTTATCTCGTCTATATGTCCATCGTAATCTGTGTCTCGCTCCAAGCGAACGACAATCTCATTTTTGTAATATTGGAAGGTGTCCATCTTGCCGTCGCCATTGCTATCCACTTCAAGCTGTGTGATATTTCCGCCCTGATCCAGGTGTGCAACCTGCTCCACTTTTCCGTCTCCATCCAGATCCCGGGGCTCTACGCGATCTTGCGCTTGTAGCGGGCTCACTCCGAACCGGAGTCCACCCCCTAAAGGGCATGCAATTACAAAAAACCAAACCAGCAAAAAAAGCTCTTAGGATGTCTTAAGGCATTCATTGCTCGCCAAACAAAAAGGCCACGAAACCCGGCGATTTACCCACCAAGGCCTTCGTGGCCCTAACTTCCTCATACAAACCGATTAGTTATGTGTCTGCCGCACCTTCATGGTGCGCTCTAATTTTGGGGTATTAATACTCCATCAATAACGACTATGTCAATAGTATTTTTGCCCATGCCTATCTACCAAAACGCATCTAAAGCTCTATAAATTTTGCTGCATTGCAAGGGAGTGCCTTAGGAGACAAAACCTAGTACCCCCTATGGCAGGCATTGGCTCCTGAAACCGGAGAGGTCTGTTTTTTTGAAATGAGGACGTATTTTTTATTGACAATATTTAGCTATTCCAGTATGCACTATTCTATTCTGGAATAGCATTACTATTCATGCCTTTTTATCTACCGTTTATTCAAACTGAGATTGTCAAATACAAAACGCGTACATTTGACTAGACTCTTTTAGAGCACAGCACCGATGTGCTGAATGAGGAGAATATATATGTCAGTTCTGGACACTCTCATAAACAAGGCGCTCGATATCTGTGCATCCGAAGGTCTTCTTGCAGAGAAGATTCGCATAAAGGCGCGGCCTCTCAGCCCAGAGGAAGCCATAGGAAACCCTGAGGCTGAAGACTTCCCTTTGCAAAAAGGCAAA
>JAFDIS010000019.1 GCA_019307945.1 Deltaproteobacteria bacterium | reverse complement strand
GAGGCTTGAGGCGCAACTGCAGCATGCGCAGAAGATGGAGGCGGTGGGGACGCTGGCAGGAGGCATCGCCCACGACTTCAACAACCTGCTCATGGGCATCCAGGGGTATACATCCCTGATGCTCCTCAAGATCGATTCCAAGCATCCCCACTACCAAAAACTTCGAAACATCGAAAAATACGTCCAGAGCGGCGCGGAGCTCACCAAGCAGCTTCTGGGCTTTGCCAGGGGCGGCAAGTATGACGTCAAGCCAACGGAAATAAACGAGCTTTTGCGGCTCACCTCCAGGATGTTCGGAAGGACCAAAAAGGAGATCCGGATCCACGAAGACTACGCGCCGGATCTCTGGGCCGTGGAGGTGGACCAGGGTCAGATCCAGCAGGTGCTCCTGAACCTCCTGGTCAATGCCTGGCAGGCCATGCCAGGAGGAGGAGACCTTTACCTCAAGACACGCAATGTCACCTTGGGCGCGACCTCGGCCAGCGGCTTCAGCGTCAGGCCCGGGGCCTACGTCAAGATCTCCGTGCAGGACACGGGGATCGGCATGGACGAAAACATCAGGCGCCGGATCTTCGAGCCGTTCTTCACCACCAAGGAAATCGGCAGAGGGACCGGATTGGGCCTGGCATCGGCTTACGGTATCATCCAGAACCACGGCGGCATAATAGATGTGTTCAGTGAGGAAGGGACCGGTTCCACCTTCGAAATTTATCTGCCCGCAACGGTCAAGCCGGTCACGGCCGAGGAAAGCGCCTCGCAGCAAATCCTGGAAGGACCCGAGACGGTACTGCTCGTGGACGACGAGGAGATGGTGATCGAAGTGGGATCCGAGATCCTCAAGGAACTGGGTTACGAGGTCCTGGTGGCGCGAAGCGGTCGGGAGGCCCTGGAGATTTACGCCCGGAACGCGAACCGTATTGACATGGTGGTGCTGGACATGATCATGCCCGACATGGGGGGAGGACAGACATATGACCGCTTGAAGGAACTGGATCCCAACGTAAAAGTGCTCCTATCGAGCGGATACAGCGAGGATGGAGAGGCCGGAGAAATCCTCAAGAGGGGTTGTAACGGCTTCATTCAAAAACCATTCGACATCAAGTCGCTCTCCGAAAAGCTCCGCGGCATCCTGGACGCCGAGGCCTGCTGAAGACTCCGGGGGCCCCCCGTTGTACGGAAAAGCAATGACAAGAGGGAGGCATCTTCTCCGCCCGCCCATGGAAGTGACAGGGGGCGGGCGATTTTGTGAAACATGGAACATCGGAAAAACCAGGAGGGTTGGGTCCGGGCCGTATCCCCAGTGCTTTCACCGCCCAGCCTCAAGGACAACACCGGAGACACGGATCGCCTCCTCAAAGGCCTGCGCAAAGCCATGGACGCGGCTGATGTGCGCATCCCGTTTTCCCTGATCAAGACCCTTTCGGAAACGCTTCGCCGAAATGATTTTCGCGTAACGGCGATCCTCTACGAGGATGGCGGCGCATGGCATCTCGTGGACGTTCGGGGCCGGGAGAAGCGCGGGGGACCTTACGGCGCGTCCGTAGACCTGGGAAGTTCCACCGTAGTGGTCCGCATCCTGGATCTTGCTGAAGGCCGCATCCTCGCCGAATCATCTTTTCACAATCCGCAAATCCAAATCGGCACTGATATCCTCACAAGGATTCACTTCGCGGCCCGGGAAGGCGGTCTGGAAAAGCTACAGGGCCTGGTCCGCGACAGGCTCAACGAGGAACTCTCGGCGCTCGGCGCGGGATGTGGCATCCCAGAGAAAGGAATTTCCGCCCTTTCCATGGCCGGCAACACAACCATGACCCACCTCTTCCTCGGCCTGGACCCTTACGGGCTCTGCCGGGAACCCTACATCCCCGTGGTGAACCGAGCGCCCGTCTTGAAGGCCCGGGATCTCGGAGTTGCCATCCATCCCGAGGGACCGGTGCTGATCTTTCCCAATGTGGGGAGCTATTTCGGAGGGGACTTGATCGCCGGGATCCTGGCATCGGGCATGACTCGGCACCATGAAGTGTCCATGCTCGTGGACGTGGGGACCAACGCCGAGGTGGTGATCGGCAACGATGAATGGCTCATGGGTTGCGCCGGGGCGGCCGGTCCCGCCCTGGAAGGGGGAGTGGCGGACATGGGAATGATGGCGGGCCCCGGAGTGATCGATCGGGTGTCCATCGATCCGGACTCAGGAGAATTTCGGATCCACACCATCGGGGACCAACCGCCCGTGGGCATTTGCGGATCAGGCCTCATCGATCTGGCCGCCCAGCTCTTTCTGGCCGGCATGGTGGATCTTCGGGGTAAATTCGTGCCCGAGCGCTGCGGGAACCGGCTTATTCGATCAGACGGCGTATCGCATCTGGTGGTGGTCCCGGAGGAGGAATCAGCTGCCCCCGGCCCACTCACCCTGGCCCAGACCGACCTGGACGGCCTGATCCGATCCAAGGCAGCCATGTATACGATCCTCACCACCATCACGAACACGGTGGGCATTCCCTTCGATGCGCTCAACCGTTTCTATGTAGCAGGCACCTTCGGATCTTATATAGATCCCGCCTCGGCGGTCACCATCGGCATGATTCCTGACCTACCACTGGACACCTATGTCTCCGTGGGTAACACATCGCTCGAGGGCGCAACCCGGGCCCTGCTCCGGACAGCCGACCGGGACGAAGCACTGAGCATAAGGGACCGCATCACCTACCTGGAACTGAATGTAAACCAGGAATTCATGAACCTCTTCAGCGCCGCCAAGTTTCTGCCCCACACCAACGTTGATCTGTTTCCCTCGGTCAGGAACCGGATCCACGGGACCGTTAGGTCCTGAAACCTCATGTTGACAAGGGCCCCGCACCCCTCTTAGAATCGGGGCATCATAAGGTCCCGGGTCCCGGGGCGGGAGACGATTCCGGTCCACGGAGGATACCCCCGGCGGGGCCGGAGGAGGGAAAATAGATGGAAAACCGGCAAAAACACAAGGGCAAGGCCACGGGTCGGCTCGTAGCCCTCCTCATCCTCGCCTTTTTAGTCTTTGTGGTGGTGGTGATGGCCGTCAACTCCCGCAAACCACAGAGACTGACGCTTGAGGGAACTTCAGGCGGTGTAAAAGGCGAGGCATTCATCCGCGTCAATGAGATGCTCGTGGAAATGATGTATAAGAACTGGCTTCCCAACGACATCTTTTGGCCCACGGTCCTCCTGGACAACATGCCCAATTTCCAGATCGGCCTTCTGGAGGTGGTCCGCTACAACATCAGGGTGCTCCGTGACAATCTTTCCAGGATGCGCACCACGGACAAACTGGACCCCTTGGCCGAGGGAGCCTTCACCGCCCTTTCAAACGATCCATACAAGTGGTGGTTTCCCAGCGCCGAGAGCAAGTGGAAACTCGCCCGCGCAAGACTCAGCGATTTCAGGCGAAATCTTGAGGCGGGCAGATCTTTTTTCTACCCCCGGGCCGATAACCTGGCCGAACTGCTGACCCAATACGCCTCCCTCATGGGCGGAGTGAACACCCGGTTAATCAATGCCCCCGGCGATCTGGAAATTACAGTGTCGGAAGACTCCCAGGTCAGTGGCCGGGCCGGGAGTGAAATGGTCCGGGTCAAGATCCCCTGGTATCGCGTGGACGACAACTTCTACTACGCGCAGGGAGTGGCCTATGGGCTCTATGAGTCCTTTCGCGCCATCCGTGTGGACTTCATGGACGTACTGGTGGACAAGAATTCCTTGAAACTGTTGGACAAGATCCTGGAGAACCTTGCTCGATGCCACTTCGAGCCCCTGATCGTCTTCAACGGCGACCCGTCCAGCATCTTCGCCAACCATTCTCTGAACCTGTCCGGTGTCTTCAACGACGCCAGGCAGAAGGTCAATTCCCTCATCGTGGCCCTCAAGCAGGGCTGAGGGAAGATGGGGACCTCCGAGGCGGGACGAACTACGGGCCCGCCGCCGGGTGTCCTTTGACCTTTTTCCTAAGGACGGGCGGCCCGATCATGCACGAAATGTCCATTGCCCAAAGCCTGGTGGATATCCTCAAGGAGGAGATGGCCCGGCACAACGTGCACAGGCTTCGGTCGGTCAAGCTCCACGTGGGTCAATTGTCGGCGATCGTTCCCGAATCCCTCTCCTTCTGCTTCAATGTGATCGTCTCAGGTACGGAGCTGGAGGGGGCAAGACTCGACATGGAAATAATCCCCCTCAAGGCCTTTTGCCAGGACTGCCGGGAGAACTTTGAGGTGGAAAACTACACCTTCGTATGCCCTCTGTGCCAAGGAACCAACATTAGAACCGAGGCCGGGCAAGACCTTTCCATCGTGGAGATGGAGGTGGACTGAACCACGCCCCCCGCGGCGTCCCATACTCCCTGCCAGGAAGATGCAGGGGGTCACAGGAAAAGGAAAAAATATAGATTCCAGGGCCCCGCCGGGAGCAGCAACAAGGGAACCCCGGGGGGCCGAAATGCAAGGAGAAGGATCATGAAAATATCCGTGGTCAAGGACATCCTGGAAGCCAATGACCGTATTGCACGGCAAAACCGGGAACTCTTTGATGAAAAAGGCGTCACGGTCTTCAATCTCATGAGTTCTCCCGGGGCCGGCAAGACGAGTCTGCTGGAAAAGACCATCGAGGCCGTGCAGGGGAAAATCCGCCTGGGAGTGATAGAAGGAGACATACAGTCATCCCAGGACGCCGAGCGCATCGCGCGGTTCGGGATCCCCGTGGTCCAGATCAACACGGGGGGCGCCTGCCACCTGGACGGCAACATGATCCGGGATACCTTCGAGGAATTCGATTTTGATGAACTCGACCTGCTGGTGGTGGAAAACGTGGGAAACCTGGTTTGTCCCGCCGAATTCCAGGTGGGAGAAGACTTCAAAGCCATGATTCTCAGCGTCACCGAGGGTGAGGACAAGCCCGCCAAGTACCCCCTCATGTTCCATGAATCCCGTGTCCTGTTGATCAACAAGATCGACCTCGTACCTTATGTGGACTGCGACGTGGAAAAGATCCGGGAGGAGGCCTTGAAGGTGAATCCGCACCTGACCATCTTCGATATCTCCTGCAAGACGGGAGAAGGCCTGGACGCCTGGTGCGAATGGCTCGTGGAGACGGTCCGCAAAAGGAAATCGGCCTGAAACCCTAATGAAGAAACGCGCCAGAGGCATTATCCAGGGAATCGTCCAAGGCGTGGGCTTCAGGCCGTTCATCTACCAACTGGCCCGGCGTTACGGGCTGAGCGGTTATGTGACCAACACCCCGTATGGAGTTGACCTGGAGGTAGAGGGGAACGAGGCGGACCTGGAACGTTTTTTCCGGACCGTTCAGTCCGATCCCCCTCCCCTTGCCCACATAGCCTCCGTGGCATGGGAACCCATGCCCCTGGGCCGCTCGGAGACCTTTCGAATCATCGAAAGCGTCCAGGGTCCCGAGCGCAACACCTTGATCTCGCCCGATGTGGCGACATGCCCCGATTGCCTTCGGGAATTGCGGGATCCCTCAGACCGCAGATTCGCTTATCCTTTCATCAACTGCACCAACTGCGGCCCTAGATACACCATCATAACGGACATTCCTTATGACCGCCCAGCCACCACCATGCGCAGGTTCACCATGTGCCCCGCCTGTCGATCCGAATATGAAGACCCCGGGGATCGCCGGTTTCACGCGCAGCCCAATGCATGCTGGGACTGTGGCCCCCGCCTTTTCCTGCATGATGCGAAGGGGGCCCTCCTTGCCTCGCATGACCCCCTCGGACAGGCCGTCTCTCTCCTGTCCCGGGGTCGCATCCTGGCGATCAAGGGTCTCGGGGGCTTTCACCTTGCTGTCGACGCCGCCGATCACCGGGCCGTGGTCCGCCTTCGCCGCAGGAAACACCGGGAGGAAAAGCCCCTCGCCGTCATGGTCCGGGACCTTCCCACGGCCAGGGAATTGGCCCACGTGGATGATGAAGAGGCCAGGGCCCTGACCTCCATCCAGCGTCCCATCGTCCTGCTCAGGAAGCGACGGCGGCACGGCCTGAGCCCACAGGTGGCGCCCAGGAACCGCTTTGTGGGCATCATGCTGCCCTACACGCCCCTCCACCACCTCCTCATGGAAGGTCCATATCGGGCCCTGGTCATGACCAGCGGAAACCGGACCGAGGAACCCATCAACATCCGGAACGAGGAGGCGTTCGACAACCTGCGCGGGATCGCCGACTATTTCCTTGTCCACGACCGCGACATCCACCTGCGGAGCGACGACTCCGTGGTTCGGGTGGTGGGAGGCGTGACGAGACAGATCAGACGCTCCAGGGGCTATGTACCGGTCCCCGTGTTTCTCCCGGAACAGTGGAAGGACCTGCCCCGTGTGCTGGCGGTGGGCGGGGAACTAAAGAACACCGTATGCCTGACGCGCCGCAATGAGGCCTTTCTGAGCCAGCATATCGGAGATCTGGAAAACCTCGAGACCGAGGAGTTCCTGCGCTTGACCGTCTCCCACCTGGAACGGATTCTGGAGATCAAGCCCTCGCTGGTGGCACATGACCTGCATCCCGACTACCTGAGCACCCGCTATGCCCTCGAGCGCAGCAGCTCCGCCACCACGGCGGTCCAGCACCACCATGCGCACGTGGTATCCTGCATGGCGGAACACGGCCTGGAGGGGCCTGTCATCGGCCTGGCCTTCGACGGAACGGGATATGGCTCGGACGGCAAAGTCTGGGGATGCGAATTCTTGCTGGCGGATCTCGTCTCCTTCCGCCGCCGGGGGCACCTCGAATACGTACCCCTGCCAGGGGGCGATGCCGCCTCGAGGTCCCCTTGGAGGATGGCACTGGTCTACCTCTACCACGTTTTCGAAGAAGACCTCTTCGACCTCCCTATCCGGTTCGTTCAGCGGCTCGACCGGCGGAAAGCCCGGGTCATCCTGCAAATGGCGCGGGGGGGGTTCAACGCGCCACTAACTTCCAGTTGTGGGAGGCTCTTTGACGCCGTGGCTGCTCTCCTGGGGATCCGGGATGAGATCGCCTATGAGGGACAGGCCGCGGTGGAACTGGAAATGTGCCAGAGCCCTCGAGAAAATGGGGCCTACGGGTGGGAAATCGCCGAAGAAGCGGGCATGATGATCATCCGTGTCCGGGAGACATTGAGAGGGATCGTGGGGGATCTGATGCGCGGCGTGTCCAAGGGAATCATCAGCAGGCGCTTTCACAATACGTGCGTTCGCCTGTGCGCTGCGGCCTGCGAAAGGATCCGAGAACAAGAGGGCCTGAGCACCGTGGTATTGAGCGGGGGCTCTTTTCAAAACGTCACTCTCTTGCTGGGCCTCACCCGCGCCCTGGAACAGCGCGGGTTTTCCGTGCACAGCCACCGCCTCGGGCCCGCCAACGACGGGGGGCTGGCTCTGGGACAGGCGGTCTGCGCCGGGTGGAGGCATGCGGGACGAAAAGGCGCATTCGAAGAAGGGCGGAGTACATGAAATACATGGACGAATACCGGGACGGCTCGGTGGCCCGCGGCCTCTCTGAACAGCTCCACGGGATCTCCACGCGTCATGTGAGGCTCATGGAAATCTGCGGCACACACACCATGGCCATCTTCAAACACGGCATAAGGAGCCTCCTGCCCGAGACCATTGAACTGGTCTCGGGCCCCGGCTGCCCCGTGTGCGTGACCGCCACGAGGGATATCGACCGGGCAATAGCCCTGACAAGGCATCCGGAAGTCATACTGGCCACTTTCGGCGACATGATACGTGTTCCGGGGTCCCGTTCCTCCTTCCGCAATGAAATGGCGCAAGGGGCCGACGTGCGCATGGTCTATTCCACCTTCGACGCCCTCAACATCGCCCGGGAAAACCCGGAGCGAAAGGTGGTCTTCCTTGGGATAGGCTTCGAAACCACGGCACCCACAGTGGCTGCCTCGGTCAAGGCGGCCCAGGCGGAAGGCTTTTCCAATTTTCAGGTCCTCTCGGTCCACAAGTGCCTGCCCCCGGCCATGGATGCTCTGCTCTCAGGAGGGGATCTGGCCATCGACGGATTCATCTGCCCCGGCCACGTGACCACCATCATCGGCACGGAGGCCTACGAATCGGTTGTCCGAAGATTCGGAGTGCCCTGTGTGGTCACCGGTTTCGAACCGCTGGACATCCTCCAGGGGATCCTGATGCTCGTCAGGCAGATCGAAGAAGGAGTCCCGCGTGTGGAGATCCAGTATCGGCGTGCCGTGTCGCCCGAGGGAAACCGGGCCGCCCTCGCGGTCATGGAAGAGGTCTTCGAGCCCTATGACGCACACTGGAGAGGCCTGGGTCCGATCCCCCGCAGCGGTCTGGACCTTCGGGAAGAATTCCAGGAACGAAACGCGGCCCTGGCCTTTGACCTCGACGTGCCCGAGGTGCCTGAACCGCCGGGTTGTCGCTGCGCGGAGGTCCTCAGAGGTGCGGTGAGACCCCCTGAATGCAGCCTTTTCCGCAAGGCCTGTACCCCCCGGAATCCGATCGGTCCCTGTATGGTGTCCGGTGAGGGTACCTGTGCGGCCTATTTCAAGTACCATGCCTCCTGATGGGGCAAAAGGGATCGGTCACCTGTTTCGGGATGCCATGTTCGAGTCTCTGAAGCGAAGCGATCTTCCCCTGATTCACAAGGCCGTGCTGCGCCGCGCCACCAGCACCAGGCCCACCATCTGGATCGTGGAGGAGAAGGGCGTCCGGGCCGTGGTAAAGGACTTCAGCGGAAACCGGGCCCTTTTCAGGCACACGGCGGGCCGTTTCCTGGTGTGGCGGGAAAAGCGGGCATACCGGAAGCTCCAGGGACTTGCGGGCGTGCCTCGCCTCTACCGCGTCCTGGACGGCCTGGCTCTGGTCCTGGAAGAAATTCCCGCCCGCAGCGTGGAGAAACTGGAACGTGAGATGGTCCTGCCGGAGAGTTTTTTCGAGGCCCTCGAGGACCTTGTTCGGCGGATCCACGAAAGGGGATTGGCCCACTGCGATCTGAAGCGTGCGCCAAATGTGCTCCTGGGGCGGGACGGGCTTCCTTACATCGTGGACTGGGGGGCTTCCATATCAAAAGGGGAATGCCGCCTGCCCCCCTTCAACCTGATCTACCGTCGCTTCCTGCGGGACGACGAAGACGCCGTCACCAAGCTGAAGCTCCGGCATCTTCCTCACCGCGTCTCTTCGGAACGGTTGCGGCGGTATCGGCACCGTGGCCTGGGGGAAAGAATCGTTCGAGGAATCCGGGACCGGCTTCGGGACTGGCTTCAAAAAGTCGCGTGATGGGACCATTGCGTGTCTCAATCTTCATTGCAAACAGAGTCGGCGGTCTGCTTGTCCACGCTGCTGACCAGGATCTTTTGTGCCACCCCCCGTCCGATGGCGAGCCTCGTGCAATCGTGCCCCAGGATAATTCTGCCGTGGCCGTGGTTGGTGATCACCTCCACCCGATCTCCGGGCCTCAGACCCATGGAAGCCAGACGGGAACGGCCCATGCGCCCCCCGACGATCTCCTTGATCACAAGCCCTTCTCCGGGCTTGGCCATGGTAAGGGGCATGAGCGGCTCCCTTTTTTCCAAACACCTGGAGCAAAGCCCGTAGATCTCCATCTTGTGCTGAAGCATGTAAAACCCGTGCCGGGTGGCGATTTCGAGCTGGAGCCGTTCCAGTTCGCGGTCTGAAAACTCGGTGATTTCCCCGCACTTGGTACAGATCAGATGGTCGTGGTGACGACCCAAATGCCGATGCTCGTATCTCACGGGCTGTTGATCGAATTCGGTCTCATGGGCAAAGCCCATCCGCACCATCCGGGCCATGCACCGCGAGACGAACTCGCGGTCCAGATCATACCCCCGTGCCCGCAGGAGCTGTTGGAGTTCGTCCACGGTGACGTGCGCTTCCGTGTCCAGAAACGTATCGATCACATGAAGGGCGTCCTGGGATCGGTCCATGTGGTCCTGCTCCAGGAGGGCCCTGAAGTTTTTCTTCTCAAGATAATTGTGGTCCGCCATCTTGCATCACTCCCATCCTTCCCGCCTCCGGTTCCCTTCAGCTATCCTTGAGGGGACCGCAACACCGCGGCGACTGACGTCCATGGCATATTATGCGTCTCAACGAGCCCTTTTTCAACCATTATTTCCCAGTATTACACAAGGAAATAGTGGGCGAGACGGTAAGCCCGGTTCGCGGAGACCCCGAGGCCCTCACCGCCCAGGTTTCCCGTCGCCTTCCAGATACCCCAGAAACCCTCTAACGGAGTTTTTCATGAAATAGCGTTCCCTGGCGCGGCATTCGGGATCCATCATGGAAAAGGGTCCGAGCCTTGGGTCCTCCGCCAGGAGCGCCTCGATGCAGGCATCCTCCGGGTTCCGTGATACCTCACTTGTGATGCGGGCGATCACCTCTTTCCACAGAAAAAGCTGATCCCTGTACCATCGAAGGATCCTGTGCGAGCTTTCGGCCCGACCGAAATGGGCGAAAAAGACGGGCAGGTCATCTTCCCGGAGCAGGCGTTCCACACTTTCCACACACGTGTCGAAAAAAAACCGCGGCGGCGTCGGGGGACGCAGGTATTCCCCCCCGCCCAACCGGTGATACGTCCCAGCGGCCTCCCCAACGAAAAGACGGTCTCCGTACCGGAAGCTCAGGTGGTGTGCCGCGTGGCCCGGGGTCTCCAGGACCCTGATCCGCTCTCCCTGCCAGGCTGTGTGTGAGATGAGCCGCTCCCGGGGCACGCCCCGGGGCTCTCCGTACATCTCAGCCACTTTGCCCAGCACCTTGAGGCTCCCTTCCCAGAGGGTCGATGGATTCACCAGGAAAGGCACTGCCTTCTGGTGGCATATTACCCGGGCCATGGGGTAAGCGGCCATCACGGCCGGCAGACCGCCGCAGTGGTCGAGGTGGATGTGGGTGAGGAGAATGTAATCGATCCGATCCACACCGCGTTCCTTCAGCTCTTGCACCAGGGCCGAGGCCGATGAAGCGGGCCCCACGTCCACCAGGACGGTTTCCTGCTCCCCGCAGAGCCACACGCCGATGAACCGTTTGAAGCGCGGGTCTTCCTGTTCGATTTCTATCAGCACTTCTCCCACAAGCGATCTCTTCCTTTCCATCAACGATCAGGATATGGGCAACGCCGAGGCCGTGAATGACCATCGAATTATAAGACAATTTCGCGGAATGTAAACACCCGTCACATCACTTTGCAAACAACGATCCTAACGGCAGGGCGCAAATCCGGGCAGGGCGTCATTGGGGCGCCGGCAGGATGCGGGCTCCGCATGTCGGGAAACGACGGACGTTTTCGCGGCCATCTACTCGTGGGCATACCGGGAGAGCGGATCAGTGCGGCTGAACTGATGAAACGCACGGGCGTTGCCGTGGTCAGAAGCCTTGAGGGTGCCCTGCTCCGGCACGACGAACTGATCCAAATCGGGGACAAGGTCAAAGCGGTCCTGGTGGAAGGAAGATCCACCCTGCTGCTCTTTGCGGACGCCTCCCCCATGACCCAGGGCCATGTTTGGCGGACCTGCACCAAAGAGCAACTCAGAAGATTCTGATCAGAAGGAAGGCAAGAGGACGCAGGACTTGAGGAAGGGCAATACCCTGAGTGAGATGGGGCCAGACAGGTGACAGGAGCGTTTCATCCCTGGCACGCCGGCCCCTTCCCCGGGGGGGAAAGTCGGACCTCCCGCCTTTTTTCAAGGCCTTATCCAAAGGAAAACTCCTCGATCCGTCCCGTCTCCAGGTCCGCGTGGAGCATGGTCTTCCGGAGCACCCGCCCGCGATCCAGGAGGATCTTCAACACCTCCATGGCCTGGAGGGCGGCGATCAGGGCGGGGGTGATGGCTGGGACACCCAGCATGGCCTCCGGCGTGGGCCGGCCGCTCTTTTCCCCCTTCGGGTTCTTGCCGTAGAGGAGGTTCATGCCGCGGTCTTCGGGAAAGATGGTCATCGCCTGGCCCTCGAACCCCGCAATGGCGCCGTGCACTAGGGGGATATTCAGATCCCGGGCCGCGTCCTGAAGGGCGAACCTGGAAGGAACGTTGTCCAGTGCGTCCACCACCACCTGCGTTCCCCGGAGCAGAGAGATGCCGTTGGAGGGATCCAGCCGCGCGGTGTGTGCAATGACCTCCACGCCTGGATTTATGCCCTCAACCATCCTTGCTGCGACCTCCGCTTTGGGCAGACCCAGCGTTTCCATGCTTGAGAGGGCCTGGCGGTTGAGATTAGTCTCGTCGAAGCGGTCGGAATCCACCACCACGATGCGGCCCACTCCGATCCTGGCCAGGAGGAGAATCACATTGCCGCCCAGTCCTCCCGCGCCCACCACGGCGACCCTGGAGCGGGCCAGGCGCAACTGGTCATTGACGGAGATGCACTCGTGGTTTCGGAGATAACGATAGGGTACGATCTCACGGGCCAGGGCAGTCTCATATACCGCGGCCGGGGATAGGCCGGAGGCGGCGGCCAGTCTTACGGCCTCTTGGTCTTCCAGGACCCGCACCTGCCTGCCCGCAGGATCCTTCACCAGTCGCGCGGCCTGTTGAATCTCCTTTTCGAGGTCCATGGCTCCTCCCTAAATCTCAAGCGTTGAGCACACTCACCCCTGAGCCTTCAGCCCGACCCTCCTGCGGGGGGGGCCGGGCGTCCAGAGCATGCAACCCAGGGACCCCCCCCGGGAAACACCCGGCGCTTGTGATACGCCCCACAAGAGGATATCATACAGCTATCACGCCTTTTGCGGCAACATACCTCACGGATCAAGTCGGGGGTTTCGGCACCATGAAAATCGAGGTCAACCTGTACGCCTCTCTCGGAAAATACAGGCGCTCCGATGCGCGGGACCGCCCCTGGGCGGTGGACGTGGCCGACGGGGCCACCGTGGGGGAACTCCTGAACGGTCTCGGCGTACCGGCGGACGAAGTCAAGATGATTTTCTTGAACGGGCTTCACGCAGGACGCGAGGCATCCCTGAAAGAAGGCGATCGATTGGGGGTCTTCCCACCCGTGGGAGGAGGCTGAAGGCATCCCAAGACCCGGGGCCCTGATCAGGCGCCGGTGACTTTCAGGATTAATCCTCCGCCTTTTCCCGGAAGCCTGATCAGATCTTCCCGGTCCGCTGGAGCGCCGTTCCACAGGATACGCCTGCATGCCTCCCAGAACATTTGCGGTTGGGCACTAAAGAATTCCGCCGCATCGGACCGAGGAATCCACACTCCCCTTTCCAGCAGTGCGGGGCCTTTCTCCCTGGCCACCAGATTGAAGAGCTTCACGAGGACGTCTCCGCCGGCCGAGGCATCCTTTTCCTCGGTTTCCCGGTGGGAGATGGAATCGCGCATCTTGCGGTAATAGCCCGCCTTGCGGAGCACCGCCCCCAAGAGACCCGGCATGGCGGCCGACAGCGCCAGAGTTGCTCCGCGGCGCACCCGGGCCCTGTCAACGTCGTCCACGGGCCTTCCGTCAAGAAGGAGGGTCTGTATCCTGCCCTCTATGTAGTCATCCTGCATCCCGAGGGATTCCTTGAGAAAGGACCTCAGCGTGAGCTCTCGATCCGTCCGAACGACGAATCCCTTGCCCAGGAACTGGAAAAACATGGGCACGAGACGCCCTTCCACCTCCAGGGCAAGAACCCCGCCGGGACCCGACCTGCTCTCAGCCCTGCCTTTCGCCATGGATTCACCGTTTTCGCCCACGGTTCCCGATTCCCCTATTTTCGACCCAGCACCC
Organism: Deltaproteobacteria bacterium; assembly: GCA_019307945.1. GTDB lineage: Bacteria > Desulfobacterota > DSM-4660 > Desulfatiglandales > Desulfatiglandaceae > B17-G16. The sequence continues at coordinate 31,745 of JAFDIS010000019.1, read as the reverse complement.
CACGCCCCGAAAGGTTCGGGGGAAGGCCCGAAACGCGATTGCGGGTCCCTCCCCCTAATTCCTGGCGATTCGATCCGATGATTCCGCAGGGTTTACCAGTTGAAGACCTGATCCAGCTCTTCGTCCGGCACCTGGAACGTGACGTTATGAGGCGGCAAGGCCTCCTTCTTGAAATAGTCGGGCAGACGGTCATCGGCCGCGGTCAGTCCTGCGGCCTTGTTGAAGGCCCGCTCCTTTTCCAGGACCGACTTGCCCAGGGCCGTAAAATCATCAGCCGTGAAATCCTTTCCCAGGAATCCCCCGAAAATATCCATCAGGGCCTGGAAAGTCTCCGGCTGGTCAAGGATGGCGAAGGCGATGAACAGGCACATACCCGAGGCGTCTATGGCCGCGGTGGCGATCTGCAGGTTCCGCGAAAGCTCCACCTGTCCCTGGGGCTTGAGGGGATCCACCGATCCGCCCACGCCCATGATATTCGAGGCCACGGCATACCCCGCGGTGTGGTCCGCGCCCATTGTGGTGGTGGCATAGGTGACCCCGATGCCCTGAACCGCTCTGGGATCATAGGCCGGCATTGACTGGCCCTTGACCACGGGGACACGCTCGACACCGAACACCTTGCCCGTCACGGCGGCCCCGTTGCCGAGAATCCGTCCTAGTGGCGTCCCCTTACCCACTTCTTTGACCAGGTTTATGGCGGCCTCCGCATCCCCGAACTTGGCCAGACCCGCCTCCATGGCCACTCCGATGGTGGCGCCCATTTCAATGGTGTCCAGCCCGAAATCGTCATCCAGACGATCCATGAGGGCGATGCTGTCCAAGTCGTCGATACCGCAGTTTCCGCCGTGCGACCACACGGTCTCATATTCCGGCTGCTTGGTGAGGTAATTTCCATCCTTGTCATTGAAAATACCTGAACACCGGATCACGCAACCCCTGTGGCAGCCGTGGGTGGCAAGTCCCCCTCTGGCCGTTTCCGTCTCCGCCTGGGTCTCCCCGCTGATCTTGGAGGCGCCGTCGAATCGGCCCGTCCGAAAATTGAACGTGGGGTAACCGCCCGCCTCGTTGATCACGTTTGTGAGCACGTTGGTACCGTATGCGGGAAGCCCCTCGCCGGTCGTGGGGTTCTTCCTCAGGCCCTCCACGAACTCCTTGGTGGCGGCCTTGAATTTCTCCGGATCCTTGGGCTGGCGCATCTTCATGCCCGAATCGTCCAGGACGATCACTTTGACTCCCTTGGACCCCATCACGGCCCCCACGCCCCCGCGGCCCGCATGACGGGTGGGCCTCATTTCCATGTCCGTGCAGGCCACGGAAGCGGCCGACATCTTCATCTCGCCGGCAGGACCAATGGATAGGCACGCCACCTTTTCACCGTGCTGCTCCTTGATTTTTTCCACAGTGTCGTAATTGCCCAGCATCTTCAGATCGTTGGCCTCGGAGATCTTGACACCCCCCGCATCTATGAAGATCTTGTAAAGCGTGTCATCCCTCGGCTTGCCCTCCAACACAACGGCCGCGTAACCCAGCCTGGCCAGTACCTGGGCGGCCTGGCCTCCTGCGTTGGCCTCCTTGATGCCGCCGGTCAGGGGACTCTTGCACCCTACGGAAATCCTGCCCGACATGGCCGCCGTGGTGCCGCTCAGGATGCCCGGCGCGATCACCAGCTTGTTGTCCGCCCCCAGGGGATGGCAGAGGGGCGGAACCTCGTTTGATACGATGGCCGAGGTCATGGCCCTACCGCCAAGCCCTTCGTAGGCACCCAGGGGTTCCTCAACGGCCTTGGGTCCGCCTTCGGCTCCCATATCGATTCGCAGAATCTTGTCCATGTTCCTCCTCCTTTCCTAAAGACGGGCAGATGAAAAGCGGCATCCCGCCGCTCCCCCGCGCATCGCCCCGTGGTCCTGACAAGGTCGATCCGGCGAGGGACGTCCTGTAAATCCCTTCACCAGTCATGGATACTCCCGGGGGGATTGGTAAGTCAAGAAAAAACAAGAAAATTAAGATGTTATATCATTTTTGACATAACCCTGAGACGCCACGCTTTCCCTGAATTCCTCAGACTTCGGCAACTTCGAGATTTGTTGCTCCTCCAACTGAAATGACTTGATTTGTGAAAGGGTTTGGTCCTATCCTTGGAACACTCACCAGGCCCTCCGGGAGGCGTTTCAGCCGGTGGACCGATTGGCGGCTATCTGCTTTTCCAGCGTAGGGAGAATGCATATGAGAAGGCTTTTAAAAACGGCGTTGATCCTATCCATCTTCACGACCATGTTCCTTGGTCCTGCCGGCCCGGTCTCTGCGGAGGAAATTCGCGGAGAATCATGCCTTACGGGGACCCAAAACGATTCACTCGAGACAGGAAAGGAGATTTCCTACGCCTTGGCCGTGCGGGAGGCGCTGGTAAACAGCGAGGCCTATAGATCGCTGACCCGTGAGATCAAGGCCTGTCCCTTGCGAAAATCGATTCTAGAGGCGGCGGCAGGCTGTGCTGTCACGGACGTACGCGTGACCCGTGCGGAGATCGCCGGGAAAAGGATCTGTACCGAAATCACTGCGGTCCTGGATGCGGAGCGCCTCAGCCAAATCGTACGGCGCAAAACCTCGGAATGGGAGCGGGCAAGAGGGCCGGATTTCGAGGGCCTCATGAGCAACGACGCGGTCAGGATCCTCAATTACAAAAAAAAGGGCGCCTTCGTCTCCGTCCTCTATCAGGCCAAACGTTTTCTGGAGATGGAATCGGTGGACATTTCGCTGGTGTGCTACGACGAAAACGGCGCCCGCATTCGCACGGTCTCCGGGACCTTTCCCCTCCGGCCCCTGATGGCCGGGGAAAGCCGCTGGGGTTCTCTCCCGTTGCCCCCCGGGACCGCCACGTTCGATCTCGTGCTGGGCTCCTCCGGGAGCTGATGTGCCCGGGGGAGGGGTGGGGGAGGCACAGGCCCCTTGTCCCGGGCGAGGGCCTCCCCGGTGGGCCTTTCATCCGTCGAGGCCTAGAAAAGCGGCCGCGTTTCCGCCCCGGATGTCCGAGAGGGTCTTTTCATCGAGTCCCGCGCCCGCCATCTCCCGAAAATAACGCCCGGGCCTGAGCAGCGGATAGTCGCTCCCGAAAAGGATCTTGTCGCTTCCAAGGATTTGGACCGCGAGGTGATATACTTCCGGGGTATAGAGAAAGGGCGAGGCCGCCGTGTCCAGCCACACGTTTCGCAGTACGTCCCGGACCTCTTTTTTCATAAGTCCGTAGAAAAAGATCCCGCCCCCCCAATGCGCCAGGATGACTCTGTTTTCGGGATACGCCTTGACAAAGGCGTAAATACCCCTCAGGGAAATGGGCGCTTTTCCCGGATAGTCGTGCCCCACCGGCTCATTGGTGTGAAGGAGAACGGGCACATTTCGTTCGCGGCAAAGCCCCATGACCTCTGAGAGGGCTTGGATCACCTCCGGGTCCAGGTCGCTCCCGTAAACCGCCAGTTCTCCCACACCGGAGAGTCCCGCATCCAGGCACCGTTCCGCCTCCCGTGCGGCACCGGAAGCCAGGGGCGAAAAACAGCAAAAACCCGTGAGGCGGTCCGGATAACGGGCCACCGCTTCGAGCACATAGTCGTTGTTCCTGCGGTAGTGATCCGCCTCCATCCACGGGAAACCGAACGCGACGGCCCGGTCCACGCCTTCTTCGTCCAGCATTTGTACCAATTGCCGGGCGCCCACCATCTTCGCTTCCGCCGCCCCATACAGGGTCTGGAAAGCGGAATCTCCACGAAAAAAGGCCTCCCGACGATCCCTGATGGCCGCCGGGAAGATATGCGTATGGATATCCACTTTCATCCCAGGAGCCCCTGAACGGCCTTGCGAACGGCATGAGGATCAAATCCCACCACCTTTTCGCGGATCTTCATCTCCCGATCGATCACGAACATGGTCGGGATGGCCGGTGCCTGGGCCCCGAAGTAGTCTCCCAGGATCCGGTTGTCGTAACGCAGAATCTCATAGTTGATATTGAATTTCTCCCTAAAGGCCTTGAGATAGGCATTGGGGACTTGCCGGTGGTCGTCCAGGGAAACGCCGATGATCACCAGGCCCCTGTCCCGGTAGTCGTTCTGGAGTTTGATAAGTTCGGGGATGGACATCCTGCAAGGCGGACACCAGGTTGCCCAGAAATCTAGGAGGACCACATTTCCGGTGTAATCGGAAAGCCGCCTGGTCTCCCCGGATAGGTCGGGTAAGGCAAAATCGGGCGCCGTAGGGTCGGTGCGGTGTTCCTGCCCACACGACGCACCCAGGATTCCCAGGGCCGCAACCAGGCAGATGAGAGTCTTCTTCAACGAGACGAAAAGCATGAACGGTTCCTTTCTTTCCCTCCAATGTTGCGGGAACAAGCAGGCGCGGCAGGCCCTCCCCTATTCAAGAGGCTTTCCGTAGGAAAAGGTTACACGTCTTGTACCCAGAGCCGGTCCTTGCAGGGGCCCGCAAGGGGGTTCCTATTTTTATCTCAGGCCATTATACTGAGGCAAGGAGAATCGTAGGGCGGCCCGTGTAGCTGGGACAGGGGCTGCCTACGGGGAAAGGGCCTATCATGAAAGGAAGAGCAGCATATGACAGGTGGCGCCTGCCGGCCCTCTGCGGTGCGCTCCTGACGCTCTTGGCGGTTCCGCTGTGGGCGGGGGAGATTCCGTCTCCGGGCGTCAGGCGCGCCGTGCTTGCAGGCTCATGGTACCCCGCAAATCCCGTGTCCCTGTCCCGGCAGATCCGCGGTTTCCTTTCCAGGGCCAAGAACCCGCGGATGGAAGGGACTCTCAAGGCCCTGGTGGTCCCCCACGCCGGTTATGTCTATTCAGGAGCGGTTGCCGCCCACGCCTATGCCCTCCTTCAGGGCCGCCGCTACGACCGCATCATTTTGGTGGGCCCATGCCACCGGGCGTCCTTTCAGGGCGTGTCCGTCAACCTGCACTCAGGCTATGAAACCCCCCTGGGCATGGTCCCGGTGGACCTGGAGGCGGCCGGAACCCTCCTTGACTCCGGGCCCCTATTTCGCTATGTCCCCAGGGCCCACGCGCAGGAGCATTCCCTTGAAATCCAGGTGCCTTTCCTTCAAACCGTCATGAAGGACTTCCGGATAGTGCCCGTCCTCATGGGGAGACAGGACCCCCGTATCTGCGCGGAACTGTCCCGCGCCCTGGGGAAATACCTGGCCGATCACCCCCGGACCCTCCTCGTGGCCAGCAGTGATCTTTCCCATTTCCACACCGATGCCCAGGCCAGGATCCTGGATGAACGGTTCATACGGCGCGTGCGGGAAATTGATCCGCAAGGACTCCTGGAGGATCTTGCCTCGGGACGATGCGAGGCCTGCGGCGGGGGTCCCGTGGCCGTGATCCTTTCCACGGCCGCAGGAGCCGGTGCCGATCGATGCGCGATTCTCCGATATGCAAACTCCGCTGACGTGACCGGCGACCGAAGTCGCGTCGTAGGCTACCTGGCCGCTGCGCTCTTCAAGTCATCTGATAGGGATCAACGTCCACGATGAGCCGCACTCCACGTGCCTCGGGCCTTCTACCATACCGCTCTTCCACTGAAAGAATAAGGTGTCTCATGAGCCCTGAGTTGCGTGCCTTGAGCAGAATCTGACGCCTGTACTTGCCCTTGAGGCGGCCCACGGGAGATTCTACGGGCCCCAGGATCTGAATCTGGCTTCCCCGCTTCCTCCAGCCCGCCAGGATCTCCCTGATGCCCCGCCCCACGAGTTCGGCAAACGTTTCGGTCCGCCCCTCGCTGTTGCCCAGGAATGTCAGGCAGGCCAAATGCCTGAAGGGCGGGTAGCCCAGCTCCTCCCTCAGTCCCAACTCCTTCTCCAGGAACGTCTTATAATCGTGAGCCACGGCGGCCTGGACGGCATAATGGTCCGGGTTGAACGTCTGGATGATCACCCTGCCCTTGTTTTCTCCCCGGCCCGCCCTTCCCGCCACCTGGGAGAGTATTTGAAAGGTACGCTCCGCCGCCCTGAAATCGGGGAAGGCCAGCGAAAGATCGGCCGAGACAATCCCCACCAGGGTCACGCGGGGAAAGTCGAAGCCCTTGGTAATCATCTGGGTTCCAACCAGGATATCGATCTGACCGGTACCGAACCGCTTGAGGATCTCCATTGCGCTCCCTTTTCGCCGCGTGCTGTCGGCATCCATGCGCGCCACCCTGGCCTCGGGGAAAAGCCCGGCAAGGCCAGACTCCAGCTTCTCCGTACCGAAGCCGTATGACCGCAGTCTCCCGCAGGAGCAGTGGGGGCACAACATGCGCGCCGGGGCGGAGAATCCGCAGTAGTGGCACACCAGGGCCTCTCCATGAAAATGGTGGGTCAGGGCTACGTCACAGTTGGGGCACTGGACGCTCTTTCCGCAGGATGGGCACACGAAGAGTCGGTGGTATCCCCGTCTGTTGAGGAACAGCATGGACTGGAAGCCCTGTTCCAGATTCCGTGCCAGGGCCTCCCGTAGAACGGGACTGATCATGCCACGGCCCTCGGCGTCCGGTGGAAGATCTTTCATGTTCACCACTTCCACCTGCGGAGGCGGCCGTTTTTCAATACGATGTGGCATGCTGATCAGGCGATACCGACCCGTGAGGCCGTTGTGAACGGACTGTACCGACGGGGTCCCGGATCCCAGGACCACCACCGCATGGGCCATCTTCGCCCTCATGACGGCGGCATCCCGCGCATGATACCTTATGCCGTCTTCCTGTTTGTAGGACTCGTCGTGCTCTTCGTCCACGATGATGAGCCCGAGCCGGTCGAACGGAGCAAACACCGCCGAGCGCGCACCCACCACCAGGTCCACATCCCCCCTGGCCATCCTAATCCACTGATCCCGCCGTTCCGCCCCCCCCAGGGCGCTGTGATACAGGGTCACGCGATCACCCAGTCTCGACCGAAAAATGCCCTCCATATAAACGGCCAGGGCGATCTCCGGCACCATTACTATTACCTGACGGCCGGCCTCCAGTGCCCGGAGCGCGGCACGGTAGTAAACCTCAGTTTTGCCGCTTCCCGTCACTCCATGCAGGAGGAACGCGCAAAACCCCCCCCTTTTCAGGCGGGATGAAATTTCCCCGAGGGCCCTTTCCTGTTGCCCGTAGAGTTTTTCGGGCACCGGGACGGGCCGGAGAATTTCGCCCGCCGGGTTTCGGTATGAGGCCCGCTCCAGGACCTCCAGAATCCCCTTTTTCCGCCATTTCCTCACAAGATATGCCATAGTGGGAAAGCGTGCCCGCAGTTCCCGCACCGCAACTGATCCCTGCCGTGCCACGGCCTCCAGAAACGCCCTTTCGTCCCTGGCTCGGAGGGGTTTTTCCCCGGAGTTTAGAAAGGAGTGAAGGTCGAGACCCTCACGGATCCGTACAAAGCGCTCGGTAGTGGGACCTGGAAGGCGCCGTGGAGCGGGTCGCTCCAGTCGCAACAGGCCCTCCTTTTCCAGTTCAAGCACCTTCGAATGGGGGACCGGCGGGCGCCCTTCAGGATGGTCCCGGAGCCATTGCAGTAGATCGCGTTCCTCGCAACGGTAAGGAAGCCGATCCAGGTATCGCATGCCCTTCTCGGTAAGCCTGGCCCTGCGGGGCGGACCCGCTGTCAATCCGCCGGGCAGGGCCCCCTCGATGAGCCGACCCACGGGGTAGAGGTAATAGTCGGCCAGCCACTCGAAAAATGGGACCATGGACTCCGGGAAGACGGGCTCGGGGTCCAGTACGTCCAGCACATCCTTCAAGTCCCGAGGCCCTTCATCTCCTGCCTCACCCAGGACATAGCCCACGGCCTTTCGCACCTGCAGGGGGACCAGCACACGGACACCCGCTCGGACCTCGCCCCGGATCGACCTAGGCACCCGATAGGTCAGAGGCTCCCGTAACGGCACGGGTACTGCCACGCGAATGCGATTGGAATTTTCTGAGCGCACGGCGCTTCCTTAGGTGTTTGTCTTCCGCGATCAGCGGTAGCGGTCTGTCAGGGCGTGAATGGTGTCCAGGCGGCGGCCCCCCGGGTCCCGTTGTCCGGTCCGGGAGGGACCGCAAGTACCGGCCTCGGACGGCGTCAGCCGACCGGAAGACGGGGAATCCAGGGGCACATTGATCCGTACTTGACGGAAAAACGAGGTCTTCCGGGGTCCTCCTTCCACGGTCCGGACGACCTTGTGAGGGAACCACACCTTGCCCACCGTGCGGTAATCGTCGAAACGGATCGTGACGGGAGGGGTGAGAGGGCCCGCCCGGTAACGGAGCAGAAGCGGCAGGAAGCGGTCCTTCTCGATGACTAGGACCGGTTCCCGGGGCCCTCTGCCGCCGATGGCGTAGCCGATCAGACCTTCCACCCGTGTCAGGTTCACGTCTTCCAGGGCGAGCCCCAGATCCCTCAGACGTTTTTCCAATCGGTCCTCCGGATTGCAGAGAATCAGGAACCAGAACCTCTCCTGGAGCCCCCGGTCACGTTGGGAAAGAGCGGCGTAATCCCAGTCCCATCCGTCGGCCCGGGAAACCCGCTCTCGCCTCGCCGAATCAGGGGCGGCGAGGAAGATCTTCTCCCCGTATGCCAACTCGCCTCTCTGAGGGATGAACTCAATGGTGTCGGCCTCCACCAGGGCGGTCACACAAGCTTCGAAATTCCTGGCACAAAAGCCAAGAATTTGCCGGGCGGGCAACAAATAGGCGCCCGCCGTACCCGTAATCCACGCCCCCATAAAGACCGTCAGAAACGCAACCCGAACGGCCAACGGCATTCCGGCATCCCCCGTCCCACATTTCGTCCACCACCCGTTGAGCCTCATCACTGTTCCCCATCCCCGCGCGGCCGGGCCATCAGCTCCGCTATCGCGGACCGGACCCGTTCCATAAGGTCCTGGATGTTCTTCTTATTGTAATCCTTCGTGGGGATGGGCTTCCCGATACTCAGGTCGAACGCCCCCTTCCGTATCCTGAAACTTCCCTTGGGCACGATCTTGTAGCTGTCCCGGATCCCGATGGGGACGATATCACACCCTGCTTTGAGGGCCAGATTGAAGCCGCCCCGCTTGAAAGGCTGCAGCGTGCCGTCGGGACTCCGCGTGCCTTCCGGAAAAATCACGACGGAGGCACCATGCCGGATCTTTTCCGCCGCGTCGCGCATGCTCTTGACCGCCTTCCGTGGGTCCTCCCGCTCGATGCCGATGTAGCCCGCCCTGCGCATGGCCGAGCCCAGGAATGGAAGCCTCATGAGTTCCTGCTTGAGAATAAACTTGAAATGCAGGGGGATGTGGGCCAGCAGCGCAAAAATGTCATAGGTGCTCTGATGATTGGTCATGAGGATCCGGGGTCGATCCTCGGCCAAATTCTCCAGTCCCGACACGCGTACCCGAATACCGCTCACCCATAAAATGGCCTTGGCCCAGGGGACGGCGATCCAAAAATGGATCAGGCTCCCGTCCCGATCGAAAAGGGCCAGAGGGAAGGACAAGAGACAAAATACGATGGTGTGAAGGCCGATAAATGCATTCAACAAAATGAAACGGATCATAATTCCTCACGTTTACGCAAATCAGCTATGCCTTTCCCCGAGGAGCGGGATGGAGTCTCTCAGCCCATGGCAACCGCTTTTTCCTCTTCTTTCGAAATCAGCGGGACATTCCCACCCGATAGCCCGAAAAGGCCTCCGCGTCCCCACACAAGGCCCACAAGCAGATAAATTTATTGACACATACACTTATTTATGATATCAATAATGCATAATTATATTATAATTTATGCTAACATTGGAGACATTCATGAGCGTCTATATCGTTTGTCCCAGGAAAAGAAGCGCACCTCGCGTCAATATACTTGTCTGCCGCCGAAAATGCGATTTCAAGGACGACTGCCAGGTCTATCGCGAGGAGTCACAATCAGCCCCGTCCGAAACCGAACCGGTCATGATAGCGGACCACGAATCCGCAGCGGCGGCTTCGGCGCCTTGACAATCTTGCCGGCGCGCAGAGCGACCTCCTGCACAAGACTTTCAACTTTTCGCCGGCAATTCCACCCGCACGAGGATTCCACTTTCCTCCTCACGGGAAACCTCGATCTTTCCCCCATGCCGATGGATAATCATTTTTGAAAGGGGCAGATCCAATACTTCCGCGCCCGCCTCACTGGTAAAGCGGGGGAAAAAGAACTGCTCCAGATCCTCCTCCGAGAGGTTTCCGGCCCGGTACCGGATGTCGATGACGACCCGTCCCTCTTCCACCGCCATTTGGAGAACGAGACGGTCCCCTTCCGGCATGGCCAACACCGCCTGTTTGAGGAGGTTTTCAAAAGCCCTGGCCATCAGGACCTCGTCCGCCATGACCACCACGGCCGCCTTGGGAAAAGACTCCATCAGGTCGATACGGCGATGCCCGATCTGCTCGTTGAGTTCCTCGTGCACCGCGCGCAGCAGACGGCCCATATCCACGGGTGTGAGATTCAGGGTCAGCGGCTTGATGGAGGCCAGGCAGATCCTCAGAATCTCCTCCAGCCTGGCCACTTCCTCAACTATGATATCGGCGAACTTCCGTTGGGGATGATCCTCGGGCAGGGCATCACGAAGCCTGCGCGCAAAGCCTCCGGCCGCAACCAGGGGATTCCGGATTTCGTGGGCGAAGCGCGCCGACACCTCCCCGAGGATGCGCATTTCCTCCGTCCTGAGGGCCCGTTCCTGGAGCCGCTTGAGTTCCGTGATATCCATCATGATACCCTCGACCCACGAGACCCGGCCGTCCGGCTCCCTGTGGGGAATGGCATAATCGATGAATGTCAACAAACGGCCGTCTTTACTGCGGACCTCTCTTTCCGTCTGCATTTCACGGCCTTCCTCCCAGCAGGGCTCCAGGGCGGAGCTTTTCTCCGATTGCGACTTTCCGCAAATTTTCTCCTTCCAGAATTTTCTGTCTCCCACCACCTCCTCGGTCGTATAGCCCAATTTTTCCGTGAAATAGGGGTTGATGAACTCAGTGGTACCATCCCTGAGGACACGGTAGACTATGAGCGGGAGGTTTTCCACGAGGGCGCGGTATTTTTCCTCGGACGCCACGAGATCCGCCGTCCGCTGTTTAACCCGTGCCTCCAGAGTCCTTGCATAATGCTCCACTTCCCGCTGCTTCTGGTTCAGGGACTCGAGCAGGGTATTGAGTGCCTGGGTCAGTGCCCCGATCTCGTCGGGAGGACGTTGCTCTATAAGGCTTTCCCTTTTCCCCTGAGCGATCTCTTCCGCCTCTCCCACGATCTCCTTGATGGGCCTAACGAAAAGCGCAGCAACAACCCACGTGAACAAGAAACTCAGCAGGAGGCTCCCCCCACCCACCACTGCCATGAGCACTCTTGCCCTTGAAAGCCTTTTGAGAACGCCGGATCGGTCCAGGCATATCTCCACCACGGCGACCACGTCTCCTCGATAATCCCTTAACGGGCCCAGGATGACGGAGAAGAGGGACCATCCCGGCGGAGAAATGAGGATCCGTGTCTTGTCAGGCCGGTATGAGGGATCGGGCGACTGCTGCAACATGGTCCGGCCGTCTCCCCTGGTGGTGACAAGCAGGCGGTAGTCGCGCGGACCCTTCACTTCGTGCACCGAGAAATCGGCATTCCACTTCCTCTTCAGGCCCTGCATGAAACGCAGGTCAAAGGGATGGCCCACCTCCACGGTACCGGCCAGGGCGCCCTTCCAGAAGACCGGCACCACGCCGCGAATGCTTAGTCCCGTCAGCCCCCATTCCAGGCCGCCCACGGCCCTGGGCCCCTTCATGGCCTCAAGGACCATGTTTCTGTAAGAAATCAGTTCCCTCCGAAGGGCCTGGTTGTGCACCCGGAGAAAGGACTTGCCCGGAGGTACCTGAAAATGCAGTTGTCTGATGTCGAAATCCCTTTTCCACCGCTTGTAGACCGGAAACAGATGACGGTACAGCCCTTCGGCGTCCCTCTCCGCTAAACACTTGCCCACCACCGGGTCCGCCGCCAACCCACCGGCCAGCACCAGAGTCTGTTCGAGCTTTTGGTCCAGCGCGGCCAGGAAGATCCGGTACAGCGTCCGAATCTCTTTGAGTTCCTCCTTTCTGAGCAGACCGTTCTGGGAATTCAGCCCCACAAAGGTCAGCGAGGCGGTCCCGAGGAACGCCAGGGTCAGGAAGGGGATGAGTATCTTCCATTTCAGGCTGATCCCTCTGACCTTAAAAAGGAGTTCGGACATGGGCATGGGACTGAATTTCCCCCGCGGTCTCATTCCTGCCTGGCCTTGTTGCCGACCGATCTCGGAGTTCGAGGCCCGCCGGCCGGCGGTCGGTTCATTATCCACCATACTACCGGCCGCATCAACCACCAATTCCGTGGGAAGAACGCAGGCAAATTTCACGAAACCAGGGGCATTTTGTCCATGTCTCGCAAGATCTTACGCAGCCGCATCAGGACCCTTCCATTGGGCCTCCGGGGGGACCACCGGTGGGGATTGGGCAGGACGGCTGCCAGAAGGGCGGCCTCGAGGCGGGAAACCCGCCCGCAGGAGACACGAAAGTAGGTCCTCGCTGCGGATTCGGCGCCTACTATCCTCGTGCCCCAGTCCACGGTGTTGAGATAGACTTCGAGGATCCGTGCTTTGTTCCACAAGGACTCGATGAGCACCGTATAATAGGCCTCGGCCAATTTCCTCGGCCAGGTCCGTTCCGGCCACAGGAATACTGTCCGGGCCACCTGCATGCTGATGGTGCTGGCCCCTCGTCTGCCCCGGCCCGAGACCAGATCCCCCAGCGCGTCCAGCAGTTCGCGCAGGTCAAAACCATGGTGTTGCAGGAACCGCTGGTCCTCGCCCGCCAGTACCGCACGACGGAGATGGGGAGAGATCCGTTCCAGGGGCCGCCATCGGCCGCGCAGGTCATGGACTCTCCCGCGCCCTCCGCTCAGAAACCAGGAAGCCGCCGCACGCACGGTGCAAGGCGGGTTGATGAATCCCACCGCCAGGGTCTGCAGGACCGTCAGCAGAAAGAGGGCCAGACCCACACGCAAGGCCCATTTCAGGATCCATCTCCGGGCGCTCCGGCCCCTGCCTTGCTTCGCGCCTGTCCTTTTTCCACCGCCTCTTGCCATGCCGCCTCGATCTGTTCCGTGGTTGCACCTTCCGGATCGACCCCGCGGGCTCTCAGGATTTCTTCCGCCGTCTGGAAACAACGGATGAACGCGGCATTTTCCGACCGCAAGAGATGCTCGGCGTTGAAGCCGAGGTTTCTTGAAAGGCCTGCAAGACGAAACAGTAAGATCCCCGTGGCCTCGGCCGCGCCATCCTTATCGCCGGCCTCCAGGGCCTCCTCAAGAGATGCGAAGGTCTCCCGGACCCTTTCACGCGTTTCGTCCGCCACCGGACCTCTCCCCCGAAAGGCCTTCGAGGCGCGTTCCCAGAGCCGGTGAGCCCGAAGCAGGGCCGGAAGATTCACCGGAATATCCCCCAAGGACGAGGCGGGCGCCGCCGAGTCCCCTTTCTCCGACTTCTTGATCTGCGCCCAGTTGTCAGCCACCTCCTCGGGTGTCCGAACCCTGGCTCGGCCGAAGACATGGGGATGTCTGCGGACCATTTTTTCCCGGATGCGCTCCAGGACGTCCAGGGAGGTGAAATGTCCCTTTTCTTCCGCCAGGTAGGCCAGGAAGATCACCTGGAAGAGGAGGTCCCCAAGTTCGGCACACACTTCCTCCATGTCGCCCGCTTCCACGGCGTCCAGGACTTCGTATGCCTCCTCCAGCAGATACATCTTTATGGTGGTAAAGGTCTGCTCGGCGTCCCAGGGGCAACCGCCGGGACCCCGCAGAGTCCTCACCAGGTCCACGAGGCCGTGAAAGGCCTCGGCCAGCCTATCCCTCGACTCATTTCCCGGCACGACCCTGAACCGCTTCCGAAGTGGATTTCATCACCGCTCCGGCCTTTCCGAGAAAACGATTTTTCCACTCCTGGTAAGCCCCGGGGGAAACCAGGCCCACCGCGGCCTGATAGCTCCGCACGATGAAGGGCGCCAGTTTCGACTCGGCGATGAGGGGAGATTTGCCGGGCACGAAGAAGGTGAGGACCACTATGACGAGATAGATCAGGATAACGCCTTTGAGGATGGCCAGGGCGGCGCCGAGGGCGCGGTCGGCCCATCCCAGAAAGGCCTTCTTCAGCAACGTCCGAATCCCCCAGGCGGCCAGGTTGCACAGGATAAGGACAACGGCAAAGACCGCAGCAAAACTGATCAAGGAAAGGTAAGGCACCGAAGGCATGAGGGTCCTGAGCCGGGAGGTCGCCTCGGGCTGGAACAATGCCGCCAGCCAGATACCCAGGATAACCCCGGCCAGGGAACCGACCTCCTTGAAAAATCCTCGGAGCACGCCGCGCACGAGGAAGAAGACCATCGTGCAAATAATGAGAATATCCAGGAAATTCATAAGGCTTCTTGTATCAAAGCCGGCCGGAGGCCGTCAAGCAGGTTCGGCCGTCTCAAACAGGCGCAACTCCGGCCATAGAGCTTGCGTTGCCCCGTCCCCGGAGCTCCCGACAAAGGGCAGGTCCTTGTGCCCGCACCCGGAGTATGGTAGATATGGGGCCGATTTGGCAGGCAGAGCTGCTTTGGGGAGCCTTCCCCCGTGGGGAACATCGCCCTCTTTTTCCCCACGGATGAACCTCCCCGGCGGGGACAGCGCGGCAAGGGGGATGATCACGGGCATGGTCCTGGGAGCACATCTCGGGATGGAGGCGATCCCCTCGCACCGGCTCGACCGGCGGCAAAAGGGGGACCGAGTCCGGGGTCTACTGGAAAAATTATCATCTCAGCGCCCACACCGGCCGATGGAATAGGTGGGATATAGAGGAGCGAAATTTCCCTCATGTTGAGCGAATCGCAAAAAATCGATCTGATCACCCAGATCAGCCTGGACATCAACGAGGTCAAGGACCTGGACGTGGTCCTCGAGCGGATCCTCACCCAGGTGCGCCGCTTCTTCAATGCGGACGCAGGCTCAATCTATCTCAAAGAGGGAGACATGCTGCGTTTCACCTACACGCAGAACGAAACCTTGAGGGCACGTCAGGGACCGGATCGAAAACTCATCTACAGCACCTTTTCCCTGCCCATCAATAACCAATCCATCGCCGGTTTCGTGGCCCACAACCGTGAAGTGGTGAACCTGCCTGACGTCTACCGGTTGGAGGGCTCCGAACCTTACACCTTTGATTCGGACTTCGACGAAATTTCCCGCTACCGGACCCGTTCCGTCCTTGCGGTGCCCATGACGAACCAGCGGGGCGAGGTCCTCGGCGTCATGCAACTCATCAACGCTCAGGACGACCAAGGCCGTATCATCCCATTTTCCCGGTCGGACGAGACGGTGATCCGCCATTTTGCCACCACGGCGGCCCTGGCCGTGGAGCGTGCCCAAATGACTCGAAACATCATTCTGCGTATGATCAGCATGGCCGAGCTTCGCGATCCCAAGGAGACGGGAGCCCACGTGAACAGGGTTGGTTCCTACTCCGTCGAGCTCTACGAGGTCTGGGCGCGGAAGAAAGGGATCCCCGGTGCGCAGGTGGACCGGCAGAAGGACATGCTACGCATGGCGGCCATGCTGCACGACGTGGGCAAGGTGGCTATCAGCGACCTCATCTTGAAGAAACCCGCCCGCCTCACGGAGGACGAATTCGAACTGATGAAAAGCCACACCTTTCTGGGGGCCAGGCTGTTCCGGGAGGCCCAGTCGGAGTTCGACGAGCTGGCCGCGGAGGTGGCCCTCAACCACCACGAGAAGTGGGACGGAACCGGCTATCCCGGGCACATCGACCCGCGCACGGGGGGTCCGTTGGACGATCCCGGTTCTCCAGGGTGGGGCAGGCCCAAACGCGGTGAGGAGATTCCCCTTTTCGGGAGGATCGTGGCGGTGGCCGACGTCTACGATGCCCTCCGCTCCCGCAGGGTCTACAAGGAGGCCTGGGACGAAGATAGGATTCTCGAAGAAATGGAAAAGGGGGCGGGCACCCATTTCGATCCGGAGGTGGTGGAAGCCTTTTTCGATTCCCTGGACGTCCTCAAGTCCATCGCCCAAAGGTATCCAGACGAGGTTTCGGATACCGAAACCGCATCGTCCGGGGGCTGAGGCCCCGAAGTAACTCCATGAACACTCCCCCTCGGAAGGCCCCTTCCCTCTTACGGACGCAAACACAAACTAATCAGCGGGACCAGCCCCGATCTGCGTTTCCCGCTCGTACCCGACATTTTTGATATGCATGGATGCCGGGCAAGTACGTCTCGGGTCTCGACCGAAACCCCTGCTTATCCCGGATGAATCACGACGCCACCGGCCTGTTATCGTCCGGCCCGTCTTCAGGAACGTCCCATCTGCGCCTCAAAGGGGGTTGACAAAGCCGTGAAAAAAAAGATAAGCAAAGATCCGAGTGTCATAGAACCGCTGTTGGTCGGCGTCCACTGCCATGCTTACGAGGAGTAGATCATGAGCGCGAATCCCAACGTAAAGATTCTGCTGATCGACGATGAAGAGACCCTCCTGGAATATCTCTCAAAACGGTTGCTGAAGGAAGGTTTCACCGTCAGGGCGACCTTTTCCGGTGAAGAAGCCGTTGAGGTGGCCTCCGAGGAGAACTTTGACGTGGCGGTGGTGGACCTCAAGATGCCGGGAATCGACGGGGTCGAAACCCAGAAACGACTTCGTAGCCTCCAACCTTTTCTGCAATTCATCGTCCTGACCGGTCACGGGTCCATCGAATCGGCCCTGGAAAGCGGTCAGCAGGACGCTTTCAAATACCTGCTCAAACCCATTGATTACGAAAATCTCGTGGAAACCATCAATGAGGCCTACGAGAGAAAAACGGTCCTTCAAAACGCCAAGTTCAGAGAACAGGTAGAGGAGATATACCGTTCGGGGATGGGTGCCAAGGGGATCAAGAAGGCCATAGGCGAATTGCGAAAGATTTATGGGATCGAATGATTCCCTCTCTGAAAAGCTGAAACGGGTCTCGCGGGAGCTTTCCACGCACCGCATGGAGCTTCACCAAACGCGGGCCTATCTGCATTCCATCCTGTCCAATTCCAACGACATGATTTTCGCCACGGACGTGGGCGGAATTTTGCTCTCGTTCAGTAAAGGAGGTGAAAAGGTACTGGGTTACACCTGGGAGGAGGCGGCGGGAAGGTTTATCCAGGACTTTGCAGTTGATCCTGGAAAATTGGAGGAACACCTGGCCGCCGCCCGGGAGAAGGGCAGTTCGGTGGAACCCGAATTTCCCTTCAAACATAAGGACGGGCACACCGTCTTCTGTGCTGTGTCTCTCATCAGGTTGACGAATCCCAAAGGACAAACGGTAGGCACTGTAGGGATCTGCAGAGACATCACCCTGTGGAAAAAGATTCAGGACGATCTTGTACGTATCGACAGGCTGGCTGAAATCGGACGTACGGCGGCGGGTATCGCACACGAAATCAACAACCCGCTGGCCATCATCAGCGAGATCTCGGGTTGGGCGAAATCGGTAGTGAAAGATGCCGGGGGATTGAGCGGGGATGACCGAGAGGAACTGGAAACAGCCCTCAGTCGCATTTTGGAGCAGACCAAGCGCTGCAGAAACATCACGCATCAACTCCTGGATTTTTCGAGGGATTCAGCCCCCACCAAAAAGTCGTTCGACCTCCACGCCTTCCTCAGGGAGACCACGACCTTCCTCCGGCCGGAAATCAAACATGAGCCCATAGAATTCGTGTTTGACTTCTCGGAAAAGGAAGAGATCGTGGATTCGGATCCTCGCCTGCTCGAACAGGTCTTCGTCAACCTTATCACGAATGCCATCTATGCCGTCAAGGAGAAGAGGCCGGATAAGGGTCTGATCACCCTCGGAGTCTCAAGCACGGAAAAGGAGGTACGGATCCGGATTTCGGACAACGGCAAAGGCATTCCACACGAGGAACAGGAAAAAATTTTCGAGTTATTTTACACTACCAAGCCGCCCGGGGTGGGCACGGGTCTGGGATTGCCCATATGCCAACAGATCATTCAGAAACTGGGCGGCAAGTTGACCTTGGAAAGCAAGCCGGGAGAGGGGACCACCTTTCAGGTGACGCTTCCCCGCTCCTGATGCCGAACCTCCAGATCAACGGGGCGTCGGGGCCCCGACGGTTCGAGGTAGACGGCCCACGAACCCTCACCATCCCCACGATAGGGGGAAAGGGGGACGCTTGGTCAACCGGGAACAGCACGAGGCTTCCTCTCAACCCATGGGGCACGAATCCGGGGGCACCACCGCCGGTCAACGGCGTGGGCTGCGCAACGTCCCCGCCTGCCTGCTGACGTTTGCAATCCTCTTCTGCCTCTGGATCCTGCTGTCGGGTCGTTTCGACGCATTTCACCTGACCCTGGGAGTGATCTCCTGTATCATGGTCACCCTTTTCTCGGTGGATCTCGTCTTTCCCGAGGGGTCCTTACAGGGAATCGGAGGGACGTGGCTCCGGTTCCTGGGATATGTCCCCTGGCTGCTCTACCAGATCATCCTGGCGAATCTCCATGTGCTCTACCTCGTCTTCCACCCCAGAATGATGGACCTCATCGAACCTGAAATCATACGCTTTCAGAGCAAGTTACATTCCGATCTGTCCCTGGTGACCTTCGCCAATTCCATCACCCTCACACCGGGGACGATCACCGTGTACGTTTCCGTGGACGGAGACTTCCAGGTCCACGCCATCGACAAGAAGTCCGGCGAGGCCCTCCCGGGAGAAATGGAAGCCCGGATCGCCCGCGTCTTTGGAGAGCAATAGTGCAATACGTCTTCCTGTATGCCGGTCTTTACCTGTGTATCTTGATGCTGCTTTCCCTTTACCGGGCCGTTTTCGGACCCACGGTCCTGGACCGTCTCGTGGGGGTGAACGCAATAGGCAGCAAAACAGTCGTGCTGTTGATCCTGATCGGCCTGATTTACGGACGCGTGGATATGTTCGTGGATATCTCCATGGCCTACGCCATGCTCAACTTCATCGCGGTGCTGGCCGCATCGCGCTATTTTCAGAAAAGGAAGGGGCTCTGAGTCGTGAACGTGCTTGTGATCGCCTTGTTGGTTGTGGGGCTCGTGTTCTTCACGGGCGGCGGCGTAGGGATCCTCCGGTTCCCCGATTTCTTCACCAGACTCCACCCGGCGGGCAAACTGGACACCCTGGGTTCGCTGCTCATGATGCTGGCCGTGGCCATCTACAACCTGGAGCACTTCTCCTGGGAGGCCCTTCTGACAAGCCTCAAGATCATGCTCATCGTGTTGTTTATCTTCCTGTCAAGCCCCACGGCGACCCATTCCATAGTGGACGCGGGCATCCGGGCGGGGATGGTCCCCTGGCGCAAGGAGACTCCTGAGGAGAAAGCGGAATGATCTGGGAACTGGATATGGCCATACTGACGCTGGTACTGTTTTGTGCTGTGGGCGCCATCACCGTTAAGGACCTGCTTGGCGCGGCTATACTCTTCGGCGCTTATAGCTTCATGATGTGCCTCCTGTGGGCCATCATGGGCGCCGTGGACGTAGCCTTCACGGAGGCCAGCGTGGGGGCCGGAGTGAGCACGGTGTTTTTTGTAGCCGCAGTATTCCGCACCACGAGGAGGACAAAGGATTGAAAAAGCTGGGTCTCCTGCTTGTCATTTTAAGCGGAGCTTTGCTCCTTTATGCAACCGTGGATTTCCCTCTTTGGGGAGACCCCTCTTCTCCGGCAAGCCTGCATGTGTCGCCACGCTATATAGAGAAGACCATGGAGGAGACCTCGGTGCCCAACATCGTGACCGCGGTGCTCGCCGACTACCGGGGATTCGACACCATGTTCGAAACCACCGTGATCTTCGGCGCCGGGGTGGTATGCTTTCTGCTCCTGCGCGTACTGGGGGGAGAGGAAGGAGATCACTATTATCGGCACTTGCCCACAGGCGTCACCATTCACGTAAAAGGGGCCAAGGGGAAGTCATTGTCCGGGGAGTTCGAGAGAATCGACATGCTCTGGACGCCCTATGACCTGGTGATCAAGACGGCTTGCCGAATCATGATCCCCTTTATCCAGATCTATGCCCTCTATGTAATAGCACACGGCCATCACAGCCCGGGAGGCGGATTTCAGGGGGGAGTCATCCTGGGTGCGTCGGTCATCCTCCTGGCCATCTCCCAAAACCTCAGAACGGCACTCCGAAGAATCGGCGAAAAGACCGTGGGGATTCTCTGTGCCATCGGAGTTTTCATCTACGCAGGCACCGGAGCCCTGTGCCTGGCCCTCGGCCGCAACTTTCTGGACTACGCGGCCCTGGCTTCGGTCCTCGGAACCGACCCGGTGACCGCGCGATCACACGGGATTTTGATCGTCGAAACAGGTGTGGGAATTGCAGTCATGGCCACCATGATCTGGATATACAACAACGTGTCCTCCGCGGGCCGATACGACGAGGGATTGTAACCCATGAGCGGCATCGTCGCCACCATCATCGCCAAGTACAATTACTGGATCTACATCTGCCTGATGATGATCGGGCTCTACGCCATGATCACCAAGCGAAACCTGATCAAGAAGATCGTGGGGATGAACATCTTTCAAACGGCCATTATCCTGTTTTATGTCTCCATCGGCGCAAAACGCGGAGGCACCATCCCGATCATCGAGCACGCACACGGGGGTCAGAGCCATGCGGTGGAAGCGGTGCACTACATCAACCCCCTGCCCCATGTCCTCATGCTGACGGCCATCGTGGTGGCCGTGGCCACCCTGGGCGTGGCACTCGCATTGGCGATCCGGATCTACAATCGGTACCGGACTCTGGAAGAGGATGAAATCTTAAGCCGAATACGGGGATCATGAGCCATCATTTTCCAGCGCTTCTCGTAATCGCGCCCCTGCTGTCGGCCTTCTTCATCAGCGGGGCCGGGTGGCTGAACCGAAGATTCTGCCTCCCGCTGGCAGTCGCCTCCCTGGGCGTAGCCGGCCTTTCCGCCTTGTCTCTGTTCTGGAGAGTCGTGCAGCAGGGCCCTGTCCTGTACCGCCTGGGTGGCTGGGACCCGCCATGGGGTATCGCCTATGCCGTGGATTTCCTCAACGCACCGGTTCTTGTGCTCATCTGTATCGTAGCCCTGCTCAACCTGTGGGCTTCGCATCGGCAGGTGGAAGAGCAGTTCAAGGAAAAGACGGGGGCGTTTTACACCTTGTACGTCCTTATGGTCACGGGCCTGCTGGGCATCACGGTGACCGGAGACGCCTTCAACCTCTATGTGCTTCTGGAAATCGCCTCCCTTTCGGGCTACGGGCTCATCGCAATGGGTGAAGATCGGGCCCCCCTGGCCACCCTCAACTATGTCTATATGGGTACCATCGGTGCGTGCTTTTATTTGCTTGGGATCGGATACCTTTACATCGTGACGGGCTCTCTGAACATGGCCGACATAGCCCGCATTCTGCCCGGTCTTTACGAGAACAAGGCGGTTCTGACGGCCTTGATTATATGCCTCGTGGGTCTTTGGTTGAAGATGGCGTTCTTTCCCCTCCATGTCTGGCTGCCAAACGCATACACCTTCGCACCGGTTCCCTCGGCCGCTCTGATCGCTCCTCTCATGACCAAGGTGATGGTCTATGTGATGATACGGCTCATGCTGACGGTCTTCACGCCGGGATATGTGTTTTCAACCCTGGGAATAAACGACGCTGTGGTGTGGTTCGCCGTGATCGCTATCGTGATGGGCGCCATCCTGGCGCTGGGCCAGCGCGATCTCAAAAAGATGATCTCCTATATCATCGTGGCTGAGGTGGGCTATATGGTCGGTGGTGCCTGGCTGGGGAACAGGGCGGGGATGACCGGGGCCATCCTTCACATCATAAACGACGCCTTGATGACCCTGTGCCTCTTCCTGGCCGTTGCCGCCATCACCTACCGCATGAAAAGCTACACCTTTTCCAGCCTCAAGGGATTGATTCGCAAGATGCCCTTTACCATGGGGGCATTCATCCTGGGAGGACTTTCCATAATCGGCGTGCCTCCCACCTGCGGTTTTTTCAGCAAGTGGTACCTGATAACAGGGGCCCTCCAGGCGGGTCATTACGGTTTCATGGCGGCCCTTCTGTTCAGCAGCCTGGTGAACGTGGTTCTCTTCTTCAGGATCATTGAAATCGGATTTTTCGAGCCGTTTAACGAGGGACACGGGCACGGGGAACACGGCCCCGAACCCATGAACGAGGCGCCCCTGAGCATTCTCGTGCCCCTATGGATCGTCGCTCTGGGCCTCGTGGTAGTGGGTGTCTACACCAGTGAAATAATAACACACGTGCTGCAATTCGCCATACCGAAAGCGATTCTTTGATGGAAACCGTCTTTTCGATTAAGCCGCTACTGGCCGTTTTGGTATCTGTGGCCGCAGTGCCGTTCCTGATATGGAGCAGAAATCCCAACACCAGGGAGACCTGGACCTTCGCCGCGGCCTTTGTGAAGTTCGGGATCGTTCTGAGCATGCTGCCCGCCGTGCTCTCCGGCACCCAGATCGTGTGCAAGGTTGCCCAGGTCATGCCGGGCATGGCCATCGCGTTCCGCGTCGACGCCCTGGGTATGCTCTTCGCCCTTGTCTCCTCTTCTCTTTGGATCGTCACCTCCGCCTATTCCATCGGCTACATGCGGGGACTGAACGAGCACGGCCAGACCCGATACTTCTGCTTTTTCGCCCTGGCACTTTCGGCCACCATCGGCGTGGCCTTCGCAGCCAATCTCTTTACCCTGTACCTATTTTACGAGATGCTCTCCTTTGCCACCTATCCCCTGGTCACACACCACCAGGACCAGGAGGCGCGCTCCTCGGGACGGAAGTATCTCCTCTACATCGTCGGCACATCCATCGGCCTGGTGCTGCCCGCCATGATCACGGCGTACGCACTGGGCGGAACGCTGGAGTTTTCCACAAAGGGGTTCCTGGCAGGGACGGGAAGTCCGGCCCTGTTGACCGCTCTTCTCTTTCTTTTTGTCTTCGGCTTCGCCAAGGCCGCGGTCATGCCCCTTCATTCCTGGTTGCCTGCGGCCATGGTGGCCCCTACCCCGGTAAGTGCCCTTCTTCACGCCGTAGCGGTGGTCAAAGTGGGGGTCTTCAGCGTGGTTCGTGTCATCACCGGCGTCTTCGGGGTTGACCTCCTCCAATCGCTGCACTTGAGTCCCGTGCTGACCGCGGTTGCCTCGGTCACCATCCTTGTGGGGAGTTTCGTGGCCCTCTCCCAGAACAATCTCAAGCGTCTCCTGGCCTTTTCCACCATCGCCCAACTCTCCTACATCGTCCTGGGGCTGGGTCTTCTGTCCCCCAAGGGGATGACAGGTGGAATCCTTCACATAGCCATGCACGCCTTCGGGAAAATCACACTCTTTTTCTGTGCGGGGGCCATTTTCGTAGCCACGGGCAAGAAAAACATCAGTGAAATGGTAGGTATCGGCAGGAGGATGCCCGTTACCATGAGCGCCTTCTTCCTGGGTTCTCTGAGCATCATAGGGGTTCCGCCCTGCGGCGGTTTCATCAGCAAGTGGTATCTGGTCACCGGCACTCTGGAGGCGAACCAGATGCCCATCCTTTTTGTCTTGCTGGCCAGTTCCCTGCTCAATGCCGCCTACTTCATGCCCGTGGTGTACAGGGCCTTTTTCTGTACCCCCGAAGAGGCGCTCTTCGAAAACCGCGTCCAGGAGGCACCCCTGTTTTGCGTGGGACCGCCGGTGATCACCGCCGCCATCTCCATCATCCTGCTTTTTTATCCGCAACCCTTTTTCAGACTGGCGGAATCGGCGGTCAGGGCCATTACGGGAGGATAGTCCTATGAGCCAAGGCCAAGAGGAAAAAATGGAATTGACCCACGAACCGGTCCCGGGATACAGGACCGCCTTTTTCGTGGCCATCAGCATCGGATGCGTCTATCTGGGGATCATTCTCGCAATGACCGTATTTTAGACTCCGGGGAGGCGCGCAGCTAGTCCCCCCGGGGAGGAAAGGCGAAAAACCGCATGAAGGACGACAATGCATCTAATAAGCATGGGCCCGAGAGCGGAGAGGTGAGCGCGGCACCGGACAAGGCCGATGATCACGGGCGCTACCTGTTCGACAACCCAAGGAACGTTAAAAGGCTTTTGATCTGCTTCTACGTGTCCCTGGGCATCTTGCTCCTGGTGGATCTCCTGGTCCACAAGCACCCCAATTTCGGTTGGGAGAAATGGCCGGAGTTTTACGCCGTTTTCGGTTTCGTGGCCTGCGTGGCACTGGTGGTGGCGGCCAAGTACATCCTGCGGCCCCTCGTGAAAAGGAGCGAGGACTACTATGATTGACCCCGTTCCCCCGGCATTGGTTTTCGTTGCAGGCGCCCTGCTGGTCCCCTTTTTCAAGGGGAACTTGAAGCGCGCCTACCTGCTGGCGCTTCCGGTGATCAGTTTTATCAACCTGGTCTCCTTTTCCAAGGGCGTTCACTGGACCCTGCCGTTCCTGGACTATGAACTCGTGCTTGCTAGAGTGGACGGGCTCAGTCTCATTTTCGGGTACATCTTCCATCTCATCTCCTTCATCGCCATCATCTACGCCCTTCACGTGGAAGACGATCTGCAGCACGTAGCGGGCTTGGTGTATGCGGGCAGCGCCGTGGGGGTGGTCTTTTCCGGGGATCTTTTCACTTTCTTCGTGTTCTGGGAAATGCTCACGGTGGCCTCCATTTTCCTGATCTGGACCAGGCGTACCCGGGCCGCCGCCGGGGCGGGCTTTCGCTATCTCCTCGTTCACTCCGCGGGCGGCCTCTGTCTCCTAGCCGGGATCGTGCTTCACGTGAACCAGACCGGTTCCATCTCCTTCGACTTCATCGGACTCGGAGGACCCGGGAGCTATCTCATTTTTCTGGGCTTCGGACTCAACTGCGCCTGGCCCGTGCTTCATCCCTGGCTCACGGACGCATACCCCGAGGCCACCATAACCGGAACCATTTTTCTGAGCGCCTTTACCACAAAGGCCGCGGTCTACGCCCTGGCGCGGGCCTTTCCCGGGACAGGCGCTCTGATCTGGATCGGCGCGGCAATGACCTGCTTTCCGATCTTCTATGCCGTTATCGAAAACGACCTCCGGCGGGTCCTGGCGTACAGCCTGATCAACCAGGTGGGATTCATGGTCTGCGGGATCGGGATCGGCACACACCTTGCCATCAACGGGGCGGTGGCACACGCATTCAACGATATCCTCTTCAAGGCCCTGTTGTTCATGGCAATGGGAGCGGTGATGTATCGCACCGGAAAGATCAACGGGACAGACCTCGGGGGTCTCTATCGCACCATGCCTCTGACCTGTATCTTCTGCATGGTGGGGGCTGCCTCCATTTCGGCCTTTCCCCTCTTCAGCGGCTTCGTGAGCAAGTCCATGGTCATGGAAGCCGCTGCAGAGGGGCATATGAGGATCGTCTGGTTCATGCTCCTTTTCGCCTCGGCCGGCGTTTTCCATCACGCAGGGATCAAGATCCCCTACTTTGCTTTCTTTTCCCACGATTCGGGGCTCAGGCCCAGGGAGGCACCCACCCACATGCTGACGGCCATGGGACTGACGGCCGCGCTGTGCATCTTCATAGGCTCCTTTCCCGGTTATCTTTACGGCCTTCTGCCCTATCCCGTGGAGTACGTGCCTTACACGGCTGCACACGTGGTGAGCCAGACCCAGCTCCTCTTCTTTTCAGCCCTGGCATTTACCCTGCTGCTCCTTTCCGGGATCTACCCCGCGGAGATGCGTTGTGTGAACCTGGACGCGGACTGGTTTTACCGGAAAGGCGGTCGCCTCTTCCTGTTCGTCATGGACAGGACATTCAACGGCCTCAACAGTGTATGCGACCGCTACCTTGCCGTGGGTTTTGCGAGGGCCCTGGGGCGTTTTTCCCAGGACGCGGTGGCCCGGCTTTCCGTCTATGCCCTGGCAAGCCTCTGGGCCCTTGTAGGGGTAAGCGGTACTCGACTGGAGGTAAGGAAAAGAAAGGTCTACGAGAATGTCCGAAAGGGAACGCTGCCGGTGGGACTGGGCGCGGCCATGGCCGCGGTGTTCATCATGCTTCTGTTTCTTCTGAGCCGATAGCGCCCCAATGCGTCCCCATCGTCATACGCGGCATGGGCCTGTGATGCCCTAACCACTACCGCGAACCGCCAGCAGGCGGGGGGTCCAGACCACTGACCGGAGGTATAGAGGATGGTCTCCTTTGATGACCTGAGAAAGATAAGCGCATTCGCCGACATGGATGAGACTCACTTGGGAAGGCTGCTGCCCTTTACCCAGCTCCAGATCTTTGGTGACCGTGCCGTCATCTACTCGGAAGGACAGAGGGCGGAATATTTCTATATGCTCCTGAAGGGCAAAGTCCTGCTGGAGGTGGAGGTGTCCGAAGCCATCAACATCTCCCTGGGGTCCATCAAACCCGGATATTCCTTCGGCTGGTCGGCCCTGCTGCCTGGGTCGAAGCACACCTCCTTTGCAGTGTGCGTGGAGCCCTGTGAGGTGATCACAATGCCCGGGGAAAAACTCCTGGAGGTCATGGAGCAGGACCACGTGCTGGGACACCGCTTCATGGAGTTCATGGCCACGGTGCTGAAACACCGCCTGGAACGAAGAACGAACCAGTTTCTCAAGACCTTGAAGACCCACCCGGAAATCGAAAAACTGATCAGCGAGTGACGAGGGACGAAGATCCCCCAGGCGCTGGAGCATGGCGGCGTGCCCCGCGACCCCCGGGGAGGGAGGAAATCTGACGGTCTATCAGGGGGTCTACTGAGGATCTTTGAAGGCGGGGGCGCGCTTTTCCAGGTTGGCCATCACGGCTTCCACCTGGTTGGGCTTTCCGATGAGAGTCTTTTGAAGCGCCTCCTCGAGTCTCAGTCCTTCTTCCACACTTTTGAGCACCGCCTCGTTCAGGAGTCTCTTACTCGCGCGAATAGCGTCGGGTGACTTGGAAGCGATCTCGCGCGCCAGTTCCATGGCCGACTCCCGGGGCGTTTCGCTCACGTGTGTGGCGAGCCCCAGCTCTTTTGCCTCCACACCGGAGACGATCCGGCCGGTAAAGGTCAATTCCTTGAGGACGTCCAGGGGAAGGAGATGTCTCATGGTCTGGGTCCCGCTCATGTCGGGGACCAGGCCCCACTTGATCTCCATGACGGACATCCGGGCATCGGGCGCGATGAAACGGATATCCGCTCCCATGGCTATCTGAAGGCCTCCTCCAAAGGCCACGCCGTGCACCGCGGCGATGACAGGCACCGGGAGAGTGGTCCAGATGTAAGCCGGAAGCTGCGCATTGTTGGCCGGGCTGTCAGGTGTCCTGTGAAACAAGTCTCCCGCAGAGCCTTGCTTTTGGGTGTCCGCCAACGCTTGAAAGCTCTGAAAGTCCAGGCCCGCGCAGAAAGCCCTTCCCTCGCCCGAGAGCACCACGGCACGGAGGGCTGCATCCTCCGAAAGCGCCTTTCCCGCCTCCACCAAGGCGCGGAACATCTCAGGGTCCAATGCATTGAGTTTTTCCGGCCGATTCATTCGCACATCGGCAACACCATCGCTCATCCGGATTGTGACACGTTCCGTCATCCTGTTCCTCCTCTGTTTCTCCCGCCCAGTCACACTGCCATGGCGTTCAACCGCCCGAGCAGGGCTTCGGCCTCCGCCAGGATGTCCTCGATCACCTGCTTCACCGGCTTGATCCCCTCGATCAGCCCGATGGACTGCCCACAGGGAAGCAGGGCCTTTTTCGGTTCCACGCCCTCGTAGCCTGTGCTCTTCCTGCCCCCGCGGACCGCGTCGATGATCTGCTCCAGCGACGCCCCCCGGGCTTCCAGGGCCTGGACATCATCCGTCAGCGCGTTCTTGACACAACGCAGGGGATTAAGAATGGAGGACATGATCAGGGTCGTGTTCGTTTCCGGGGTTTCCACGTATACCCTTTTTATTTCATCGCCGAGAGGGCATTCATCCGTGGCCAGGAAGCGGGTGCCCATGAGCACGCCTTCGGCCCCCATGGCGAGCGCTCCTAAAAAACCCCGGCCGTCCGCCACAGCGCCCGCGGCCACCACGGGAATATCCAACTGTCTGACGGCCAGGGGGAGGGAAATAAAGGAGGCCACGTTTTCCAGCCCTATATGCCCGCCGGAGCCGAAACCCAGAAGCGCGACGGCGTCCACTCCGGCCTTCTGCGCGCTAAGGGCATGACGCACCGAGGTCATCTTGTGGATGATCTTGACGCCCCCCTCCTTCAAGCGGGGCACGAGGGGAGCCGGGCTTCTCCCTGCCGTCTCCACGACACTGACCCCCTCATCACACACCACGTCCACGAATTTCATGGTCCTTTCGGGTATATTGCCCATCTCGGGGATCATGGAGATATTCACGCCGAAGGGCCGGTCCGTCAATGTTTTCATCTTCCGCAATTCCTCGCGCAGGTCCTCCGCCGTAGGAAACGTCTCCGCAGTGATAAAACCCAGTGCACCGGCATTACAGACCTCGGCCACAAACTCCGCTCTGCTGAGCCACTGCATGCCGCCGCATAAGATGGGGTGCTCGATATCCAGCATCTCGGTAATCTTCGTCTTGAACTTCTTTGCCATTTTCCATCAACCTCTTACAAGCAAGGGGGTCTGCCGCGAAAGCCTTTGCTCCAATTCTTTCCTCCGTCCGCTCGGATTTCCGGGCACACAGACCTGCGAACCAGTAGAACAAGGCTTGCCTGCGGTGGACACTTCCCATTTTTTGATTGACTTGTCAATCAAAAAATCCGCTCTGACTTTCGCGGATTCATTCATCTTCCATGAGAAAATCCGTTATGTAGATGTTTTCACGTCTTTCGCGGGCCAGAGTGGAAACGGGGGTTTCTCCATAGTTGTGGCCCGGCCAGACGATGGTGTCGTCGGAGAGGGGTAGCAATTTTTCTCGGATGGAATCAAGCAGTTCATCCAGGGATCCCCCGGCAAGGTCGGTACGTCCGGCAGCGCCCACGAAGAGGGTGTCCCCGGTGAACAGGTGCCTTCCCACCAGAAAACAGACGGATCCGGGCGTATGACCGGGGGTATGGATCACAAGCGCGTCCCGCCGTCCGAAAGAAAGGATCAGGCCTTCCTTCAGCCGCACATCAATGTGGGGGAAAGGGCTGCCGGCGCCCCCGGAACCCTCTTTTCCGAAAAAGGCGGCGTCCGCCTCATGCATGCACACCATGGCCCCCAGCTCTTCCCGCAGGGCGGCCGCGGCGTATAGGTGGTCCGCGTGACCGTGGGTGCAAAGGATGTACCGGACGTCCAGTCGTTTCAGGGACACCGCATCCAGGATCTTCTCCGGATCCCCGCCCGGGTCGATCAGCACCGCCGCCCGCGAAGCAGGACATGACACGAGATAAGAAAATACCCGGTCCGGACCCACCAGCATCTGTGTTACCAGGACTTTGTCCAATGACATTCCCTTGCTTGATCTTGGTTCGAGGTCAGTAAACAGCAGGAGGCCGGGTGCAATAGGTGAGGTAGTAAACGTTGTCCGTGTGGGCCGCCACATAATACTCCAGGCCTTCTCGTTCCATCAAGGATCGGACCTTGCTCATGCGCAGTTGCAGTTCGTCCCTAGAAGGCCGGGCCGTTATGGCTTCGATGAGATGTTCCATGTTTTATCCCCTTTCATTTTCGGGTTGAGGCCAGCGATTCTTTGGTTGTGTTCCAAATCCCACCATATATTGCGTTCAACAGTTTTTCTAGGAAAGCCTCTTCGGTCAACCCGCGAAAAATCGGCCTGTTTCCGACTTGTCAACACCGCATGTGCGGAGGGTGTTAGAACCTTCGGCCCATTTCCGAACCCTTACTCTTCGATCCTCAAAACGCGGGACAAAGCGTCCCGAGTTCCTGGACAAGGAGGCCCCCAGCATGATATATGTTGTGACGCTTCCTGCGGCTTGCCGTCGAAAATGAGAACGACTCCAAATCTAAGGAGGCAAGCGATGGAGAAAAAGGTCTTGGAGGCCATGAAAAAGGCCGGGAAACCGGTACGGCCGGGTGACGTTGCAAAAATGATCGGGGCTGAGAGCAAAGAGGTCTCGGCCGCTATTCAGAAGCTGAAAAAGGCCGGGAAAATCATTTCTCCCAAACGGTGCTATTATTCCCCCTCCGGGGATTGACCGGTCACCTGTCCCCTTCGAGAATCCTGATTCCGACCATGTAATGCCCCCGGAACGGACCCTGGTCGGTGCGGGTGATGTTCCGGATCTCCGTACTAATGAAATCCGAAGGATAGGGGGATTCGTGAGAGTAGTACTTGACTGGCAGGATGTCCCCTTCCCGGATCCGCTGGAGGATCTCCGAGTCCTCCCGTACGAGGAAACACATGGGCGCGGCATCCAGGCACCAGATCTTGAACTGGTAGGCGTTGGCCAGACCGTCGACGACAAGTTCGGCGCTGTGGTACCTTTTCGGACGTGTCGACACCTGGGACGCCGCACTGCTTTCCGAAAGCCCAGACTGCGTTCCCTTCATGCGTACCTCCCCGGGCGGTCTACCACGCCCGCCGCAAGGTGCGGGTCCCGGGCTGGTCGCCCTTGAGTTCGGTTGGTTCACGAGGCTGCTGGTGCGGATACTCTCCCCTTGAAGCCCGTTGCCGAATCGCGTCTGAAATGCTTTCTTGCCCTTTGCCTTTGCCGCTTTTTTCGATGATATGGGTCGGGGGACTCTAAATCGGTAGCGATTATACTCTTGTCTCAGGATATGTCAATTTATTTTTATTTTTTCTCAAGAAAAGCCGTATTGTGCCGAATGATCGATAGACCGACAAGATATGGTATGCCCTTCAAGAAGGCCGGGACCCGCCCCCCTTGGGGGTGGGGACTGAGCCCCGGGCGAAGCGATGGCGAAGAAACCGGGGACCCGCCCCCCCTGGGGGTGGGGACTGAGCCCCGGGCGAAGCTGGGGCGAAGAAACCGGGGACCCGCCCCCCCTGGGGGTGGGGACTGAGCCCCGGGCGAAGCTGGGGCGAAGAAACCCAGAGGACTGAGGCGTACATGAAAGTGCGCCTCAGTGAAGCGGAATGAGGATAACGCGGCAAATGGGCGTTTTCTCAGGGCCTCCCGGTGAATGCTTCTCTTGAGCCCGGCACCCAAGGCAAGGAAAATGACGAGACGCGACGTAGAAATCCTGAGTGCGGTTCCCCTCTTTTCCTGTATGAACCAGGATGATATCCAGAGGTTGGCGGACCGGGCCGTTCACCAAAACTACAAACGCGGCGAGGTAATCATTTACGAGGGCGAGCGGGACCACCGCTTGTTCGTTCTCGTGACGGGATCGGTAGAAATCATCAAGAACTTCGGGGAAAAAACCCGGCATGTCCTGGGGACGTTGCATCCCCCCGCCTATTTCGGTGAAATGGCGCTCGTCGACGACCTGCTCCGGTCGGCCAGTGTCGTAGCATCCGAACCTGCGGAAGTCATTTCCATCGACCGGCTGAACCTGCGGGAGGAAATCAAGAAATACCCCGACCTCGCCCTGGAACTAATGCGGGCTCTCAGCCGCCGGGTTCGAACCATAGAAAAAACATTCCTCAACGCAATAGGCACGTTTCTGCCCATCTGCGCAAGCTGCAAGCGTGTGCGTGAGGACACGGGGATGTGGACGGAGATAGAAGACTATATCAGCAAGCGTTCCGGGACGGCCTTCAGCCACACCATCTGCCCCGACTGTGCCAAGAGGCTCTACCCCGATTTCTACGAAGGGGT
>JAFDIS010000182.1 GCA_019307945.1 Deltaproteobacteria bacterium | reverse complement strand
GGCCCCTACATCCAGGACGATCTCCTCGTCATCCACAAGAAGGATTGTTCCCTCCCCACGAACGATTTCTGGCTGACCTTGGTGGATGGCGGGGGAAGGCGCTTCGGACACCGGGAGATAGACGGAAAAGACAGCCCCTTTTCCGGTCTCAGATTCCACGTCGATATAACCGCTGTGGCTCTTGACTATACCGTAAACGGAAGCCAGACCGAGTCCCGTACCCCTCCCCATCTCCTTCGTGGTAAAGAAAGGCTCGAAAACCCGGTCCATTGTTGACCGGTCCATGCCATGTCCCGTATCCCTGATTCGCAGCAGGGCGTAGTTCCCCGGTTTCGGCGTATAGAGCTTCCCGGCCATTTGTTCGCTGCTCACGACGGCCGTCTCCACAAAGATGTCCCCACCCCGGGGCATGGCATCCGAGGCGTTGACAAGAAGGTTCAGGATCACCTGGTCGATCTGGCCCTGGTCCGCGTCCACGGCGCGGAGGTCCTGGGCGAGTTTCAAATGGACCCGGATGTCCTTTCGGGTCCTGCTAAAAGCCGAAACCGCTTCACGGACCATTGGGTTGAGGTCCAGGGTGGTGACGGAAAACTTCCCCTTCCGGGCGTAGCCCAAGAGCTGGCTCGTAAGCTTGGCCCCCCGCCTTACCTGCTCCTCCACACGGCCGAGGGATTCTTGAAAGGGATGCGCGGCATCCAACTCGTGTCGGAGTAAGGAGACATTGCCCTGGATGGCCATGAGGAGGTTGTTGAAATCGTGTGCCACGCCCCCTGCCAGGGTGCCGATGGCCTCCATGCGCTGACTGTGCTGGAGCTGTTCCTGTAGGGCCTGCTTCTCGGCCTCGACCCGCATTCGGTCCGAGATGTCCCGTATAGAGACTTGAATCCCCGGTTCTCCCTGGAAGTGAAGAGCGGTGGCGGAGATCTCCGCGGGAAAGGAGGATCCGTCTTTACGCAGCATGCGGACCTCGTACCGGGTTGGGGGGGATTCGCCACGGAGCCGGGCCCTTGCCCGGTCCCTCGTCAGTTCCTGGTCATCCGGGTGATAGACCAGCCAGTGATCCATACCCGTCATTTCCTCCGCAGTATACCCCAGCATTTCCTGGAGCCTGCGGTTGGTGAACACGATCTTGGTCTCCTTCTGGACGAAGAGCCCGTCGAAGCTTTCCTCCACGAGACTGCGGTAGCGTTCTTCGCTGGCCCGGAGGGATTGTTCCACCCTTTTCCGTTCCGCAATTTCCTCTTCGAGGCGTTTGTTCGTCCGGACGAGCTCCCCTGTTCGTTCCTCCACCATCTGTTCGAGGTATTCCTGGTACCTGCGGAGTTCTTCCTGCGTCCTCTTCTGCTCGGTGATGTCCTGGCTGTAGATGGCCACCCGGGTAACCCCGCCCGCTTCGTCGAAGACGGGATACAGATGGGTGGAAAGCCACCTGCCTTCTCTTTCGTCCTCGTAGTGGAGCGGCAGGCCGCTTTCCAGTACGCGGTCGTGATGCGCCTTTCGCTCCGCCGCAAGTTCAGGGGGCAGGATATCCTGGAAAGCGTTCTTGCCGATGATTTCCTCCCGGGTCATGCCGAAGGCTTGGGCGGCCGGTTCGTTGAGGCCCAGGAACGTGCCATCGGCGTCCAAGAGGATCGCCCTTTCGGGAGGGGCGTTGAGCAGGGCTCTCGCCACCTTCTCGCTTTCCCGGAGATCCCTTTCAAGCCTTTTTCTGCTGAAAAACTCCCGGATCAGGAAACCCGCGTTGTCCGTGCGTTCCAGGAGTTTTTCCCCTGCTCGTTGTTTGAAATGGTCCTCGATGCGGGACGGATGGGCCATGACGAAGCGGCAGCAGGGGTCCCCCATGGCCCGGCATTCCACCTCCGCGGTCACCAAGGGGATCCCGAAGCTCACCTCGCACCAGCCCGAGGAATACCCCGCGTTCATGACGCACACGGGCCATTTTGCCGTTTCCTCCTTCTGGAGCCAGCTGTCCACCTCGAAGGAGTAGCTGTGCTCATAGTGGAGAAAAAAGTCCTCGCTGGGAACGGGGCGTGATTCGGAGAGGATCTTTACGTAGGCCCAGCCCGTGTATGCGAAATGGAGGGGGCCTGCCGCAAGCCTCTGGGCCGGCGTTTCCAGGCCCATCCGGGTGTGAAAACGCTGCGCATCGGCCCTTCCGATGGCGTGGGCCATGTCAAAGAGGAAGGAGTAGGCCGTGTTTCGGGCCTCCTCGGCCGGGGCGTCTCGGTAAAGGTCTTCGACGCGACGGAAAAACTCCCTGGCCAAAGAGGCGGCGCGCACCAGGATGTAACGTTCGCCCGAGATCTCGATGAATCCGCCCTCGGGGTTGAAGCTTGTTCCCTGGAAGTAGCGCGAGCGTTTCGGGGGCGTCGACGGGGGGTGCGTCTTCCGGGAATGACCAGAGGGTGCCGCGTGCATCCGAAGTGCGGGCACGTCCGGGATCGCCGGTGGGAGGTCGTGGATATCCGTCTTTACCCGTCATGGCGAGAGATCAGGCTCCATGAAGAAGCGGGGGCCAAGAGGCTTTCGCCTCAAGGGCCCGGTCGATTCTCTGTTATCAAGAGATCCTTTTTCATGCAAGCAAAAATGGCAAAAGGAGGAGGCCGACGAAAAAATGGGCACGCCCTCGCACCGCCGAAAACCGGTTCGATGGGAGGGCGTAGCCCGGGGGGGTCAGCCTGCTTGAACGTCTTGGGGAAGCCTCCGGGTGAGGATGTCCACCGCTTCCTCCACCATCTCCTCCAGTACTTGTTTCGCTGGTTTGATTTCGTGAATCAGGCCCGAGACCTGCCCTGCGAGCCCTCCCACGTAGTCTATTTGCTCAGCCTCCAGGAAGCTCCACAGGAGTGCCGATGAGATTATTACCTGGTTGGGGAATGGCAGGGGATCGAGGCCTGACTGGTCCCAGAGCCGATGAAACTTATTGAGGCTCGCGCGAAGGGTCTTGCCCGTGTAACAGGTGCTCACCCGGGTCCCCTCGTCCGTTGAGTCCAGGATCCTCTGCTTGTTCACGTCCAGGGCTCCGCCTTCCTCGGTTGCCAGGAAGCGGGTTCCGACCCAGACTCCGACACAGCCCATTGTCAGCGCGGCCGCAAGGCCCCTGCCGTCTCCGATGCCGCCTGCGGCCAGGACCGGCACGTTGCCAGCCACGTCCAGGACCTGCGGGAGAAGGGCCATGGTGCCGATGCGGCCCGTGTGTCCCCCCCCTTCGTGACCCTGGGCAACCAGCAGATCCACTCCGGACTCCGCGATGCGGCGGCCGTTCTTGGTGTTGCCCGTGATACCCAGGACCTTCATTCCTACGGCGTGGGCTTCTTCCACCATGAAGCCTGGGTTGCCCAGGCCCGCGCAGAACAGTGGCACGCGTTCCTCGATGCAGACCTGGATGGACTCCTTCGGCCTCATGGTGGTGGTATTGAGTCGCACTATCACGTCCACCTCGGGCAGGTTCAGCTCCGCCTTGACCTTCTTCAGCCATTCCTTGTGGGCGTCAGGCAACATCTCGAGGACTTGGCTCAGGGGCAGTTCCTGGGGGCCCTCTGCCCCCAGGTCAGTGCGGGGCGCAATCCTGGCCGGCAGCAGGAGATCCACGCCGAAAGGCCTGTCCGTAAGCTTCTTGATCTCACGGATCGCATCCCTGAGCTCGTCCACGGTGAAGCCGCTTCCGCCAAGGACTCCCAGGCCGCCGGCTTCAGAGACGGCCACCACCAGTTCCACGGGAGCCCCGGTCTTTTCGCCGATGAGCGTGGGCCCCATCCCCGCGCTCAAAATGGGGTATTCAATGCCCAGAATGTCACAGAGTCTAGTGCGAAGTTTCCTTTTCCCCATGAAGGCCTCCGTTTTGGTTATTCTACGATTATGTCGTAATGGATCGTGTAACGGGCCAGGAGTTCTGGTATGCGCCTTTCGATCACTTCGGGGTCCGTGCCGGGAGCGGCCTTGACCCGGATGGTGGCCAGGGTTCCGTGCACCTTGTCCTCACCCACCTCCACCCTGACCGACTCGGCCAGATCACCCAGGGCTTCCAGTTCCCTTTCGTAGATCCTGCGGGTGGCGTCCCACCGCAGGGCGGGCTTGAAGATTTTGCCCACGGCCGTCAACGGGATTTGATCCACGATGTGGATCTCCTTGGGTACAGCCGCCCTTTCCCCTATGTTATCCCGGGCCCATTTCATGATTTCATCCGGTGTCAGAGAGGAGCCCTCGCTCACCTCCACATAGGCCACGGGGACTTCCCCTGCGTGAGCGTCGGGTCTTCCCACTGCAGCCACCATGTTGATTCCCTCGAGCCGATAAAGGGGCTCTTCGATGGTGGCGGGGTCGATGTTGTGTCCTCCACGGATGATCAGCTCCTTTCTTCGGCCTGTGAGCCAGAGGAAGCCGTCCTCGTCGATGCGACCCATGTCGCCCGTGTTGAACCACTCGCCGTCGACCCAGATGCCCTGGTTGTGGATTTCCTCCACGTATCCTTTGAAGACTGTCGGCCCCTTGATACACACAACGCCGATCTCGTTGGTCTCGGCCTCCCGGACGAATCGGCCG
>JAFDIS010000111.1 GCA_019307945.1 Deltaproteobacteria bacterium | reverse complement strand
ATCCACCCGATATTCAGGACCTCGCCTGCAATGGAAAAACCGATCCGCCTATCGCACATCATCGTGGGCATCCGGAGCGGGGGCGACCTCGGCTCCGGGGTGGCCTGGCGTCTTCACCGATGCGGTTTCCGGGTCTTCGTCACAGAGACTTTCGAACCCCTGGCCGTAAGGCGAAAGGTGGCCTTTTCAGAGGCCGTCTATGACGGAACGGCGCGGGTTGAGGGGGTGGAGGCCGTGCGCGTTGAAGACCGCGGTGCGGCCGTTTCCATATGGGAAAGAGGGGCCATCCCGCTGTTCGTGGACCCGGAATTCAGCCTGGGTCCGCGTCTTGCCCCTCGGGTCATGGTGGACGCCATCCTGGCCAAGAAGAACCTGGGAACCACCAAGGACCATGCCCCCCTGGTGATCGCCCTGGGGCCTGGGTTCGAGGCGGGAAAAGACGCCCATTTCGTGGTGGAAACCAATCGCGGCCATCACCTGGGGCGGGTACTTGCCTCGGGCTCGGCCGAACCCGACACGGGTGTCCCCGGCACGGTCCTGGGGGTTGCGGCCGAGCGTGTCATCCGGGCTCCCGCGACCGGGACCTGGCGGACGAGCATGGAGATTGGAGATGGGATTCGCCGCAGAGAAGTCGTGGGAGAGGTGGCGGGCGTGCCCGTTCCGGCCGCCATCGACGGGGTGATCCGGGGCCTGATCAGGTCGGGCATCCAGGTCTCCCAGGGTCTCAAAATCGGTGACATCGATCCCCGGGGCATCCGCGAGCACTGTTTTTCCATCTCTGAAAAGGCCCTGGCCGTGGCGGGAGGTGTGCTTGAGGCGATCCTGAGCACCCTGTCGGCCTGACGAGCGCCCTTCAGTCGAGCAACTGCTCTCTGAGGGCCGCAAGGGTCTTTTCGTCCACCTTGGCCTTTTGCCTGAGATATGCCTCCGCCGACCCATAGCGCCTGCGAAGGTGCTCCAGGAAGGCTTCCATGCATTCGGGCGGGGCGGTGAAATAGGGCCGAACTTTCTCGATGTCCACCCCCTTTGAGGCAAGTTTTTCGAATAGGCCCTCCAGAAGTCCTGCGATGTATGCATTTGAAAGGCCGTGGTCCGAGAGCACGGTCTCCTCCGTCACCCCCAGCGTCAGCAGGGTGAGGGCCGCAAAGACCCCGGCCCGGTCCTTTCCGCCGGTGCAGTGACCCACCAGGGGGCGGTTTCCGGACGATGCCATGAGCGTGAAGACACGGCGCCAGACGTCGGGGAAACGCTCTATGTTCCGGATGTACCCCTGGGTAATGGCCTCGGTACTCATCCAGTCCACGTCCCCCCGCAGGATGCGATCCAGGGCGCCTGCCGGATCATACTCCCCGTGAAGCACCGGCAAGTGGAAGTATCGCGCGCCTTCCCACAGGCGGTAAGGCGCCTTTTGCCGCTCACCCGCCGTTCTGAAATCGCACACCGTCCGCACACCGATCGCTCGGAGGAGGTCGCGGTCCCGGTCCGTCATGCGGGCAAGGCTGTCGGATCGAAACACTTCGCCCCAGCGCACCTGTTTTCCTCCCCCGCTCACATACCCGCCCAGGTCCCTGAAATTAACAGGCCCTTCCATGGGCACCCTTCTCTCGGCCACCTTGACGCCCGGCGCCCCGTCGCGCACCACATCGAAGTAGTACCGGGCCCTGGGGTCGAGACCGCTGACTCGGACCCGGTTCGCCCCCGTCACCAGGGCGATAGGTTCAGTCCTGTCGATGCGGTCAGGGCCTGTCCTCATGTAAACTCGCACCTCGCGGCCGTCCCCATCCCCTTCCCAGGAGATCTCCACTCCGTCCGGGCCGACCCTTTTCACCCACGCGGGCAGATGCCCGGGC
Organism: Deltaproteobacteria bacterium; assembly: GCA_019307945.1. Lineage (GTDB taxonomy): Bacteria > Desulfobacterota > DSM-4660 > Desulfatiglandales > Desulfatiglandaceae > B17-G16. Next base: position 10,843 of record JAFDIS010000111.1, on the reverse strand, counting down.
TCTTTGTTTTGCGCCATGTCTGTTGTCAAAAAGGCGAGCCCTGCAGGGCCCGCCTCCTCGGCTCCTTTCACATTTCTTGAAACCCTTTTCATCGGGGTCGACGGATCACCCAGCCCCGCACCCCGTCCCAAATCATTGCTGCCCCACGTCCCCGGGGTCTCACCGCCCTGTCAAAGACGACGGAGGCCGACTGCACTACGGCCGTGCGCATCTTGGTCATGGCGTCACTTCCTTTCTTCCTGTCGTCTCTTCTCGATGGCCTCCAGGATCTTGTCCGGAGTCATGGGAAAATCCGTGATGGTCACCCCGATGGCGTCGGCAATGGCCGAAGCATAGGCCTGGGCCGCGCTCATGGCGATGGACATGCCCGCTTCCTTGGCCCCATAAGGACCGCCAGGATCATTGGACTCCACGATAATGGGATGAATCCTGGGCATGTCGGCCGCCAGAGGCACCTTGTATTCGAGTTGTGTGGGGTTCATGCAACGACCTCCGTCCCAGAAATGGTATTCCGTGAGCATTCCCCCCTGCCCGCCCATGGCAACGCTCCCCTCGAACTGGCCTTCCACCACCATGGGGTTGATGGCAAAGCCGCAGTCCTGGGCCGCGGCCACCTCCAGTACCCGGACCTGCCCGGTGTCGGGATCCACCTCCACTTCTGCCACGGTGGCCCCGAAGGAAAAGGCCTCGGAGAGCTGCCCGTGGGGATTGGACACCCACTCCCTGCGGTGGTCCACTTTCGGCGCGAAGTGACCCTCACCGGAGACGGGCCTGCCCTGGATTAGACCCATGCGCACCACCTTGGTGAGGGGTAGGAAGCGGTCCGGACTGCCTGCAACAAAAATTTTGCGATCTTTCAAGACCAGATCAGCGGGATTGGCCTCCAGGGCCTCGGCCGCTATCCGGAAAAGCTTCTCCCGGGCGTCGATGGCCGCCAGCCGCGCTGCGTTGCCCCCTGCGAAGGTGCTCACCATGGAATAGGAGCCGGGATCATTGGCCGTCAGCTCCGTGTCGGCCGTAATCAGGTTGACGTCTTCGAGGGGGAGGCCCAATTCCTCGGCCACCACCTGGACGAGCATCTGGTCGTTTCCCTGGCCGTTGTCGACCACCCCGGAGTTGAGCGTCACACCGCCGTCCTCGTTGAACTTGATGAAGGCCTGGGACCCGCCCCTGATCCCCAACGGAAACCCGGTCTGAACCGAGTTGATGCCGATGCCTATGCCCCGCCAGGGGGGCAGGTTTCCATACTTTTTCCGCCATTCGATCTTTTCCGCGGCCTTTTCGATGCACTCCGTGAGCCCGCAGGAGGAGACCACGCTTCCGGTGGGGGTGGTCTCGCCGGCCTTCCTCGCGTTTCGAAGCCTCATGGTGACCGGGTCGATACCCAGTTCCTCGCCCAGCCTGTCAAGTTGCAGGTCCACGCCGCATGCGAAAGACCGGCCGTGCATGCGGATCATGCCCCGGACGGGCTTGTTGGTAAAGATCCGGTACCCGTTGTAGCGCACGTTTTCCATGCGGTAGGCCTGCTCCATGCAGAGAAAAGGCACGGACGTGGCGATGGGACCGGTGGACGAATAGGCCCCTCCGTCCATGTAACAGGTGATGTCCCGGGCCAGCACACGGCCCTCCCGGTCCACGCCCGTCTTTATGGTGGTAATGAGGGCGTGGCCCATGCGCACATTGACCGTGTTCTCTTCCCTGGTATAGATGAGTTTGACGGGCCTTGCCGACTTCCGGGCCAGCAGCGCGCAGATGTAGTCGGCCGGGCTGATCTCGGAGCGCCCCCCGAATGCCCCCCCTATTGCGATCTTCCTCACCCGGACCTTGTTGAGAGGCATCCTGAGGGCATTGGAAAGGGGCTTGGCCTTCATGTGGGGTCCCGCGTTGGGGGTCCACATCTCCAGATTGCCGCCGTCGTCGAACCGGGCCACGACGGCAAAGGGCTCACCCATGAAGTAGTCGTCTTCGGCGGCCGTGAAGGTGTCCTCCCGCACGAGATAGCTTTCCTCGAAACCCTTTTCCACATCCCCCACGTTGATCTCTACATGCACGTTCACGTTGTTGGGGTACTCATCGTGAATCCAGGGCCCCTCCGAGGCCATGGCATCCAGGGGCGTGAACACGGCGGGCAGTTCCTCCAGTTCCACCTCAATGAGTTCCAGGGCCTCCAGGGCCGTGTCCTCGTCCACCGCCGCAACAGCGGCGATCTCCTCGCCGAAATAACGCACCTTGTCCCGGGGCAGAAACTCCATGTCCTGGGTATATCGGAAGACTCCCCATTTGACCCCCGCAGTGTCTCTACCCGTCACCACGGCCTTGACTCCCCGGAGGCGTTCCGCCTTGGAGGTGTCCACCCGGACGATCCTGGCGTGGGCCACGTGGCTTCTCTTCACCTTGCCTACCAACATGCGAGGGAGTTTCAAATCGGCTGCGAAAACGGCCTCACCGGTGACCCTGGAAAGGGAGTCCACTCGTGGGACCCGTTTGCCGATGTAGGTAAATTCTTTGTCCATGCTGACTTATCCTCACGTGGGTCTTCGGGTTAAGGGCTCGCAGCCTCCTCCGGCAGGCCACGGGGGCACGGCCCCGGGGATGATCAGGTCTCCGATTTGTGAGAGGCGTCCAGGATCGCCTCCACGATCTTGGCATAGCCCGTGCAGCGGCAGATATTGCCGCTGATGGCCTCGCGCACCTCCTGCTCCGTGGCCTCCGGCTTTGAGTCCAGAAGGGCCTTGGCCGTCATGAGCATCCCCGGCGTACAAAAGCCGCACTGCACGGCTCCCTTTTCGATGAAGGCCTGCTGCAAGGGATCCAGTTCCATGCCGGGTCCGCCGAGGCCTTCCACCGTGAGGACCCTGGCCCCCCGGGCCTCTGCTGCGAGGGTAAGGCAGCTTCGAACCGGGTGTCCGTCCATCAGGACCGTACAGGAGCCGCAGACCCCCTCCCCGCACCCTTCCTTGGCCCCGGTCAATTCCAGTTCTTCCCGCAATACGTCCAGCAACGTCCAGTGGGCGGGCACATATATATCCACTTCATCGTCGTTGACGGTCATGGAGACCGGGATCTTTTTCATCTTTCCCTCCTGCCTCGGGCATTGCCGTTTTCAGCCCGCGCCAGGGCCTCCTGCACGGCCTTTCGTACCAGCACGGCCGCCATCTTTTGCCGGTATTCCAGCGTGGCGCCCAGGTTGTCCACCATGAAGGCCGCAGCATGCCTCCCCGCCTGGGCCGCCGTCTCCGCCACGGCATCTCCATCCTCAGGGGATTTTCCCAGTAGCTTCTCGGAGGCCTCCCGCAAGAGCAGGGGGGCGGCCCCCGCTCCGCCCACGGCAATGCGGGCCCGGGCGATCCGACCTGCCTCCACCTTAACGCCCGCCGAGGCTGAAACCAGAGCGAAGTCTATGGCCGACCGATAGGTCAATTTCCGGAAGCTGCTGCCGAAAGCGGTTTCCGGGGCCGGGAGCCGAATCGTGGTTACGAGTTCGTCGGGAGACCTGGCAAAAGGAGACTCCCCCTTGCCCGTGAAGAACTCCTCGATGGGCAGGCTGCGTTCACCTTCCCGGGACTCCAGCACGATCTCGGCGTCCAGGGCCATGAGGGCGCAAGCTCCGTCCGACACATTGGCGGACCGGCACCGGTCGCTGTTTTCTTCAGCGTAGCAGATCTCGCCCCCGTCCTTTTGGCACCGGGGTCTCCCCGACCGCCAGAAGGCGGACTGGTTGTAGTACAGGCAGCGGGTTTCCAGGCATAGGTTGCCGCCGATGGTTCCCCGGTAATGCTGAATGGGAGGGGCGCCGATTCGCCGTATCGCGTCCGTGAGTCCCCGGTAAGCCCCCTGGAGCAAAGGGCTCCGGATAATGGAGACAAGGGGTGTGTTGGACCCCAGGCACAAACGGCCGTCCTCATCCGGGCGGATGCCGTCGAGGTCCTTTAGGTGTTTGAGGCTGATCACGTAGGATGTCCGCACCAGGCGCTGCTTCATGCGCACGAGCAGGTCGGATCCTCCCGCCAGAATCGAGGCGTTCTCGGAGTACCGGGCAAGGTAGTCCAAGGCCTCCTGCCTGTCCCGGGGTTCCAGGTATTCAAAGGCCGGCAATCTCACGTCTCACTCCTCCTTCAGCGGCGGTGCCCCCTGTGGGGGTGGCGGGTCCTGACCGGGCGGGAAGGCCCTTGTCCAAATTCCTCAGCGGAGTTGCGGTGAAAGATACGGCGGGCCCCAGGCCCGGGGGCCCTGAAAGCCCGACTGGAGTCGCGCGGGTACTATAGCCCATGAGGGTCGATTCATCAAGGCCTTCGCAAGGGCACGGGCCCCTGCCGGTCCTTCCCAATTTCTCTTGACCGCACCCTCGCCCCCCTGATAGTGATGTCTGTCAATGAGCCGGGTGTATTGGGCCGCCAGCCTCGGCCCCGGGAGGGGGAGCGGGGTGTTGAGAGGGCCCACCGTCCCGGTCGGGGAGGAATGCCGTGGCACTTTCAAAAGACCAAATCACGGAGGCCCTGAATCGCTGGAACCGGGCGTGGGAGGAACACGATCTCGAGGAGGTCATGGAGCTCTTCCACGACGAGATCCGTTTCGAGAACTGGACCGGAGGCACCGTAGAGGGCAAGGAGGCGCTTCGGCAGGCTTGGGCGCCATGGTTCGCAAACCACGGAGGGTTTCGGTTCACCGGGGAAGACACGTTCGTCGACGAGGAGGCCCAGAAGGTCCTCTACCGGTGGCGGCTGGACTGGCCTTCCCTGGAAAAGGGTTTCGAGGGCAGGCCCGAGACGCGAAGGGGTGTGGATGTGATGGCCTTCAAGGACGGCAAAATCATCGAGAAACTGACTTACTCGAAGACTACAGTTGAAATCGACGGCCGACGGGTCCCTTTGACCCCTTAGCCCCCATCCCCCTGTCCCGGTCCCGGGGAAAAATAAATCGCCCGGTGTACGATCACGGGGAAGGACTCAAATCTCCTCGTAAAACTCCACCTCGGGCTTTCCGGCCAGGAGGCCTGCGGCCTTTTTCCCAAAGGCCTTGTAGTGGTCCTGCTGCCGGTGAAAATCAATGGCCGCCTGGTCCTTATATTTTTCGTAGAAGAGAAACACGGTGGGATCGGACTGGGACTGATGAGGAACGTAGGCCAGGTTTCCGGGCTCGGCAGATCGCACCTTTTCCGCCACCTCCCGCATGGCCTCCTTCAAGGCCTCCTCTTTTCCCGCCTGCACTTTCAGCTTGGCAACGATGGTAATCATGGTCTATCCTCCGTGAAAGGTTTCGTTTCCGGCCGGGGGCCCCAGGCACGCACCATAGGCCATGGACCGGACGGTTGTCAAGGGAGAGGTCCGGGGCAACGGGACGCCGTGCTCCCGGAATGCGCCGGAGCCCCTGATCGTTACCGGAGGAAGACGTTGACGGCAACGGCGTTTTCGGGCCCGGCAAGGACCCGTTGCGGGCCCCCATGTTGAACACGAGGACTGAGGAGGGTGACATGAAGTTCCTGAGAGTGGACATGAAGACTAAGACGGTAAAGACCGAAGACGTTCCCCCCGCTTACCGTGGCTTGGGAGGAAGAGGGCTCACCTCCATCCTGGTCAACGATGAGGTCCCTCCAGGCTGTGATCCCCTGGGGCCTGAAAACCGTATGGTCTTTGCACCGGGCCTTCTGACGGGGACGGCGCTGGTGAACACCAGCAGGATCTCCATAGGGGCCAAGAGCCCGCTCACGGGTGGGATCAAGGAAAGCAATGTAGGAGGCACCGTACCGGCGGCCCTGGGAAAGCTGGGAATCACTGCGGTAGTGGTGGAAGGCCAGGCGCCGGAGGGCGAACTCTACGTCCTCCGGATCGACGCCCGGGGTGAGGCCGCGCTCGAAGCGGCGAACGAGTGCAAAGGCATGAGAACATACGCCCTCGTGGAAAAGCTCCTGGGCACCTACGGGGAAAAGAACGGAGTCCTTTGCATCGGGCCCGCGGGAGAGTTCCTCATGTCATCGGCCTCCATCCAGTCCTCGGACGCGGACGGGCGGCCCTGCCGGGCGGCGGGTCGCGGGGGTCTGGGGGCGGTGATGGGTTCCAAGGGGCTCAAGGCCCTCGTGGTGGACCTGACGGGTAAGAGCCCGGACGCCCTTGCCGATCCCGAGGCCTTCAAGGAGCAGGCCAAGGCCTTTGCCGAAATTCTCAGGAAAAATCCGTTTACGGGTCAGATGATGCCCGCCCTGGGTACGGCCGGACTGGTCTCGGCCGTCAATTCCCTGGGTGCCTTTCCCAGCTACAACGCCACCCAGGGAACCCTGGAGGGCTGGGAAAAGGTGAGCGGCGAGGCCCTGGCCCAGATGATCCAGGACCGAGGGGGCAAGACCTCCCACATGGGATGCACCCAGTGCATCCTTCACTGCTCCAACGATTTCGTGGACGAAAAGGGCGGCTTCGTCACCTCCTCCCTGGAGTACGAGACCATCTGGTCCATGGGGGGTATGACCGGCATCGTCGACCTGGACGCCATCGCCCGCCTGGACCGCCTGGCCGACGACATCGGCCTGGACACCATGAACACGGGGGTGGCGCTGGCCGTGGCCATGGACGCAGGGTACCGGCCCTTCGGGGATGCCGAGGCCGCCCTGGAGATGATGGAGGAAATCGGGCGAGGGACCGATATGGGAAAAATCCTGGGCAACGGTCCCGCCGCGGTGGGTAAGCACTTCAATCACCACCGGGTCCCGGTGGTGAAGAACCAGAGCATCGCCGCCTACGACCCCAGGGGCATGCAGGGAAACGGCGTCACCTACGCCACCTCGCCCATGGGCGCGGATCACACTGCCGGAAACCTCGTGGGCCAGTACCTGGGAAGGGCCCTGGATCCCCTCTCCCCAGAGGGGCAGGTGGAGGCCTCGCGAAACGCCCAGATCGCCATGGCGGCGCTGGACTGCACCGGGATATGCCTGCTTGCGGGAACCGTGTTGGGGAACCCGAAGGTTCTGGATGTGTTCCTGAAACTCATCGCCGCCAAGACGGGCGAGGATATAGACGCCAAGGGCTGGGGTGACATGGGGATCCGCGTGCTCAAGGCCGAGCGAGCCTTCAACCGAAACGCAGGCTTCACCTCCCGTGACGACCGTCTCCCTGAGTTCTTCCGGGAAGAGCCCCTGCCGCCGCATAACAAGACGTTCCTTGTCCCGGACGAGGAGCTGGACTCGATCTTCGATTTTTAGTGCACCGAAAGGAGGCCCTGGTATGAGGGTCTTCGTGCGCCTCTTCGGCACCCTGGCAGGTCGATTTCCGGATCATGACCCGGTGAAAGGGATCGAGATCGATCTGCCGGGGGGCGCCGTGGTGGCCGATCTCCTGGAGCACCTGGGGATTTCCGGGGATGAAAGCGGCGTGGTGGCCGTGGACGGACGGGTCTCGGCCCCGGACGATCCCCTGCCGGATCAGGGCAGTGTGAACATACTTCAAAAAATGCACGGGGGATGACGGGATGAAGAGCGAGACATACGCCCCCGGACAGGTCATCATCCGGGAGGGGGACACGGGAAGGGACCTTTTCATCCTCACCGAAGGCCGAGTAGAGGTCTCCACACGGGGCCCTCAGGGAGACTACCTTCTCAACGAGCTTGAGGCCCCCGCCCTTTTCGGAGAGATTTCCTTCATCCTGGAGGGGGTGCCGAGGACGGCCACGGCCAAAGCCAAGACTCCAACCACTGTGTTCGTCCTGGAACAACGGGAGGTCCGGGACCAACTGACTTCTCTGCCTCAATGGCTGAAACCGGTCCTGGCCACGCTGGCGGACAGGATTCGCAGCCAGGACCAAAAAATTCGGGACCTCGAGAAGGAAATCATCCGCCTCACTGGTGGACCCCCGCCTCCCCTGGAAACATGAAACGAACCACGGGATACCGGAATGTGTAATTCCTTTCCACTTCGATGGAAAAATATTACACATTCCGCGATCCCCACCCTCGCCTCCGAAGATTGGATTTCCCCCTCTAAGACAATAATTTCACCTGCTTTTCACCGTTTGACTCACATTGAACCTTCCTCGCATGAATTTTGCATATATCTTATGCTGAAACCGTAGCTTTCTCACCACACCACTCCATAATCAACCCCGCCTCTTTGGGTCCCCGAGTGGGTTCCCAAACGCCGGAGGGAGGCCTTCATGGACCCCAAACGCACGCACAAAAATATTCCGACCGTCCTGCTGGCGGCTGCGTTTGCCTTTGCGGCGGCCGCCCAGGCCTCCCCACCTGAGTCGGCCCTTTCGACCGGAGTCCGGGCCCTGCGCATTCCTTTCGTGGAAAACCGGGGACAGACGGATCCTCGCGTGGGCTTTTACGCGACCACCTTCGGCGGCACCCCCTTTGTCACCCGTAAAGGAGTGCTGGTCCATGCCATTCCAGGCGTCTCCGGGGATCCCGCAAAAGGCCTGGCGATCCGGGAGAGCTTTCAGCCGGACACGCCGCTTCATCCCAAGGGAAAAGGGCCTTCTTTGTCCCGCGTCAATTTCATCAAGGGCAGGCACGGGAGGCCGGAGCTCACGGACCTTCATACCTACAACGAGGTCGACCTGGGTGAGATACGGGGGACCCTGATTTTGACATGGATTTTTGCGAAGAAAGCTATTGCTGCCCGGGGCCTCCCGAGACCTGCTCCATTCCTCCAGGTGGGTGGAGAAGGGTCAACGTGACCTTCAGCCCCACCGCCACGGGTCCTCAAACGGCCACCCTCACCATCTCCTCGGACGATCCGGACGAGTCCGCCCTGGAAGTGGCCCTCTCAGGGAACGGTGTTCATCCTCCTGATATCTCCGTAACACCGCTCAGCATCTATTTCGGTGATTTACCGGTGGGAGATAGCTCCGGATACGAGACCGTGGAAGTGAGCAACAACGGCCTGGGGGCGCTCGACGGTTACCTTTACTATCCCCCCTCCGCCTTTGACCTGGATACGGGCACATGCGGACACTCCATCCACCTGGCTGCGGCCGGTTTCTGCACTTTCGGGGTGGCATTCGCCCCCACGGAGGTCGGTCCCGTCTCGGGGGTCGTGGAGATTTCATCCAACGACCCGGACAAAAATCCCTTCCTGCTCTATGTCTCCGGTGTGGGCGTGCCGCCGGGCGACTCGGACGCAGACGGGGTCACGGATACGGAGGAGCAGGGACCAGACGGGACCGATTCTTCCTATGATGGTAATGATGACGGGACGCCCGACAGGGAGCAAGACAACGTGGCCTCACTCTGAACCGAGGACCATACCTATTATGTGACACTGTCGGTGCCCAAGGCCAGCGGGGGCGAGGAGATTAACGTCAAGCCCATTGCCAACCCTTCCCCGTGGACAGCACCCGAAGGAGTTGATTTTCCATACGGTTTTTTCAGATTCACGGTCACGGGCATCGGGCCCGGGGGCAGCACCACGGTGACGATCCAGCTCCCCCAAGACGGGCCCATTCCCACAACCTACTGGAAATACGGGCCCCTGCCGCCACCTCCGCCGGGGGGATCCGTGTGGTACGAATTTCTATATCCCCACGCCTCGGGCACGGGCGCGGAGATCCAGGCCGCTGAAAGGCGCATCATCCTTCACCTGACAGACGGCCAGCGCGGCGATTCGGACCTTTCGGCCAACGGAATCATCTTAGACCCAGGCGCACCTGCGGTAACCGAGGCCCCCCGTGCCCCGGCGACCTGGATGAAAACGGAACCGTGGACACCGCGGACCTTGCCCTTTTTGCCGGAGATTTTGGAAAAACGGGCTGCACTGCGGGCTGCGATTCGGACCTTGAGCCGGACGGCGATGTGGACGGAATGGACCTTCACCGGTTCCTGGACGATTTTGGAAGGACCGACTGCCCGTAGCACAATCTTGAAAAATCTAACAAACAGAGTAGGTTTTATCCGCCCTGCCGGAAAAACACTTCCCCGGGACCGCCCTGGAAAAGCGCGTTCCCCTGAGTATTTCGCGCCTGTTGCGGCGCCTTGCCCCCCTTTAGCAGCCCGAATTTGACTTGACCCCCCCTTATGATGTATTATGTTTTATTATAGTGATTTTGAAGCAGCGATGTATGAGGAGAAGTCAACCATGGAAAACATCTTGGAACACACCACCATCACCTTGCCCAAGACGATGCCTCTGGACAAGCGCATCACGGAGGTGACAAAACAGCTTTCCGAATGGCTCAAGTCGTTGGACAAGGCGCCCAAGGACGGCGCCTCCAAGGTCTTTTTGACCAAGCTGGAAACCGGGGAGAAGGACTACAAGTACCACTACTCGATCATCAGCAACGACAACTAGCCGCGCCCGGGACCGCGCCGCGGTCAGGGCTCCGCGGTAAAAGGTCCGCGCACACATCCCCCCAAGTCCCCGGAACAGCACCGAGCCTCTCGGTGCTGTTCTTTATTTGGGGATAGGGTTCGGCAGGTTTCCGGTCATGGACCTCTCGTTCCTCACCCGAAGTGATGATTCAAACGTCCACCTCCCTCGGTTCCAGGACCAGAGAGACCCCCTGGATAATCTAGCTGATGCTTCCCTGAGAGAGGATCCCGATTTTTCCACCAAGTCTTGCTTGTCTACCGTGAAGACTTGGGATAGCTTCAGCACGCTCTTTTTCGGTAGGTTTGCTTCCTTTTTTCCGGCAGGACCCCGGCGCCGCGACACGGTGGCATCATTGGATGGATGTTGCCCGCCTTGGCCCCCACAAGCTGCCCATACGCACGTCAAGGGTTTGAAACCGGGCAATCCTCTCTGCCGAACTCCCGTTTGGGTTTTGTAGGCCACAAAAGCCCCATTTTTGGCCGATTTTTTAGCTTGCCAGAAGTAATTTCAACCACTTAGCCATTTACAAAAGCTCAAAATACGTAGGC
>JAFDIS010000110.1 GCA_019307945.1 Deltaproteobacteria bacterium | reverse complement strand
CGGTCAGGTGGCGCAGTCCGTGGGGTCTCCTGCGAGCTTGGAAAGGGCATGGTCCAGGGCCGGAAGGACCACGGCCAAATTTTCGGCCGCCCCCCGGGGGCTGCCCGGCACATTGATGATAAGGGTTTTTCCCCTCACACCGGCCACGGCGCGAGAGATCATGGCGTGGGGCGTTTTCTTGAGGCTTTCGGCCCGCATGGCCTCGGCCATGCCGGGAACCTGATAGTCAATCACGTCCCGGGTGGCCTGGGGGGTAACGTCACGGGGAGTGAGGCCCGTGCCACCGGAAGTGATTATCAGTGCAAGGGCATCCTCATCCGCCCACCGCCGGATGGTTTCCGCAATCCGGTCCCGATCGTCAGGTATGACTTCTATGTTGCGGACCGCGAACCCGGCTTCCTCCAGCATGCGGGCGACGATCCGCCCGCTTTGGTCTTCCCGTTCTCCACGGGCTCCCTTGTCGCTCACCGTCAGGACGCCGGCCGCGGTTCTTTCCTGCACCATGGGTTCCGAGTCCTATTCCTTTTCCTGCGCAGCTGCGATCACCTTTTCCGCCAGCTGGGCGGGCAACTCCTCGTAATGTGAGAATTCCATGGTGAAGGTGCCCCTGCCTGCGGTGATGGAATTGAGATCCAGGGCGTAAGTCAGCACCTCGGCCATGGGTGCATTGGCCTTGATAACCTGGTACTTACCCACCCCTTCCATGCCGAGCACCCGGCCGCGGCGGCCGTTGAGATCACCCATCACGTCACCCATCACCTCTTCCGGCACGGTGATCTCCATTTTCATGATCGGCTCAAGCAGGATGGGATTGGCCTCCTGCACGCCCTTTTTGAAACACATGCTGGCGGCGATCTTGAAGGCCATTTCAGAGGAATCCACGTCGTGGGATTTGCCGTCGTAGAATCGCACTTTGAGATCCACCACGGGGTAGCCCGCAAGGATACCCGACTGCATGGCCTCCTGGAGGCCCTTTTCCACGGCCGGCACGAAATTCCGGGGCACGTTCATGCCCACCAGGGCCTCTTCAAATTCAAAGCCCGAGCCCCTTTCCAGGGGCGAGATATCGAAATGGACCTCGGCGAACTGCCCGCGTCCTCCCGACTGCTTCTTGTGCCGGTATATCACCTGCTTGACCGTCTTTTTGATCGTCTCGCGGTAGGGGACCTTGACAGGGCTCAATTCCACCTCCACCCCGAATTTTCGGTTCAGCTTTTCGCAGGTGGCCTCCAGGTGGATCTGACCCGTTCCGGACAAAATAATCTCGGAAGTCGCCTGATCCCTTTCAAGGCGCAGGGTCGGATCTTCCTCCAGGAGTTTCGCCAGGGACGAAAAGACCTTGTCCTCACTTCCTTTGACCTTGGCGCCCACGGCGTACGAGATCACCGGAGGCAGGGGTTCTGCGGGAGTGAAGAGCACAGGTTCCTTTTCCGCGCAAAGGGTGTCTCCTGTTGCCGTTTCCTTGAGCTTGGCGATGGCCACGATGTCTCCGGGGCCCGCCGCCTCCACGGGCTGCTGTTTTTTCCCCTCCATGATGAAGAGCTGACCGAATTTTTCCTTGGCCTTCTTGTTTGCATTGTACACGGTGGAGTCCGATGTAAGGGTCCCGGAGAAGACCCGCAGCAGCGTCAGGCGTCCGGCGAAGGGATCGGCCACGGTTTTGAACACCAGGGCGGAGAAGGGCGCGTCGGCCGCAGGTGCCACAGCCACCGTATCGTCGGCGTCGAGTTTTCGCGCCTCCTTGGCCGGTTTCTCGGTGGGAGCGGGAAGCCCGTCCACGACTAGGTCCATCAGGAGCGTGACTCCCATGTTCAGGGTGGCCGAGCCGCACAGGACCGGCACGATCGCGCCTGAGCGGACCCCTTTGAGGAGGGTCTCCTCGATCTCCTTTTCCGTCAGTTCCTCACCTTCCAGATACTTTTCCATGAGGTCGTCGTCCACCTCAACGGCGTTTTCGATCATCTTCTCCCGCCATTCGGCAACCGAATCCTCCATGTCCGCGGGTATCTCTCCATTGTCCGTCTTGCCGCTGCCGTCCTTGGAAAAGAGCCGCGCCTTGACGCGAATGAGGTCCACCACGCCCGCGAAATTTTCCTCCGCGCCGATGGGCAGGATTACGGGGGTGATTTTGGCGTCAAAGGTCTGAGAAATCTCTTCGACCACCTTGAAAAAGTCGGCCCGCTCCCGGTCCAGCTTGTTGATGAAGATGATTCTGGGCAGGCCCTGTTCATCCGCAAAGGACCATACCTTTTCGGTCCCCACCTTGATGCCCCCCGTGGCCTCCAGGACCACCACGGCTCCGTCGGCCGCCTGCAGTGCGAACCTGGTGTCCGAGAGGAAATTATAGTCCCCCGGCGTGTCGATGATATTGATGGAGTTCTTTTTCCAATCGCAGTGATGAATGGCACTGCTGAGAGTGATCTTCCTTTTTACCTCTTCGGGTTCGAAGTCCATAGAGGATGTCCCGTCATCCACGCGTCCGAGCCGAGTGGTGGACTTGCCGTTGAACAGCATGGCCTCTGCAAGCGACGTTTTGCCCGAGCCCCCCTGTCCGATGAGGGCCACATTTCTCAACAGTTCCGGTTTTCTTTCCATAGATTGATGATCCTTTCCTGCAAGTGAGTTTTCTTAATGAACCCGCAGAAGCGAATGATGCCGGGGCCACAGAGCATACAGAGCATATGGGTTACATCATATCATAATCATACCGGATTCCCACCCGGGATTGATTCGGGCCCGCGTGAGGGGCGCTAGTGAATCCTTCCCCAAGTCTCGTCCGCATCATTTTCATGAAGGGTGTTCCAAGAAAGTGGGGCGGAAACCGTACCAGCTTTTCTCCGGCATGGATGTTTATGAAATCATACGAAAAGTTGGTTTAGAAAATTACATCAACCGGGAATTCAAAGTCAAGCCAAGAATGTGAGGCGACTTTTTTTAATTGCCTATTTCAAAGGATATGTTATTTTGATAATTTTCCTGAAACTACCCCCGCCCCGAAAGGGGCCGGGCCGAGGCGTCATGGAAGGGTCTTGGGAGGAGCGGATTTCCGGGTTCCTGCGGTTCCTGAAGGAGGAGAAGGGCTACTCACCCCACACGATCAGGAACTACGGGGCGGACCTTAGGCATTTCGTCACGTTCCTGGACCGGCCGCGGGGCGGTGAAGAGGGCGAGCAAAGGCGGCCGAATCCCCGGGACGTGGATTACACCCTGATCCGGGAATACCTGGGGGGCCTCTACGGCAGGTATCGCCGCAGGACTATCGCCAGAAGGCTTTCTTCCCTGCGCTCTTTTTTTCTCTACCTGGAGCGCAAGGGGCTGGCGGAGACAAACCCCGCGGCGGCGGTGTCCACCCCGAAGCTGGAAAAATCAGCTCCGAACCACCTGTCCGTGGATGACATGTTCCGGCTCCTCAAGGTACCGGACACGAACCATCCCTTGGGGTTGCGGGACGCAGCCATCCTGGAGGTCCTTTACTCATGCGGCATCAGGGTAAGTGAGCTTCAGGGGCTCGATGTCTCGGGTGTCAGGTTCGAGGAGCGACTGGTCAAGGTCCGGGGCAAAGGGGACAAGGAACGAATCGTCCCCATCGGCAGGCAGGCCCTTCGGGTCCTCCGTGCGTATCTGGACGCTGCAAGGCAGCTGAGGCCGTCCTCCCTGCAAGATTCGTCGGACGAGCCCCTGTTCATCAACCGTCGGGGCGAGAGGCTTTCGGTGCGGAGCATCGGCCGTATCGTAAAGAAATACGTGCGGACCTGCGCCCTGCCCGCGGACATCAGTCCGCACGCGATGCGACATTCCTTCGCCACCCACCTCCTGGACGGCGGGGCGGATCTGAGATCCGTTCAGGAGTTGCTGGGCCACGCAAGCCTCTCCACCACTCAGGAGTATACCCACGTGAGTCTGGACCGGCTCATGGAGGTGTACGACAAGGCACATCCAAGGAGCGGGACGGGGGGGAAAGGGGGCCCAGGCGTGTCGCAAGGGCGGGGTCAGCTCAAGGAGAAGGAACAGCCATGAATCACGGAACACCGCCGGTAATTCGGGCCACCACAATCCTGGCGCTGCGCAAGGACGGCAGGGCGGTCATGGCGGGCGACGGCCAGGTGACCCTCGGAGAAACCATCATGAAGCGGGGGGCCACAAAGGTCCGGTTCATGTACGACGACCAGGTGCTCGTGGGATTCGCCGGTGCTGCTGCGGACGCCTTCAACCTGTTCGAGCGGCTCGAAGCGAAACTGGAGACGTTCAACGGCAATCTCACACGGGCCGCCGTGGACTTGGCCAAGGACTGGCGAACGGACAAGATCCTCCGGCGCCTGGAAGCCATGCTGTTGGCCATGGACCGGGAGCATATTTTGGTGATCTCGGGGACCGGAGACGTGATCGAACCGGACGAGGCCGTGGCGGCCATCGGTTCTGGAGGGCCCTACGCGCTGGCTGCGGCCAGGGCGCTGGTGAACCACTCTGACCTGCCCGCGCCGGAGATCGCCAGGGAGGCCATGCGGCTCGCGGCCTCCATCTGCCTTTACACCAATGACCAGATCGTGGTGCACGAACTTGGGGGGGAGGTCTAGTCAGCTTGTTGAAAAACGTAGCGAGCGCGGGTGAGGCAGGGCGAATGACGGCGGCTAAAAGGCGTGGGCCCGGATAGGGTGTTGAGCCCAAGTTTCAATGTGGCATCAGCAAGCGCTATGGTTTTTCGACGGCCTGCCAGGGGATCTGGACAGGGAAACCCGAAGGGGCGGGAAGCGGGGGCGTCATGGGAAGCATCGATTCGGGGGAAGAGGATCTGATCAAGGTGTTGACTCCGCGGGAGATCGTCTCGGAACTGGACAAGTACATCATCGGCCAGGACCAGGCCAAGCGCTCCGTGGCCATTGCCCTGCGCAACCGATGGCGTCGGCAGCAGGTCCCGGCGGATCTCAGGGACGAGATCGCGCCGAAAAATATTATCATGATCGGTCCCACAGGTGTGGGAAAGACGGAGATCGCCCGGCGGCTGGCAAGGCTCGCCAATTCCCCCTTTCTCAAGATTGAGGCTACCAAGTTCACGGAGGTGGGGTATGTGGGCAGAGACGTGGAGTCCATCGTCAGGGACCTCACGGAGCTGGCCGTGAATATGGCCAAGAAAGAGGAGCAGGAGCGTGTCCTGAACAAGGCACGGGACCTGGCCGAGGAGCGACTCCTGGATATCCTCCTGCCCAAGAGAAAGGACCAGGCGCGGGAAGAACCGGAAGGGGAAGGTCAAAAGGTCCTGGAGGTGGTTCGGGTGGACAGGGCGGAAGGGTCCTCCACACGCGAGAAACTGCGTCGCCTTCTAAGAGATGGAAAGCTGGACGAGCGTTTCGTGGAACTGGAGGTCACCCAATCGACCATGCCCATGGTGGAGATCTTCTCCAGCGCAGGCCTGGAGGAAATGGAGTTCAATGTAAAGGAAGTGTTCGGCAACCTCTTTCCCCAGAAAAAGAAGCGGCGGCGGGTGAAGGTTCCCGAGGCCATGGAGATTTTGATCCAGGAGGAGTCCCAGCGCCTCATCGATATGGACAAGGTCATCGAGCGCGCCGTGCGGATGACCGAGCAGAACGGCATCGTCTTTCTCGATGAGCTGGACAAGGTGGCCGGATCCGAGGCCTCCCACGGCCCGGACGTCTCCCGGGAAGGGGTTCAGCGCGACCTGCTTCCGATCGTGGAAGGCTCCACCGTCACGACGAAGTACGGCATGGTCAAGACGGATCACATCCTCTTCATCGCGGCAGGGGCTTTCAACGTAAGCAAGCCGTCCGACCTGCTTCCGGAACTTCAGGGCCGGTTCCCGATCCGCGTAGAACTCGATTCCCTGACCATGGAAGACTTTGTGCGGATCCTGACAGAGCCCCGCAACGCCCTGATCACCCAGTACAGGGCACTGCTGGCCACGGAAGGGATCCGATTGACCTTCGAAGAGGAAGCGATCCGGGAGATCGCTTCCCTCGCAAGCGAGGTGAATCGGCGGACGGAAAACATCGGCGCCAGGCGGCTTCACACGGTGATGGAAAAGCTGCTGGACCAGATTTCCTTCGAGGCCCCGGACATGGGGGAAAAAGACGTCAACATAACAAGGGAATATGTGTCCCAAAAGCTTGAAGACATCCTGGAAGACGAAAATCTGAGCAGGTACATCCTATGAGCGGTTACATGGAGCGGGCCAGGGTCCTCATCGAGGCTTTGCCCTACATCCAGAGGTTCAAGGACGCCACGGTGGTGATCAAGTACGGAGGCCACGCCATGGTGGACGAGACGCTGAAGAAGACCTTCGCCCTGGACATCATTCTCATGAAGTTCGTGGGGCTCAACCCCATAGTGGTCCATGGCGGTGGCCCCCAGATCGGTGAGTACCTCAAACGGCTGTCCATCGAAGCCAGGTTCGTGGACGGCATGCGGGTGACGGACCAGGAGACCATGGACGTGGTGGAGATGGTGCTGGCCGGCAAGGTGAACAAGGAAATCGTTCATCTCATCAACCGCAACGGAGGCAGGGCCGTTGGCTTGAGCGGTAAGGACGGCCATCTCATCACGGCGAGGAAGATGACCTATAAGAAAGACCGGGGGGCCGACC
Source organism: Deltaproteobacteria bacterium (assembly GCA_019307945.1). Lineage (GTDB taxonomy): Bacteria > Desulfobacterota > DSM-4660 > Desulfatiglandales > Desulfatiglandaceae > B17-G16. The sequence continues at coordinate 6,125 of JAFDIS010000110.1, read as the reverse complement.
AGCCGCCGGAAATCATCGATATGGGTCTTGTGGGCGAAATCACCGAGGTGGACACCGGAATCCTTGCGGGGCTCCTGGAAAAGGGGTTCGTACCGGTCATAGCGCCGGTGGGGGCGGGCAAAGGCGGGGAAACCTACAACATCAACGCGGACCTGGTGGCGGGCCGGATCGCCTCGAGCCTGCGCGCGAGAAAGCTCATCCTGCTCACGGACACGGAAGGAGTCCTGGATCGGGACGGACGTCTCATCTCCACACTTACGCCGGAAAAGACCCGCGCGCTGACCGCCGACGGAACCATTCAGGGGGGTATGATCCCCAAGACCCGGTGCTGCCTTGAAGCCCTGGAAATGGGAGTGGGAAAGGCCCATATTATCGACGGTCGAAAGGAGCACGCCATTCTGGTGGAGATCTTTACTGAGAGCGGGGTGGGCACCCAGCTCGTGCCCGCCGAGAGCGGTGCGAGGTGAAGGAACCAGGGGGGCCCGAAGAAGGAGGTGGGAGAAGATGAGCGGTATGAAAAAGGACAACGAGACCACCATTGAACTGGCAGACCGGGTGATGTTCCAAACCTACGGCCGCTATCCCCTTGCCCTCGTGCGGGGAGAGGGGTGCCGCTTGTGGGACGAAGAGGGAAACTCTTACCTGGACTTCGTGGCGGGTATTGCGGTTTGTTCACTGGGACATGCAAGCCCCGTCGTGAGCCGGGCCCTGGAGACTCAGGCGAAGACACTGGTACACGTCTCCAACCTGTATTACACCCGACCCCAGGCGGAACTCGCGCAGCTCTTGGTGGAGAACTCTTTTGCCGACCGGGTTTTTTTCTGTAACAGCGGTGCCGAGGCCAACGAGGCGGCCATCAAGCTTGCCAGGATATACGCCAAGGAGCATTCGGGCCGGGAGCGATACCGTATCATCGCAATGGAGAACTCGTTTCACGGAAGGACAATGGCCACCCTATCCGCCACGGGACAGGCCAAAGTCAGGAAAGGCTTCGAACCGCTTCTCGAAGGGTTTTCCTTCGTACCCTTCAACGACCCGGCCGCGCTGGACCGGGCCCTGGACGACACGGTGTGCGGCGTGCTCATGGAACCCATCCAGGGGGAGGGGGGCGTGGTGCCGGCCGATCCCTCATACCTGGAAGCCGTAAGGACTATGTGCAGTGAGCGAGGGGCGCTTCTGATCTTCGATGAGATCCAGGTGGGCATGGGCCGAACGGGCAAACTCTTCGCTCACGAGCATTATGGCGTCCGCCCGGACATCATGACGCTGGCCAAGGCCCTGGGCAACGGGCTGCCCATCGGCGCGATGCTTTCCCGGGAATCCGTGGCCGGCGCCTTCGCGCCGGGGACCCATGCCACCACCTTCGGGGGCACTCCCCTCGTGACGGCCGTGTCCAAGGCGGTGGTCGAGAGCCTGCTCCGTGACGGATGGATCGATCATTGCCGGGAGGTGGGGGCCTATTTCAAGGAAAAGCTCCAGGAACTGAAAGGCCGGCACGCTTGCGTAAAGGACGTCAGGGGGCTGGGGCTGATCCTGGCCATAGAACTGGACCGCGCCGGGGCTCCGGTGGTGGAGGCCTGCATGAAGGAGGGTCTCCTCATCAATTGCACCCAGGACAGGGTACTTCGCTTCATCCCACCCCTGGTGGTGGAGCGGGCCGAAATCGATGAATTGACGGGTGCCCTGGATCGGATCCTGGGACAGGCGGATTGAGAGGTCCTTTCAGGAGCGGATGAGCGGTGGCGGACCTAAAGGGGAGTTGATAGGAACGATGAAAAAGGACCTTTTGACCATCAGGGACCTGGAACGGGAGGAGATCCTCTCCCTCGTGGACCGGGCCCTGGAGATTAAAAAGACGGGAAGGGGTCGGCCGCAGGCATTGATGGGTCGGACCTTGGGCCTGATCTTCGAGAAGGCCTCCACCCGCACGCGGGTCTCCTTCGAAGCGGCCATGGCCAGGCTTGGAGGACACACCCTTTTCCTGAGTACGAAAGACACCCAGATGTCCAGGGACGAACCGGTCAAGGACACGGCCAGGGTGCTGTCGCGGTACCTGGACGCCCTTGTGATCCGAACCTACGCCCAAGAGTTGGTGGAGGAGATGGCCCGTTGGGCCCGGATTCCCGTCATCAACGCCTTGACGGATCTATATCATCCCTGCCAGGTCCTGAGCGACCTGGTTACGGTTAAAGAAAAAAAGGGGCGGATCGAAGGTCTCAAGGTGGCCTGGGTGGGCGACGGGAACAACGTGGCCCACTCCTGGATCAACGCGGCCGCAAAGCTGGGTTTCCAACTGGTCCTGGCCTGCCCCCGGGGCTACGAGCCTGACCCGTCGGTCCTGGAAGGAACGGGCTCCAACGTGCGTGTGGTGGCGGACCCATCCGCAGCGGTCCGGGATGCCCATGTGGTGAATACCGACGTGTGGGCCAGCATGGGGCAGGAGGCGGAAAGGGAAGAGCGCCTGGCGGCTTTTGCGGGATACCAGGTAAACGATGACCTCTTGCGCCATGGCCGGTCGGACATCATCGTCATGCATTGCCTCCCCGCCCATCGGGGAGAGGAGATTTCCGAGGAGGTCCTGGAGGGCAAGGCCTCCGTGGTATTCGACCAGGCGGAAAACAAACTCCACCTTCACGAGGCCCTGCTGGAAAGACTGATTCCGGCCCTCTGAGGAGTCCCGCGCAGCGCTTGATGAGATCGATTTTTAGGGGCGCGGAGACGTCCAAACTTTTTTCATGCGGAGGAAGAGACATTGTCTGTTCAAGTCAGAAAGATCGTACTGGCCTACTCGGGCGGGTTGGACACGTCCGTGATCCTGCGTTGGCTCAAGGAGACCTACGGTTGTCCGGTGGTGGCCTACGCGGCCGATCTGGGACAGGGAGATGAACTGGGGGGGATTCGCGACAAGGCCCTTGCCACAGGGGCCGACGAGGTGCTTATCGAAGACCTGCGTGAACCCTTTGTGCGGGACTTCGTTTTCCCGGCCCTGAGGGCCAACGCCATCTACGAATCCCGCTACCTGCTGGGCACCTCACTGGCCCGGCCGCTGATCGCCAGGGGACAGGTGGCAGCGGCCAAGCGCTTCGGAGCTGACGCCGTGAGCCACGGGGCCACGGGGAAAGGGAACGATCAGGTGCGGTTTGAGCTGGGTTACATGGCCCTCGACCCGTCTCTCAAGATCATCGCGCCGTGGCGGGAGTGGGATTTCAAGGGCAGGGAAGACCTCATAGACTATGCGCGGAGCCACGGCATTCCCGTGCCCGTCTCCAAGGAGAAGCCTTACTCCAGTGACCGCAACCTCCTTCACATAAGCTTCGAAGGAGGAATCCTGGAGGACACATGGAACGAGCCGCCCGAGGACATGTTCGTCATGTCCGTTTCACCCGAGGCCGCGCCGGACCGGCCGACCTATCTGGAGATCAACTTTGAGCGGGGAAACCCGGTGGCGGTGGACGGAACGCCCATGGGGCCCGCCGAGCTCCTGGAACACCTCAACCGTTTAGGGGGCGAAAACGGCATCGGCCGGGTGGACATGGTGGAGAATCGCTATGTGGGGATGAAATCCCGCGGCGTGTACGAGACCCCGGGGGGAACCATCCTGCGTGAGGCGCACCTGGCCATGGAATCCATCACTTGTGACAGGGAGGTCATCCATATCCGCGACAGCCTGATCCCCCGATACGCCGAGATGGTCTACTACGGGTACTGGTTTTCGCCGGAGCGCGAAATGCTGCAGGCCCTGGTGGACGAGACCCAGAAAAACGTGACGGGCGTTGTGAGGCTCAAGCTCTACAAGGGCAACTGCACGGTGGTGGGCAGAAAGTCGGATCGCTCCCTGTACCACCCGGACTTTGCCACCTTTGAAAGCGACGAGGTCTACGATCAGAAGGATGCGGAGGGGTTTATCAGGCTCAGCGGGCTTCGTCTCAAGATCGCCCGGCTTCTGGAGCAGGGCGGCCGGGCGGCCCGATAGCGAGGTGGCGGCATGAGCGAGAAGCTTTGGGGCGGCCGTTTCCGGGAAGAGACCGATGTGCAGGTGGATGCATTCAATGCCTCGATCGGTTTCGACTGGAGGCTTTTTGCCCATGATATCGAGGGCAGCATGGCCCACTGCCGGATGCTGGCCAAGCAGGGGATCATCACGGAGGAAGAGGCCGGCCGGATCATTGAGGCCCTGGGGGAGATCCGGCGCGAACTGGAGCACGGCGAATACCCCGCGGACGAGGATTACGAGGACATCCACAGCCTGGTGGAAAAGGCCCTGGTGGACAAAGTTGGGCCGCTTGGGGAGAAACTCCACACGGGCAGGAGCCGCAACGACCAGGTAGCCCTGGATGCAAGGCTCTTCGTGCGGGAGGCCGTGAGTCATCTGGATGAACTGCTCCAAAGGCTCCAGGAGGCCCTCCTCGATCAGGCCGAGAAAAACGTAGACCTGATCATGCCGGGCTACACTCACCTTCAGCGGGCACAGCCGGTGCTGCTTGCCCACCACTTAATGGCCTACTTCGAGATGTTCCATCGGGACAGGGATCGGCTCCGGGACGCCCTCAAGCGGGTCAACGTGCTACCCCTGGGAAGCGCGGCCCTTGCGGGTTCCACCTTCGACCTGGACCGCGACATGGTAGCGGAGGAGCTGGGGTTCGAGGCGGTGAGCCGGAACAGCATGGACGCGGTGAGCGACCGGGATTTTGTCCTGGAGTATCTTGCGTGTGCGTCGATCCTGATGATGCATTTGAGCAGGCTTTGCGAAGAACTGGTGCTCTGGTCGAGCCGGGAGTTCGGGTTCGCGGCCATTTCGGACGCATTTTGCACGGGAAGCAGCATCATGCCCCAGAAAAAGAACCCGGACATCCCCGAGTTGATCCGGGGCAAGACGGGACGCGTCTACGGGCACCTGGTCTCGCTTCTCACCACCATGAAGGGTCTGCCCCTGGCCTACAACAAGGACATGCAGGAGGACAAGGAGGCCCTGTTCGACACGGTGGACACGGTGGAGGCCTGCGTGGGGATCCTGGCACGTCTCATGGGCGAGGTGACCTTTCACGGCGAGCGCATGCTGGAGGCCACGCAACGGGGATATCTGGCGGCCACGGACCTGGCCGACTACCTCGTTCGAAAGGGGATGACCTTCCGGCAGGCCCACGAGACGGTGGGCCGGATGGTCCTTTTTGCCGTAGAGCAGGGAAAGGAACTTCATGAGTTGACCCTGGAGCAGATGAAGGGGTTCGCTCGCAGGATCGAAAAGGATGTCTACGAATGGTTGGACCCGGTCATGTGCCTGGACCGGAGAAATATCACCGGGGGCACGGGCCCCGGAGTGGTCCGGGAACGACTCAAGAAGGCCAGGCGGGAGTTGGGGCTTTGAGGGTTCGTCTTGCACTGGGTCTCTTGTTTTTCTGCTGCGTTGCGGCCGCGGCCGCCGGCTGCGGGAAAAAAGGTCCGCCCGTCGCGCCGGGAACGCGCTTCGATCTCCTGGTGGCGGATCTCCGCGGCAAGTGGCAGGAGGGAGTCATAGAGCTGGAGGGCCGGGTGGTAGGTGAAGGGGCAGGGAAGGACCGGCCTCTAGGCATTTCGGGGTTCAGGCTTTTTCATGTCTGGTACGCCCCGGGAGAGGCCCCCTGCGAGGGTTGTCCTATTCGCTACGGCGGTTTCCAGGAAGAGATCCTGGACCCCGGGGTGGTGGACACCCTGAGGTTTCGTTGCCGGGTTCGCCTGCGCGCAAGGCCCGGCACCCATTTTTTTGCGGTGGCGCTCCTGGGTGAAAACAGGGCCATGGGCCCCCTTTCAAACAACGTCAAGTTCACGAAGGGGAAGAGATAGTACGCCATGCACCATTTCACGTACCGAGAAAACGAACTTTATTGCGAGGAAGTCCCGGTGGCACGCATTGCCGAGGAGGTGGGGACGCCCCTCTACCTTTACTCCCATGCCACCCTGCGGCAGCACTTTCGGGCCGTGGACGACGCCTTCGGTGACGTGCGGCATTTGACCTGCTTTTCCATGAAGTCCAACAGCAACCTGGCCGTGCTTCGTCTCTTCGCCCTTGAAGGGGGCGGCGTGGACATCGTATCAGCGGGCGAGCTTTACCGCGCCCTGAGGGCGGGGGTCGAGCCCGACAGGATCGT
>JAFDIS010000018.1 GCA_019307945.1 Deltaproteobacteria bacterium | reverse complement strand
CCGCTTGGGCGAACCCCGTTGGGTGGTGATTCAGACAGCCTCATTGCAAGCGATCTCCCTAAAAACAATGAGGAACAGTTCCTCATCAAAATTTGAAACGCTCAATTTGGGTTCTCTTTTATAGGCGGCCTCGACGCCACCTTCGATGGGCAGGGAGCCCCAGACTCCCGAAGGCCACGCGTAGCGCAGGTTAAGATCATGCTGACGGCCGTAATAAGAGCCTGCTACGCCGAATGCCCTTCGGAGAATCATTGCGAGCCATGGCACCCTGCTCTGCGCGATGGCTTGTAACGCCCGTACCGCTGACCGGATGGTGTCGGCCTTTTCCGCGGCCTGGCCTACGATAACCCCCGGTTGATCCACGAAGTTGACGATGGGCAAATGAAATGTGTCACACATGTCTACGAAACGAACGGTCTTTTCGGCGGCCCTGGCATCCATCCCCCCACCAAAAAATCGAGTGTCATTGATCATAATCCCCACGGGATAGCCGTTCAGCCCGGCCAGCATGGAGACTACTGAAGGGCCCTGGTGGCGACCGATCTCAAAAAGGGTGCCTGGATCAAAAACAAGGTCCAGCAATTTCCTGGGATCATAAGTCCTTTTCCTGTTACGCGGCACAATGGAAAGGAGGGCTTCTTCTCGCCTGTTGGGATCGTCGTCACTGGGTTGGTGTGGTGGGACCTGGTACACGCTGGAAGGTAAATAGGAAAAGAAGCGTCTGATCTGCTGAAAGGCATCTTCTTCATTGTGGGCTTCGTTGTCTACCACACCGCTTCCACGGGCGTGAATCCTGTAGCCCCCCAATTGTTCCTTACTCAATTCTTCCCCGGTGGCCCGTAAGACCACGGGAGGCCCGGCTGCAAAGACCTGGCTGGTTTCCTTCACCATGACCGAGAAATGTGAAGCAACCACCCTTGCGGCTCCCAGGCCGGCTACGGAGCCCAATGCAGCACTTGCGACAGGCACTATGCCGAGGACATTTGCCAGGTCCCAGTCTTTGTATCCCGGCAGCTTGGTCGCACCCATCTTTTCCAATAATTTGATAATGCCCCCTGCTGTATCCACCAGGCGTATCAGGGGCATTCGCATCTCCAGGGCCAGCGTTTCCGCCCAGATCCATTTATCGGAGATGGTGGCCTCGGAAGAACCGCCGCGCACGGTAAAATCTTCTGCAGATATGACCACGACTCTACCATCTACACGTCCTGATCCGATGACTACGTTAGCAGGGGTAAATTCGATCAAATTGCCATGTTCGTCGTACTTCTCTGCACCGGTCAACGCGCCGATTTCCCTAAAACTTCCTTGATCCAGGATCTTGTCTATTCTCTGGCGAACCGTTAGCTTGCCGGCCCTGATATGCCGCTCCACCGCATCGGCTCCCCCATCCTTTCAGCCATCTCTTTGCGGCGGACTATCTCGTCGACCTCAGGCTTCCAGTTCATGGTGGTCTCCTTTTCCTATATGTCATTATTTACTTATAAATCGGAGAAATATTTGTCAAGGTATATTTACAAATTATGGTTCTTGTCCGCGTGAAATATTCGAAAATAATATGCTAACAATTTGAAATAACATTAAAACAACGTTGGTCTGTTACCGAAAATGATTCCTCTGGAGGACCCGTTTAAAAACGGCCAAAAACGGTGTTCGGAGGCGCTCAACCCATCGGACGGTTTCTCTTGACCTTCCTCTCAGATCGCTAGCGCGCGGTAGGCATTTTCAGATGCCCAGGGCTCTGGAAAGAGACGGCGCCTATGCCGGAGGGTTCCACCACCTAACCTGGAAGGGCAATTTATAGGGGAAAGGTACATTGTTGGGGGTGATGAATCAGAGGAACAGAACAGGGCTGTACGGTCGCTGCACATGTTATAACCGATTGAAATCAGAAATTATCCTCCAATAACAGGCTTGATCCGGCACTCTTGAATCCTGCAAAACCGGGGGAGGAACAACAGAGCTTCGCACTAACGGTTTGTTTGAGGCTTTGCTTGGCCTGTTTGACATTTTATCTCTGAAGTGCTAGGTATTTCGTAATCATTTGGTTTAGGCCCTTAGTTGCATTATCGTTCCTACGGGACCATGAATTTTGAATCATCGCCAGTAGAGGGCTGCCAATGAAGACCATTGCAGGGTTATCTTCACTTCTTTACAGACTCACCCCTGACCCGGGAAAAAACATCCATATAATTGTCCAGCATGCCGCTGAACTGATTGGAGGCGCTTGCGCTCTTTACAATCGTCTGACCCAACAAAAAAACGTTGTTTGCACTTATTCAGGATATGGTCTTCCTCCTGAATTAGCGCTGAATGTCGAGATGGTTATGGCAATATTTGTTATCCCCATTCAAAGGATCGTTAGCATGAAATTGGCTCTGTTTGCTTTGGGTATTGGCCTAGCCTTAGGGGGGCCATGTTGGTCGTGGGCCGACCTTTCCCCCAACTGGGAGGCGGAGCTGGTCCAGGAAATGAATGTCTGTGGAGGTGGCCCGCTGATATTTGATCAGGACGGCAAACCCATCATCGCTTACCCCGAAAGGTCATTCAGTGGCTCCACTGGGATACTACGATTGGCCCGCAGAGGAGAATCGGCATGGGAACTTGTTAACATTGATACGTTTCCCTCCTCAATGGCTTACGCCGGTATGCCCGCACCCTCCCTTGCCTTAAGCCCAACCGGGATCTGGGGCCTCTCCTATTGCTTAGAGAATGCTGATGATCAATTAAGTGGAGAAATTTGCCTGGCTGAAGGGACGGGACTTAATTTCACAAAAGAGGCTGTCGTCCCAGACTGGTCTGGAGCAGAGACCACAACGTCCCTTGGGTACACCTCCCAGGGAAACCCCGTCATTGCTTACGTGACCGGGGATCCCTTGTCTAAAGAACTCCGGGTAGCAATTCGCAAGGACGGAACTTGGTCTCATGTTTCCCTGACGTCTGACATCATAGGAGCACCTACACTGGCAATAGATCGAGAGGGACATATTCTTGTGGGCTACCTGAGTTCTTATTACGACGGCCATTTTGGAACGGAACTGATCCTGGCGAAATCAGGCCAGGCTGGTGGTGACCCGTGGATATTTCAAAGCGTGAGGCAGTCTGGGGAAGATTTCTCCCTCCGTAACCCCTCGATAGCGCTAAATCAAAATGGGCTTCCTGCCTTGAGCTATGTTGTGTACCGTGGGTTTGGGGGCACGCACGACGACACTGTTGAAATCGCTCGTTTTGATGGTCACTCATGGAATATTTCCCCTATTGACCATTCGAGCGACAGCGGGATATACCACCCCTGTCCTGCGTTTGGCAAATGGAACGATGCTTACGTGGTTTATACACTTGAAAGGGTTTTTAGTGATCCAGGCACCGGCGCCGACCACGTGTATAGTGCCATCCGTTTCGCTAAAGATCTTGGTTCCGGGTGGGACGTTGAGACGGTGGACGAAGGGGTTGATGAAACACTCTATCATTGCGCTCTTGCCGTGAACAAGGACGGAGAACCGTGTCTGGTTTTCGTCCGGATCTGCTCGGTTTACTTTGGACGTTATCAAGGAGTAATAGGGCCACAATTGGCAGGAGACTTCGATGGGGATAAGGATTGTGATGGGAAGGATTTGACCGCTTTTGCAGCGGGCTTCGGCAGCAGCACAGGAGATGCCGGGTTTAACCCCGCCTGCGATCTTCATCAAGACGGGGTGATTGATGAACAGGACCTTGAGATTTTCGGAAATGAGTTTGGGCAATAAGAGATTGGAGGGAATAAAATGCTAATTACAACCTTTATTAAAGGAAAAATACGGGCTTTTTGGCTGTGGACCCTCTTTGGTTTGTTTAGTTCATTCATGACTGTCGGCAACGCTATTTTGTGGGCGGATGGTCCCTCCAGTGACGAGTGTGATGACCTGTACGCTTCTAAAAGTTATGTGGAGGCGGCAGAATGCTACTCAAGCCTTAACCCTCCTGATTACTGGCGGGCTTCTGACTCCTATGGCCGGGCAGGCAATGTGGCCTTTGAACAAGGAAACTACGAACAGGCATACCTTTACTATCAGCAAGAGGTAAATTATGCGAATCTAACCACGGATTTTGAAAGAAAAGCGATAGGATATTATCATCTTGGACAAGCAGCTTATGCCACAGGGAGATACGAAGAGAGTAAAACGGAATATTCAACTGCAGGTGAATACTATTCAGAAGTGCCTGATTACTGGCGGGCTTCTGACTCCTATGGCTGGGCAGGTAACGTGGCCTATGAGCTGGGGAGCTATGACCAAGCATATGAGTATTACCAATTAGAGGTAACGTATGCTGATATGACGTCAGACTCTCAAAGAAAGGCCGAGGCGCATTACCATGCAGGTCAGGCGGCATATGCCACAGGCAAGTACGATGAAAGCATGACGAATTACGAAACATCAGGCGATAACTATCTCCTCGTGTCTGATTATTGGAAAGCAGGAGACGCTTATGCTTGGGCCGGCAACGCTGCTTCTGCATCTAAAAATTGGGATGCCGCGATAAGCTATTATGTTGTGGCGGCTGAGAATTTTATTGATGCACCAGACTATCAAAGAACAGGAGATTGCTTCCGTCAAGCTGGAGATGCAGCGAATTTCAAAGGCGACTGCCCTACAGCCACCTTATATTGGGAAAAAGCAAGGCAATACTACAATCTTGCAGGTATAGGATACAACCCACCATCCTGTGTGACTGTATATAACTCTGATGTTGACCAGGACAGGGACGTCGATGGGGCTGATCTGGCACATTTTGTAAGTTATTTTGTGTCTAACTTCGGGTCATCCAATTGCAATGCCACATATAAAATAGAGGTTGTGGGGAATGCCAATGGGAGTATTACCTTCGGAAAACAATTGTGTGAGGATGGCAATGGTGAACTGTGGTATGAAGGATTTAGCGTAGCAGGAGATGGGGGAGGGGCCTATTCTGGCGTTGATGTAATATTGCCATTTGCCACCCATTCTCCGCCTCTTAGATTTTTTCCTCCTGAACCCGGGGATGAATGGTCTTCCAGTGGCGAGTCGGCCGGCTACACAGTTAACTCCATTGCCCGGGTTGTCAGCCGCAGCGAAACAGTAAATGTGCCGGCAGGATCCTTTGAGAACTGCGTCAAGGTGGTAGAGAATCTTTCTTATCCAGGTGGCTATACCTCCGGGCAGCCTTACCCCGTAAAATATGAAAGGTGGTTTGCGCCGGGTGTTGGACCAGTAAAACTCATAATAACCGAAAAAGCCGCAGATGGAACAACAGAAACTAAATATGTGGGTGGGCTTGACTCATATGGAAATATAGCGAGTAATTCAGGTGACTATTTTCCGCTGGGTCCTGGTTTTAGGTGGACCTTTACCCTGGAAGGGAGAACGTGTACCTGGTTTGTCAGCGAGATTCAGGATACTTGTCTTGCAAATCTGGACCACGATTGCGACGTGGATCTGGATGATCTGATGTACTTTGCTGGTGAGTTTGGAAACTAAAAACTAATAGGCAAGTGGCTGTCCACAAACCAATGCCCACGGGCGAGGACAAACCGGGGACCCATCCGGAGGATGGGGAGTCCGAGCCCACAGGCGAGGACAAACCGGGGACCCATCCGGAGGATGGGGAGTCCGAGCCCACAGGCGAGGACAAACTGGGGACCCACTCGGAGAGTGGGGAGTCCGAGCCCACAGGCGAGGACAAAAAGAGCCGTTTATGGATGGAAACCAGGTGGCCCCACAGAGTTGTCGGATTGGGGGGCGGGCGGAAGTTGCTACTCTAAAACGTCTGGATCGCGGCTCGAGCTCTAACGACGCCTCCGCGATTGAGCAGGAGACGGGGTTCCGGGGCCGGATGAGGGGTGCTTCCGGCCATCGTCTTTCTTAACGTGCCTGGTGTAGATGACCTTGTAGCGATCTTCCATCCCCTGGTAACAGATGCGGCACTCAGGAGCCCGGCCTTCCAGGCCGTTGCATTCCACACACTCCGGTTCCGGGGGCAGGGGTTCCAACCGCACTTCGAAGCCCGCTTCTCGGTAGAGTTCAACCGCCTCGCTCAGGCGGGGTTCACAGGCGATGAATCGGCGTGTCCATTCCTCCCGGCCGGGAAAATGTGCGCCTTGCTCTCCCGCGACGCGGCCCTGGGATTTGTCTTGGTCGTTCATTGTCTTTTCCATGGCGTGCGCGGGGCCGTGGCCCGGGGTGCAGGCTCCGCGTTTTCCGACGTCACGGCGTTTCTGGTCTTACGAGGTGCAGGAGAAGTATAGGAGCGCTCCTGCTGGGGGGATCTCCTCCTGGAGCGGGCGTGGGAGCGACGCGGGGTCCTGCGGCAGGGGAAGGACCCGGAGGGGGGCTCCTTCGTCGGGAGAGCCTTCGGACACACGGTGGTTCCCTTCCGTGGATCTTTCCGAGGCGCTACTCGCATGCTCGCCCTTTGGCCCCGCGGGACGCAGGATTGTTCGAAGGGGTTCCAGGGCTTTTTTGCGGGCATCGTCACCTGCAAAAGACGGCACTCCGACCTCGAAGATCTCATGAGATCCCGCCGGCCCGTGCTCCTCCAAAAGGCCCGCCACGTGGTCCATCACCTCGCGATCAAAGGTGATGAGTATGGTTTCCCGATCCAGCTCTCGCCCGAAAAGCCCCGTCCAGGCCTTCAGTGTCCTGGAAACGCGTCGTTCGTCCCCGCTTCCCTCGCCCGGCGGAAGATCGTCTAGGACACCCACGGGTTCTTCGATTTCGCCCAGGGCTTCCTTCAGGGGAGATGACTCTTGCTTGAGTTTACGAAGGATTTGTTCAGCGTCGGCACGGTTCTTTTCGACTTCGGCTGAAAGGTGTAGTATCATGTGCCACCGAAACGCCTGATCCGACTCACTCTCATCGTCTCGGCCTCCCCCCATTCGTCGAAGCGTCCTTCCAATGCCCCAGGTGGTCTCCTCAGCCTCGAGCAGTTCGCGCGCTGCGTGCACGAAGGAATTGTCTCCCCGGGCCGCATGCTCTTCCATCCATCCGAGGTATTCCTTGAGCAGGGCGTTGAAATCTTCCTCGGGCCTGAGAATCTCGGGAGGCCTCAGGATCTCCACTCCCTCCTCATGCGCGCCGGGGGGTGGCTCCATATACCAGGGAAGGCAGAGCCTAACCCGCCCGAACATATCTCGGAGGCACCGGAAGGTCTCGGGGACCGCGTAAGAGTGGGGGAACAGGGTGACGGGCAGGGCGCTGGTGTCCTTTTCTCCGCTCATGCCCGCCCCCCCCTCTAGTCTTCCTGCAATTCCTTCAGGTCCGCGAAGTAATCAAGGGACTCCGGATTGCTCAGGGCGTCCTTGTTCAGCACCGCTTTGCCTTCGATCACCTTCTTGACCGCCAGTTCCACCTTTTTCATGTTCAGCGTATATGGAATGTCAGGCACCTCGATGATCTTGGCGGGAACGTGCCTTGGCGATGCATTTGTGCGCAGGGTGACACGGATCTTGTTTTTCAACTCGTCGGTTAGCTCCCGGCCCTCTTCCATCTTTACGAAGAGGATCACCCGCACATCGTTTTTCCAGTTCTGGCCCACCACGAGGCTGTCGGCGATCTCCGGTAGGGCTTCCACCTGACGGTAGATCTCGGCCGTTCCTATGCGCACTCCCCCGGGATTCAAAGTCGCATCGGACCGGCCGTAGATGACCACACCGCCCCTGTCGTTGATTTCGATGAAATCCCCGTGACGCCACACGTTGGGATAGACGTCGAAATAGGCTGCATGATACTTGGCTCCGTCCGGATCGTCCCAGAAATAGATGGGCATGGAAGGGGAGGCCGCCGTACAGACAAGCTCACCTTGCTGGTTGCGCACGGGACGGCCCTGCTCGTCGAAGGCTTCCACCTTCATCCCGAGACACCGGCACTGGAGTTCGCCCGCGTAAACCGGTGAGGTGGGATCGCCCGCGGCGAAACACCCGTTGATGTCCGAGCCGCCGGAAATGGAAGCAAGTTGCAGGTCGCTTTTCACGGTTTCGTAGATGTATTCAAAGCCCTCGACGGACAGGGGCGAGCCGGTGGAAAGGACTGCGCGGAGCGGTTTGAGGGCGAACCGTTCGCGGGGTTTCACCTCTGCGTTCATCATGGCCGCAATGTATCCCGCGCTGGTTCCAAATACCGTGATTCCTTCGTCTTCGGCCATCTTCCAGAGAGCCCAGGGGTCCGGGTGAAAGGGGTTGCCGTCGTAGAGCACCAGTGTGGCGCCCACGCCCAGGGAACAGGTGAGCCAATTCCACATCATCCATCCGCAGGTGGTGAAATAGAAAATCGTATCTTCCCGCTTGAGGTCCGTGTGAAGGACCAGTTCCTTGAGCTGGTTGATCAGGACCCCTCCCGCACTCTGGACCATGCACTTGGGAAGCCCCGTGGTGCCCGAAGAGTACATGATGTAAAGGGGGTGGTCCGCGGGAAGTTGCTCGAAGTCGATTTCAAGGCCGCTTTCGGCCGATTTGAAATCCGCATAATGCACCGCATTGGGCACGGCGGAGATGTCGGGCCTTTCATTGGTATACGGGATGACCACTACCTTTTCGATGCTGGGGAGTTCTTTGAGGATGGCGCCGATCCTCTCCAGGGAGTCGAGGGGCTTGCCCTTGAACCAGTACCCGTCGGCCGTGAAAAGAACTTTCGGCTTGATTTGGCCGAAACGGTCCAGAACGCCCTTGATCCCGAAATCGGGAGAGCAGGAAGACCAGGTGGCGCCGGTACTGGTGGCCGCCAGCATGGCGATTATCGCCTCGGGCATGTTGGGGACAAACCCCACCACCCGGTCGCCTGATTTGACCCCGGCCTCCCGAAGGGACTTGGCCGTGCGCGCCACTTCGTCGTAAAGCTCCTTGTAAGTTACTGTGCGCCTGACGCTGTCCTCCCCCCTGAAGATCAGAGCCGTTTGTTCATCCCGGTACCTGAGAAGGTTTTCGGCGAAGTTTAGTTCCGCCCCCGAAAACCAGCGCGCTCCGGGAAGTTTCGCCGGGTCGTCCACCACTTCGTCATAAGGCTTCGAGGCCTTGATCTGGACGAAGTCCCATACGGCAGCCCAGAAGTTCGGGATGTCTTCAACCGACCATTCCCACAGCGTGTTGTAATCCGAGATATTCAGACCGTATTTTTCGTTTACGAAACCAAAGAACTTATACATATTTGTCTTTTTTACGGCTTCGCTGGAAGGTTCCCACAGGATCTTGGCCATGCGTCCACCCCCTCTTTATTTATGGTGTGTAAAGATGCCCGCGCCGGGGAACCACTGTTTTTCCGCCGTAATGAGGCCATCCTTGCACCCGCTATGGAGGCCGCTCAGTCGAAAAACATTTCTCCCCGGACTCTATTAGTTCTGGGATGACTCATACCACCAATCAGTTCTTTTTTCAAAAAAAATGTTCTCCGCGCCCTGTAGACGGGGATGCATGGTTTTTTCTTGACAACTACTAAGAGATGAATTTAAGTAACAGGAATCTTTCGAAGGCGTTTTTTCTGTTAACCATTGAGAACTATTGACAATTTTTGAAAAGGGAGGCAGTAGATGGGAAGGAAGCTCTTGATCGCCCTGTTGGTTGTCGGACTGGTAATTTCTTTTAGCGTAACCTCTTTCGCAAAAGGCAAGGTCATAAAATGGAAAGTGCAGGGCTTCGTCCCTGCGGGCATGCTCTACCATGACATCCTCCTTCACATGGCGGATCGGGTGAAAAAGGCCACGGGCGGCCGGATGATCTGGGAGGTCTACCCGGCAGGTGCCCTGGTGCCGCCCTTCGAGGGCATCAAGGCTGTGAGCGACGGGGTCTACCAGGTCAATTTCGGCTATGCGGGCCAGTGGGTGGGCAAGATCCAGGTGGCGCCCCTCTTCTGCTCGGTTCCTGGTGGATTCAATTCCATTGACATGCAGATGTGGCTGGAGCACGGAGGCGGCAAGGAACTTCACCAGGAGATGATGGACAGGTACGGCTTCAACGTGAAGGTCCTTCACGGTCCCCCCCTCAGCATGGAGAACTTCATGTGGTCCAAAAAGCCCTGCCGCACCATCGAGGATTTCAAAGGCCTCAAGATGCGCATGATGCCGCTCATGGGCGACGTCCTGACCAGGCACGGCATGTCCGTGGTCTTCATGCCCGGCGGCGAGATCATGCCCAACCTCCAGCGGGGTGTGATCACGGCGGCCGAGTACAGCATCCCTGCCTTCGACAAGACGTTGGGAATCTGGGAGGTCTGCAAGTACGTCATGCTCCCCGGTGTGCACCAGCCCTGTGGGCAAATCGAAGTGCTCGTTAATAAGAACGCCTACAAGAAACTGCCGGCCGATATTAGGGACCAGATGGAATCCGCTATCCAGGCGAGTCGTTTCCTGGACTGGCTCTGGATGGAGAAAAAGAACATCGATGCAGTGAAATTCTTCAAGGAAAAAGGGATCCAGACGGTGGTCATGGAGCCCGAGACCGTCAAGACCCTGGTCAAGTGGGCGTGGGAATACCTGGATGAACTCTCTGAGAAGGACGCCTTCTTCAAGAAGGTGTGGGAATCCCAGAAGGCCTATGGGAAGCAGTGGTATCCCTTCTTCAACACCCACAACCTACCGCACTAGACGAAGGATCGGTCTTTCCTTCCCGACGGTCGGCGTTGCGGCCGGAGAAAGGCGGACGGGGTTCAATCCAATAAGCCACCGGGCTATTACCCGTGCACGGGGCCGGGTAGTAGCCCGGTTTGCTGGGGAGTCTCCATGGAAAAGGTACTCCGAATCATTGATCGAATGAGCGAGTGGACCGGCAAGGGAGCCAGTTATCTTGTGATGGCCATGGTACTTTGCATCATGTACGAGGTGGTGATGCGCTATTTTTTCGATAGGCCCCAGACGTGGGTCTTCGATACCACCTACATGCTCTATGGTGCACACGCCATGCTGGGCGCAGCCTATTGCCACTACACCAAAGGGCACGTGCGGATGGACCTGCTTTACGGCCGCCTGAGGCCCAGGACCCAGGCCATTGTGGACGTGGTTTGTTATTTGCTGCTCTTTTTCCCGCTGTTCATTGTCCTCGTGTACAAGATCGGCGGGCACGCCCTCTGGGCCGTGAGTTATGGGGAGCGGGCCTCTGCCAGTTCGTGGCGCCCCATCCTCGGGCCGTTCAAACTGGCCATCGCCTTGGGCGTCGTGCTGTTCTTCCTGCAGGGTATCGCGGATTTCATTCGATCACTTTATGTCGCGGTGAAGGGGGCTTCCCATGAGTCCTGAACTGACCACCATATTGATGATTGCCAGCCTGTTCATCCTCCTGGCGGGGTTTCCGCTGGCGTTCAACCTGGGAACCGTAGGCCTGGTCTTCGGTCTCCTGACCACGGGCCAGGCCTATCTCTATATGATCCCGATGCGGGTGGTGAACGGGATCCTGTCGCAATACATCATCGCCGCCGTACCGCTTTTTATCTTCATGGGTACCATGATGCAGACATCGGGCGTGGCCGAACGGGCCTTCCATATTCTCAACCGGTGGATGAGCGGTATCAACGGCGGGCTGGCCCTGGCCACGATCGTTCTGGCCATGCTTTTTGCCGCCACCACCGGGGTGGTGGGGGCTTCTGAGACGGCTATCGGTCTTCTGGTGGTTCCGCCCATGCTCCAGGCGAAATACTCCAAGTCCCTGGCGTCGGGCTGTGTGTGCGCCGGAGGTACATTGGGGATCCTGATCCCTCCAAGTATCATGTTGATCCTCTATGCGCCCATGGCCGGCGTATCGGTGATCCAGATGTTCTCCGGTGCGGTGATCCCCGGAATCCTCCTGGGAACTTTCTACATCATTTACGTCCTTGTCGTGACCTGGTTCAAACCCGAAATGGGACCCAAGCTTCCCACGGAGGAACAACTCAACTTTTTCACGAAGGAGTCTCTGATCCTGGGATTGAAATACCTCCTGCCCCCCATTTCCTTGATCGTCCTGGTCTTGGGGTCCATTTTCGTGGGTTTCGCGTCTCCCACCGAGGCGGGGGCAGTGGGGTCCATCGGCGCCATTCTCCTGGGGTTGATTTACAGGCGGCTTACGTGGAAGGAATTCAGGGAGAACTGTTTCGTGACCATACGGGTGACCTCGATGATTATTTTTATCGCGGTGGCCGCCTCCATGTTCACCGGCGCGTTCTTGGGCGCGGGGTGCGGGGATGTGATCACGAATTTTCTCAAAGGTCTGGGCCTGGGGCCCTGGGGGATCTTCATCACCATGCTCCTGATCATCCTTTTCCTGGGCATGTTCATCGACTGGATCGGGATCCTGATGATCATCGTTCCCATATTCAGTCCCATGCTGATGAGCCTGGGATTCGATCCCCTTTGGGTGGGCCTGGTGGTGTGTACCAGTCTGCAAATTTCGTTCCTCACACCGCCTTTCGCCTATTCCATTTTTTACCTGAAGGGTATCAACGTGGGCCTGGAACTGCCGGAGATGTACAAGGGCATCGTGCCTTTTGTGGGACTGCAGGTCCTGGTGGTTATTCTCATCATCGTATTTCCACAACTGTGCCTGTGGCTCCCGAAGGTCCTGGCCAACTGATGGGAAGCTTGTAGACCGCAGAAGGGTGGGCCTGCTGGGGGAACACCTGATAACGCAAAGGGATCCTTCGAGGGACCCCGAGCCTTCCCTTCATCGAACGAAAAGAACGCGGAGAGGGCCGCCGCCTCTTGGTTGAGGAAGGCGGCCCTTTTTCCCTGTTGCCGAGAATGCCCCCCCGATTTCTCGGGAAGGAGCGGGGGGTGCGAATCGGCGGTGATAAAAGGAGGTGGATCGTATGGGAGTTCGAGATATCCAAAAGGTCGGCGTGTTGGGCGCGGGAATCATGGGACACGGGATCGCCATGAGCTTCGTCATGGAAGGATTCCCGGTCACGCTTTACGATGTAAATCAAGGTGTCCTGGATGTGGCATCCCATCATATCGAGGAAGGCCTGCGGCTTTTCGCGGACTCGGGGTTGCTGGATCACGATCGAATCACACCCTCACTTGAGCGTCTTTCCACCACGCTTGATCTGAAAGAGGCTGTGGCCGAGAGCGATTTTGTCGTGGAAGCGGCACCCGAGGACCTGACGGTCAAGCAGGAGCTCTTTGAGAGGATGGAAGCCCTTTGCAGGCCGGAGGCGATTCTTGCCAGCAACACCTCGTCGTTGACTCTCAAAGGCATCGGGCAAAGAGTGAAAAACAAGGGGCGCCTCGTGATCACCCATTGGTTCAATCCCCCGCACATCGTACCCACGGTGGAGGTGGTCAAAGGGGAGGAGACTACGGAGGAGACTCTTGATACGGCCTATGATCTCCTGGTCAGAATCAAGAAAGTTCCGGTCAAGATCCACGGGGAGCTGCCCGGGTTCCTGGTCAATCGGGTGCAGATCGCCATGGCTCGCGAGATCCTCGCCCTTTGCGATGCGGGCATTGCGACCCCTGAGGACATCGACAACGCCATCAAGGGAAGTATAGGGTTCCGGTTGGCCAGCATCGGCCCCCTGCTCACCATGGATCTGGCAGGTCTCGGGCTTTGGCTGCGGGTGTGCGAGAACCTCCTCCCGGAAATCAGCAGCTCCACCGAATCCCCCAAGGCCTTGAAGGAGCTTGTTGACAAAGGGTACGATGGGATCAAGACGGGGCGGGGTTTTTACGATTACAGCACGGACTTTACCAAAGAAGGTCTGGACGAGGCCATCAAGAGGCGGGACAGGGAATTCCTGGGGCGCCTGAAAAATCTTTATCGATAATGGAAAAGGGGACCGAAGGCGCATATCCCCTGCTCCGACCTGTTGGTGCGTTTCGTTCGTCAGGGAGGATGTAGCAATGCCTTATTTTGAGGTGGACCCGGACAAGTGCAAACGGGACGCGATCTGCGTGGCGGAATGCCCGGCCAGGGTCATTGAAATGAAGACTCCGCAGGATCCACCTACGGCCTCGGAGGACTTTGCCGACTATTGCATACGCTGCGGCCACTGCGTTGCGGTTTGCCCGGCCGGGGCTTTCAGCCTGGAGGGCATGCCGCCTTCTGACTGCCCGGAGATCAAGAAGGATCTCATGATCACCTCTGCCCAGGCCGAACAGTTTCTCCGGTCGCGGCGGTCCATCAGGAGTTTCAAGAAAAAGCCGGTGGAAAAAGAGAAACTGGAGACCCTGATGCGCGTGGCGTGCTATGCGCCTTCGGCCAAGAACATGCAGCCCTGGCACTGGATAGTGGTGAAAAATCCTGACCGGGTGAAGGAACTGGCCGGGATGGTTGTTGACTGGATGCGTGATGTGATTCGGCAAAGCCCCGACCCGGCGGCCGTGGCGACCCTGGCCCGTGTAACCGCTGCATGGGACCAGGGAGAGGAGCGGGTGTGCCGGGGGGCACCTCACGTGATCGTGCTCCACGGCCAACGGGACTGGGGGTACGGGTCCGAGGACGGGGCCCTTGCCCTGGCTTACCTGGAGCTCTACGCCCCCATGCTGGGTCTCGGGAGCTGCTGGGGCGGGTATTTTTACACGGCGGTCAACGGATATCCGCCCCTGGCGCGCGCACTGGGAATCCCGGAGGAGCATCGGGCCTATGGCGCGGTGATGGTGGGCTATCCCCGCTTTTCATATCGCAGGCAGCCCACGAGGGAGGCCCCGCGGATCGTCTGGCTGTAGATCCTCGGGGCCGCCTGAACGCGAGAACGCCGAGGGCGGGGTGTGGATCGGGAGGATTTTCCGGTGGCCCGGGTCCTATCCCCTTCCCGGGGATGCGTGTGGTAGAGATCAGCCGTCTCGTGGTTGTTGCCGGGAAATTCGTGCACCGGATAAGGAGGAGACATGTTCAGCAAGAAGACCGATGAAGGATACAAGAGTCCTGCCGAGGGGGTTCGTCTCAAGGCCGTTTGCTGGGGTGAAAAGACTTTGATGGCCGAATTTCGGCTCACCAGGGGTCATGTGCTGCCCGAGCACAGCCATCCCCATGAGCAGACCGGGTACGTAGTCTCCGGAAAGATCGTGATGCAGGTGGAGGGCGAACGGCACGTGGCGGAGCCCGGAGACAGTTGGTGCATCCCGGGCAACGTGCCCCACGGGGCCGAGGTGCTGGAGGACGCGGTGATCATCGAGGTTTTTTCTCCGGTGCGAGAAGATTTCCTGCCCTGAGGAAAGACGACATTCCATCCGAAACCACCGAAAGGGTCCTTTTCACGGGATACGGTTTCCACCCGGCGGGGACCGGGGTGCGACCCGGAAGACGCGTAGATCATTCCCCGGGCCCTGAAAACACCCGAGAGGGAGAGGCCCTTTTACCTTGACTCACCCCGGTAATTGAATTAAAAAAATACGTTTTAAGCCTGTCTCGTTGTAAATACTGGGAAAATCCAAAGCAAGGACGAAGCGAGGGGCCTTCTTCCGGAGAGGGGATGGAGGCCGAAAGATCGGTACCGATATGGGCTTCCCGGGCCCGTGACGGTTGGAAAAAGAAAGCGGCGTGGAACGCATGGAGAAGAAAAGCGGGGTTGTCGAAGACAGATTGAACAAAGCAAGGAAGCTGGAGGACATGGGCGTGAGGCTCTATCCTCCCGCGCCGGGCGTGGACCTGACCCTGCTCGAGGCCCGCGAACGCTTCGGCGGAATGGACCGGGAGGCGCTGGATCGAGGAACCGGATCCTTTTCAGTGGCCGGCAGGATCATGTCCCGAAGGGACTTCGGAAAGGCCTCATTCATACACATCAAGGACCGCACGGGAAGGATGCAGGCCTATGTGCGCAAGGACAAGGTGGGGGAGGCGTCCTTCGCCATGTTCAAGCTCATGGACATCGGGGATTTCATCCTTGTCAAGGGGCCTTTCTTTCGCACCAAGACCGATGAACTCACCATCCAGGCGGAAGAGATCCGCCTGCTCTCCAAATCACTCAGGCCTCTGCCCGAGAAGTGGCACGGGCTGACCGACGTGGAGACCCGCTATCGCCGGCGCTACCTCGACCTCATTGTAAACGACGAGGTCAAGGAGGTCTTTGTCAGGAGGAGCCGCATCATACAGGCGGTGAGGGAGTTTTTCACGGCAAGAGATTTCCTTGAAGTTGAAACTCCCATGATGCACCCGATTCCCGGGGGTGCCACGGCAAGGCCCTTCAAGACGTTCCATAATGCTCTGGGCATGGACCTCTACCTGCGGGTGGCGCCCGAGCTCTATCTCAAACGCCTCGTGGTGGGGGGGCTGGAGCGGGTCTTCGAGATCAATCGCAATTTTCGAAACGAGGGAATAAGCATCAAGCACAACCCTGAGTTCACCATGCTGGAATTCTACATGGCCTATGCCACGTACGAAGACCTCATGGCGCTCACCGAGGCGCTGTTCGCTCACATTCTGGATGAGGTCATCGGGGCCCGCACCATAACCTACCGGGGGCAGACCATCGACTTCGAGGCCCCATGGAAGCGGATCGCCCTGTTCGAGGCCCTGACCGATCTTGGCGGCGCCCCCGAAAACGTGCTGGGCTCGAGGGAAGAGGCTTTGAAACTGGCCCGTTCCCTGGAACTCAATGTCACTGATAGAGACGGCCACGGGACATTGCTCACCAAGCTGTTTGATCATCTGGTGGAGCCCAAGCTGGTCCAGCCGACCTTTGTGACCGGGTACCCCACGGAGGTTTCTCCCCTGTCCAGGAGAAACGACGACGATCCGGCCGTCACTGACCGTTTCGAACTTTT
Organism: Deltaproteobacteria bacterium; assembly: GCA_019307945.1. Taxonomy (GTDB): domain Bacteria; phylum Desulfobacterota; class DSM-4660; order Desulfatiglandales; family Desulfatiglandaceae; genus B17-G16. Next base: position 29,496 of record JAFDIS010000018.1, on the reverse strand, counting down.
CATCGGGGGCTGGGAGATCGCCAACGCCTTCACCGAACTGAATGATCCGGTTGACCAGCGGAAACGGTTCGAGCATCAGGTATCGTTGCGAGAGGCCGGCGATCAAGAGGCCCAATTCATGGACGAGGATTACCTCATTGCCCTGGAGCACGGAATGCCGCCCACCGCCGGGGAAGGCATAGGTATCGACAGGCTCGTCATGCTGCTGACCGATTCGCCTTCCATCCGGGATGTCATTCTTTTCCCCCATATGAGGCACAAATAGGACAGTGACGCCCATGCTCTTTGAACTGTTCCTAGGGTTCCGATACCTGCGGGCCAAGCGGAAGCAGGCCTTCATAAGCGTAATTTCGGTCATTTCCGTGCTGGGAGTCATGGTGGGCGTCATGGCGCTGATCGTGGTGCTGTCCGTTATGAACGGATTCAGGGCTGATCTCATGGGGAAGATCCTGGGCGTCAATGCCCATGTCCTCGTCATGAGCTACGGTGGGCCCTACGGTGATCACGTGCGGGTGGCAGGTCGCGTAATGGAGGTCCCGGGGGTAAAGGCCGTAACTCCTTTCGTATACGGTCAGGTGATGGTCAATAACGCGGGCCGCATTTCAGGGGCGTTGCTCAGGGGTATTGACCCACGAACCGTAGGAGAGGTCCTCAATATCACTTCGATGATCCGGGAGGGAGCCCTGCCCTCCCTGAGAGAAAGGGGGCCGGGTCCTCCCGCGATTATCCTGGGTCAGGAACTGGCCAAGCAGATTGGAGCCCATGAAGGTGATATCATCAAGGTGGTGGCCCCCGAGGGACGTCTGACGCCGATGGGCAGGGTGCCTCAGACAAAGAAGTTCCTGGTCAAGGCGCTGTTCGACTCAGGGATGTACGAGTACGATGCGTCCATGGTCTTTGTGGGCCTCCGGGAGGCCCAGGAGTTCCTGGGGCTGGGCGACCGGGTGACGGGACTGGAGGTGCGGGTACGAGACGTGGATCGGTCCAACACCGTGGCCAAGGCGATCCAGGAAAGGTTGGGGTATCCCTACTGGACAAAAGACTGGAAGATGATGAACCGAAACCTCTTTTCCGCGCTCAAGCTGGAAAAGGTGACCATGTTTGTCATCCTCACCATGATCGTGCTGGTGGGTGCGTTGAACATCATCAGCACGCTGGTCATGGTGGTAATGGAAAAGACAAAGGATATAGCGATCTTACGTGCTATAGGAGCCTCATCCAGGAGTGTCATGGCGGTTTTCATGCTCCAGGGACTCATGGTGGGGGTGATCGGGACCCTGGCCGGGCTCTTGTCGGGGCTGGGCATATGCCATCTTCTGGCGAAGTACAAGTTCATCTCCCTGCCTTCCGATGTCTATTACATTTCCACGCTCCCGGTACGGGTTGAGTCACTGGACGTGTTGTTCGTTGCAGGATCGGCCGTGCTGATTTCGTTCCTGAGCACCATCTATCCTTCCTGGCATGCGGCAAGACTCGATCCCGTGGAGGCGATTCGATACGAGTGATGACGGATTGACCCGGCTGCCCCGCCGGGGCGAGGGTCGCCCTGGAAAGAATCCGAGATGCTGGTACTGGAGAACATACACAAATCTTTCGACCATCGCGGCAACACGATCGAAGTCCTTCGAGGGATCGATCTGGAGGTGCGGGAGGGGGAAAGCATCTCCATCATGGGTGCTTCCGGGGAGGGAAAGTCCACATTGCTCCATATCATGGGAAGCCTTGAGCCGCCCAGCGAGGGCTCGGTGAGATTCAATGACAGGGACCTTTACGCAATGGACGAGCCGAGCCTGTGCAGGCTCAGGAATAAGGAGATCGGTTTTGTGTTCCAGTTTCACCATCTGCTCCCCGAGTTCAACGCAGTGGAGAACACAATGATGCCCGCCCTGATCGCCAGGTACCCGAAGCGGACCGCCTACGGCATGGCCGAGGAGGCCTTACGACGGGTGGGCCTCGAAGGACGTATGACACACAGGACCGGAGAACTTTCAGGAGGGGAACAGCAGCGTGTGGCCATCGCAAGGGCATTGGTCATGGGACCGAAGCTCTTGCTGGCCGATGAGCCGACGGGAAACCTGGATTGGCAGACGGGTCGCGAAATCGCTGAACTTCTGCGCAGGCTGCAGAATGAGGCGGGGTTGTCCATGGTTCTGGCGACCCATAACCAAAGCCTGGCCCGCAGCACGTCCAAACAGATGGAATTGTCCGGTGGAAAACTACATTGACGATGTATATGGATTCTTCAGGGGTCCTTGCGCCCGGTTGTTGACGGCGGTGGCGTGGACCCTTTTTTTCGTGGTCTTCTCCCAGGGCATCGCCACGGCCGGGAAGAAAGGGCCGGTGACGGCCGTGCTGCCTTTCAGGATCCATGCCCTGGAGTCGCTGGGGCACTTGAAGCAGGGATTCCAGGAGATGGTGTCTTCCAGGCTCAATCGACGGGGCCTGCGGACCGTGGACCCGAAACGGGTGAATGCACATCCCCTGGCCTTTCTTCCCCTCTTCCAAAAGGAGGAACTCGTCCGCATCGGCAGGGACCTGAAGGCGGATTGGGTCCTGTCGGGAAGCCTCACGCAGATCGGAAAGAGAATCAGTGTGGACATCGAGGTGGTCGATACGTCGGGCAAGAGAGAGCCCTTTTTCATCTACCAGGTGGCGGAGGACGTCGACCAACTGAGCGAGGCGGCCGATCGTGTGGCGGTGAGCGTGGACAACCAGATCGCCGGCGTAGTCATTGTGGACGCGGTCCGCGTGGAGGGAAATCAGCGCATTGAAAAAGAGGCCGTCCTGGCCGTGGTGAAAACGAAACCCGGCGATCGACTCGACGAGGGAAGGCTCAATGAAGACCTGAGGAATATCTACAAGATGCGCTTCTTCAACGACGTTCGGATGGAAACGGAGGACGGTCCCCGCGGGAAAGAAATCGTGTTTCGTGTCACGGAGAAGCCTTCCATCGGCCGGATCAAATTCGAAGGCAACGATGAGATCAAGGATGAAGACCTCCGCGCTGAGACAGGAATCAAATTATATGAGATCCTGGATCGCAATCGCGTCAAACAGAGCATCAATCGGCTCAAGGACTTCTATCGGCAAAAGGGATATTACAACGCCGAGATAGAGGTGAAAACGGAAGAAATGGAAGACAACCAGGTGCTCCTGACTTACCAGATAAAAGAACACGACAAGGTGTACGTCACAAAGATCGAATTCCTGGGCAACAAGGCCTTTGACGACGACGAGTTGCGCGACATCATGGAGACCAGTGAAAAGGGCCTCTTTTCATGGATTACGGAGTCGGGATACCTGGACAAGAAAAAGCTCGAGTTCGACGTTCACAAGATCGCCGCCTTCTACCACAATCACGGGTTCATCAGGGCCAAGGTGGGAGAACCACGCGTGACTTACGTGGAGGGTGACGGTCTTCACATCGCCATCGAACTGGAGGAGGGTGAGCAGTTCGGCGTGGGAGCCGTTACCGTGGAGGGCGACCTGATCGAACCCCAGGAAAAATTGCTCGAGGTGGTCCGCATCGGAAAGGAGAAAGTTTTCAACCGCGAGGTGGTGCGCAAAGACATCCTTTCCCTTCGAAACCGCTATGCGGATGTGGGCTATGCCTATGCGGAAGTGGTGCCCGCCACGAAGGAGAACGAGGAAAAGAAGGTGGTGGATATCACCTACCGAATTTCCAAGGGAAAGAAAGTCCGCTTTGAACGGATCAACATCACGGGCAACAACATAACGAGGGACAAGGTGATCCGCCGGGAGCTGAAGGCCGTCGAGGGAGAATACTTCAGCGGGAAAGCGCTTCGCAGGAGCACCCAGAATCTTCATCGGTTGGGGTTTTTCGAGGACGTGGAAGTTCGAACCAAGAAGGGGAGCAGTGACGACAGCATGATCCTGGACGTCAACGTGAAGGAGCGGCGTACGGGATCTTTCAGCATCGGCGCCGGGTACAGTTCCGTGGACAAGGCCATCGCCACGTTTCAGGTCTCACAGAACAACCTGATGGGAAGGGGACAAAAGATCTCGACCTCGGCGCGCCTGGGATCCAAGTCCAGCCAGTACGATATTCGCTTTATCGAGCCGTGGCTCTTTGATCGGCCGCTGTCCACGTCTTTCGATCTTTACAAGTGGGAGAGGGAGTACGACGAATACACCAAGGACAGCCTCGGGGTGGGCCTTTCCGTGGGATTCCCGCTCACGGGCCTGGGGCTCGATGAGTTCACCCGCGGGTCCGTGGGCTACGCCTATGACAACGCGGATATCAGTGACATAGCGGATGAGGCCAGTCAGGTCATAAAGGACATGGAGGGAAGCAACGTCACGAGCAGCATCACCATCGGGATCCGGCGCGACAGCAAGGATCGACCATGGAACACGCACGAGGGGTCCGTTAACAGTCTCTCTTTCGAATACGCGGGCGGATTGTTGGGTGGAGACGCCTATTTCAACAAGTACAGGGCCCGCTCCGCATGGTATTTTCCCGTGATCTGGGACACCGTTTTCCTGGTTCAGGGCCGATGGGGGTACGTGACCAGGAGATCGGGCGGGGATCTGCCGGTGTATCAGAAGTTCAGGCTCGGGGGGATCAATTCCGTCCGGGGATTCGACTACGCCTCCATCTCCCCCGTGGATCCCGCCACGGGGGACCGCATCGGCGGCGAGAAGATGATGGTGTATAACCTGGAATATCGGTTTCCACTCGTGGCTGAACAGGGTATCGTGGGTCTGGTGTTCTTCGACGCGGGAAATGTCTTTGAGAAGGATGAGAGCTGGACATTCTCCGGAATCAGGAGGACGGCCGGGGCGGGCATTCGCTGGTATTCTCCCATAGGTCCCCTTCGCCTGGAATACGGGAAGAACCTCGATCGCAGGGAAGGCGAAGATTCGGGTAACTGGGAGTTCACCGTGGGTGGTATTTTTTAGGAATTCATGAGAGGACGAGGAGGGTTGGCATGCGATCTTTGGGAACCGTCTTTTTGTGTTGCATCTTGTTGTTTGCGGGGGCGCAGGCCGCGGCAGCCGGTCAGGGCAGGGTCGGCGTGGTGGATATGCAGGTCTTCCAGGAAAAGTCCAAGGCCTTCCAGAAGGTCCGCGCCGAACTGAAAAAGAAATACGAAGCGTTTCAGGCCAAGCTGGATGCGGAGAAGAAGGAACTGAGACGGGTGGAGGAAGAGTTCAAGAAACAGAGCATGATGTTGAGCCTGGACGCCAAGGAGGACAAGAAACGAGAGCTTGAGAAAAAGCAGCGCCATTACAAGTACCTGGCCGAAGAGTACACCCGGGAGATGCAGGCGGCAGAGGTCGAGGCCAAGAAGCGCATAGGTAAGGAGCTTTCCAGGGTGGTGGAAAAAATCGGAAAAGAAGAAGGTTATACTCTGATTTTTGAACGGAGGACCGTTGGGCTCCTCTACTATGACCACGCCCTGGACATCACGGAGAAGGTGGCGGCTGCTTACGACGAGTCCAAGAACCCGTAATGGGAGGAGGGCGGCTTTGAAGCGCACGCTTGGTGAAATCGCCCGGCACCTGGGAGGCACACTGGTGGGGGACGAGGGCCTTGAAGTGCAAGGCGTCAATGCCCTTGACCTGGCCGGGCCGGAGGAGATCTCGTTTTACTCGGATCCGCGCTATCGCCGGGCCCTGGAGAAGACGCGCGCCGGAGCGCTGATCACGGCCGAGCGGCTTGACGACTTCCGAGGCGCACAGATCGTGGTCGACAATCCGGGCCTCGCCTATACCCTTGCGGCCGGTCTGTTTGCGCCGGCGGTTCCTCGTTTCCCGGGCGTCAGCCATGACGCTTTCGTCCACGAGAGCGCAACGCTGGGTGAGGGCGTTTCCATCTACCCCAGGGCGTATGTGGGTGCCGGGGCTGAGATCGGGGACGAAGTGATCCTTTTCCCCGGCGTGTTTGTGGGGGACCGGGTGCGGATAGGAGCCGGATCCGTGCTCTACCCCAATGTCACGGTCCTCGGCGGCTGTCTCCTGGGCCGGAATGTGATTCTCCACGCGGGTACCGTGGTGGGCGCTGACGGATTCGGGTTCGTCCGGGACGGCGCGCGTTCCGTGAAGGTGCCCCAGTTGGGCATCGTGCAGATCGATGACGACTGTGAGATCGGGGCCAACAGTTGCATCGACCGGGCCGCCTTCGGGAAGACCTGGATCCGCCGCGGCGTCAAGACGGACAACCTGGTGCAGGTGGGCCACAACGTGGTTATTGGAGAGGATACGATCATCGTGGCCCAGGCGGGGATCTCAGGGAGCGTCAAAGTGGGCCGGGAGGCGATCATAGGCGGTCAGGTGGGCATCAGGGACCACGTGGAGATCGGCGATAGGGTGATGATAGCTTCCCAGTCCGGCGTTGCCAAGTCGATCCCGGAGGGGCGGATCGTCTCCGGCTCCCCCACCATGCCCCACCGGGTCTGGCTGAAAACCACCGGTTTGATCCCCAGGTTGCCGCGCCTCTTTGATCGGCTGCGGACCCTGGAGAAGCGGGTGGAAACGCTGGAACAGGATATGCGGGAGAGGTGACATGGATTTTCAACTACCGTTGAACTACGAGGATATCGTCAAGATCCTGCCGCATCGCTATCCCTTCCTCCTGGTGGATCGCGTCATCGAACTGGAGCCGGGAAAGCGGGTTAAGGGAATCAAGAATGTGACCGCGAACGAACCGTTCTTTCAGGGCCACTTCCCGGGAAGGCCCATCATGCCCGGTGTGCTCATCGTCGAGGCAATGGCTCAGGTGGGCGGTGTCCTGGCCCGCCTTTCCATGCCCGAAAAAACGGACGACTCGGATGACACGGTCCTGTTCATGGCCATGGACCGGGTCAAGTTCCGGCGGCCGGTGGTCCCCGGTGACCGGATCGTCTTCGAGGTGGAGCCGCTGCGGACCGGAACCCGGGTCTGGAAGATGAAAGGAAAGGCACTGGTGGACGGGGCCCTGGTCGCGGAGGCCGAACTCACCGCCACCATCGGATAGGAGCAAGGGCCGGCCCCCCGGGACGGATCGGAAGGCGGTCGCCGCGAGGGGAATACACCGGCGGAAAAGGGACAGCGATGAGTATCCATCCCACAGCCGTCGTGAGCAGGGGCGCACACCTGGCCCAAGATGTCCAGGTGGGACCTTATGCGTGCATCGGTGAGGGCGTGACCATAGGCAAGGGGACTGTTGTGGGATCCCACGTAGTCATCGAGGGACACACAACCATAGGAGAAAACAACCGGATTCATCCCTTCGTCACCCTGGGGACGCCTCCGCAGGATATGAGCTACCGCGGGGAGGACACACGCCTTGTCATCGGGAACGAAAACGTGATCCGTGAGTATGTGTCCGTTCACCGGGCCACCACCAAGGAGTCCTGGGAAACGACGGTGGGAGATCACAATTACCTGATGGCCTATGCCCACGTGGCCCATGACTGTCATGTGGGCAACCACGTGGTAATGGCCAATGTGGCTTCTCTGGCGGGGCATACCACCGTGGGGGATCATGCGATCCTCGGGGGATTCGTGGGGGTGCACCAATTCGTGCGGATCGGTCCTCATGCCTTCCTGGGAGCCAAGTCCGGGATCGATAAGGATGTCCCGCCTTACATGATCACTTCCGGTCACCGGGCCAAGTTGTACGGCGTCAACCGCGTGGGCCTGGCCCGGTCGGGGTTCGAAAAGGACCGCATAGACGGCCTGAAAAAGGCATTTCGCATCATCTGGCGGGACAACAGACGTTTCCGGGAAGGGATCAGGCAGGTGCGCAAGGAGCTTCCTCCCTTCCCGGAGCTGGAAGTCCTCCTTTCGTTTTTCGAGGGTTCCAAGCGGGGAATCATGCGCTAGTGCGCCCGATTACCCGCTTCCGCAGGAACCCCGGGCCTCAGGCTCTGGAGGACGAAGACGGTCACGGGCGGTAGGTCCCACCCGATTGGATCCCGTCTGTTGCGAGGCCGTTTGACGAAACCAGGTGGCGCCGCGGGCTTGCCCGCAAGGCTCCACAGGATACAAGGCATGGGTGAAGAGAAAGACATCCTGGGAATCATTGCAGGGGGCGGCCAATTTCCACTGCTGGCGGCCGAATCCGCCAAGAAGCGGGGGCTTGCGGTGGTGGCCGTGGCCCACAAGGGTGAGACCGACCCCGCACTATCCGAGCAAGTGGATCGGATCGTATGGATAAAGTTGGGACAACTCGGGCATCTCATAAAGGCCCTCAAGAAAAACGGTGCGCGGAAGGCCCTGATGGCGGGGACCATCACGAAACGAAAGATGTTCGAGAACGTGCTTCCCGACCTAAAGGGTCTCACCGTCATGTCAAGACTGGCGGTATTCCACGACGATGATATTCTCAGGGCGGTGGCCGGCGAACTGGAGCGGGAAGGGATCGAGATCGTCAGCTCCACGGCGTTTCTGCCCGAACTTTACGCCCCAGAGGGCTGTCTCACGAAGCGAAAACCCACCAGATCGGAAAACGAAGACATCCTTTTCGGTTGGCGGATAGCCAAGGAACTGGGGCGGTTGGACATCGGGCAGTGCGTGGTGGTCAAACGAAAGACGGTCCTCGCGGTTGAGGCCATCGAGGGGACGGATGAGACCATCCGCCGGGGAGGGCGTATCGGGAAAGAAGGGGCCGTGGTGGTGAAGGTGAGCAAGCCCGAGCAAGATATGCGTTTCGACGTCCCCACGGCTGGTCGGGACACCATTGCCGTGATGGAGCGAGTCAAGGCCTCGGTACTGGCCGTGGAGGCCGGCAAGACCCTGCTTTTCGATCGGGAAGAAATGATCGCCCGGGCCGACGAGGCGGGCATATGTGTCGTGGCGCGATGAGAATGATTCGGGAGGGCACGAGTGCTCCTGCTCCCCCCCGGAACCCAAGGGAGAATACTAAGAGGTGAAGCCTGGTAAAGTCAGGATCGGGGTGATCGGCGTAGGGCACCTGGGTGAATACCATGTCCAGAAGTATCGTGCGCTGCCCGACGTGGAGCTGGTGGGCATTGTGGATACCCGCCCCGAGCGGGCCGAAGAGATCGGGAGCAGGTACGACACCCCGGTATTTTCCGATTTCCGGGAGTTGCTCGACCATGTCCAAGGAGTGAGCCTGGTCGTTCCCACGGAGAGCCATTTCGATCTGGCCTGTGAAGTCCTGTCCAGGGGAGTCCATCTACTCGTCGAGAAACCCATTACCTATGAACTTGATCATGCCGACATCCTGATCCACAAGGCCAAAGAGAAACGTCTCGTCCTCCAGGTGGGCCACATCGAGCGATTCAACCCGGCTGTGGTGGAAATGGAGACGCACCTCACGGAGCCTGTCTTCATCGAATCCCACCGGATGAACATATTCACCCCCCGTGGGACCGACGTGGACGTGGTCCTGGATCTGATGATCCACGATCTGGATATCATCCTCCACGTGGTTGATTCCGAGATTCGGCAAATGCATGCCGTGGGCATGTCCGTTGTGACCGGACTTACTGATATAGCCAACGTTAGGATCGTTTTCGATAACGGAACGGCCGCCAACCTGACCGCCAGCCGTGTGTCGAACCGAACCCTGCGCAAGATCCGCGTGTTTCAGCCCGACGCCTACCTTGCGGTGGATTGCGTGAAGAGGGAACTGGACGTGACCCGCCTGGCCTCGGAAGAACGGCCTCCGGATTCCCTGCCGCAACTGACGTCCAATACCAAGAGGTTTCCGGACAGCGACCCCCTGGCGGATCAGATTTCGGCCTTCGTGGAGGCCGTCAGCAAGGGCTCCGAACCGGTGGTTTCAGGGAGGGACGGACGGAGGGCCCTGGCGGTCGCTCTGGGAATCATTGATCAGATCAAGAGAGGGTGCGGCCATTTCGAGGACATCTGCTGAAGAGTCGGCTTCCAGGTTTGTGTTGATTGTGGCGGGCGAAGCGTCTGCGGACCTTCACGGCGCCAATTTGGTCAAGGCGATCCGCAGGCTCGAACCGGGGGCGGCTTTTGCGGGCATCGGCGGGGCCGCCATGTCGGAGGCCGGAGTCCGCGTCCTGGTCCCCTCATCCGAAATGGCCGTGGTGGGTTTGACGGAAGTTTTTAGCCGCCTCGGCACTATCCTCGCATCCTACAGGAAGATGAAGGGCCTCTTGAAGGAAGGGCGACCGGACCTGCTCATCCTCATAGATTACCCCGGCTTCAATCTCCGCCTGGCGGGCGTAGCCCGCGCACTGAACGTGCCCGTGCTATATTACATCGGCCCCCAGGTCTGGGCCTGGAGGCAGGGGAGGGTGAAGAAGATCAAGAAGCGTGTCTCGCGTATGGCGGTCATTTTGCCCTTTGAACAGGCCTTTTACGCGGAACGGGGGGTGAAGGTGGACTACGTGGGACATCCGTTGCTGGATGCCTGCCCCCGGGAGATTCTGCAGCATGGTGATGCCGAGGTGCTACCCTACGAAAGCGGGGGCGTAAAGCTCGGTTTGATGCCGGGCAGTCGGACCGAGGAGATTTCCCGTCTCCTGCCCGACATGCTGCTGGCGGCCGAGAGGTTGAAGCGTGTTTTCCCCTCGCTTCACTGCGTGCTGCCCCTGGCGCCCACGGTGAAAGAGGACTTTTTGCGCTCATTCACCGCCCGTGCCGGCCTCCCCGTCCGCATCACCGGGGCGACGGTGTATGAAGCTCTCAAGGGGTGTCGCGCCGCCCTGGTGGCCTCCGGAACCGCCACCCTGGAAGTGGCGCTCATGTGCATTCCCATGGTGATCCTCTACCGGGTGTCGGGACTGACCTACTGGGCCGGAAGAGCGGTGGTCCGCGTCCCGCACATCGGTCTCGTAAACCTGGTGGCTGGAGAAGAGGTGGCGCGCGAACTGATCCAGGGCGAGGCCACGCCTGAAAATATCTGCGCTGAGGTCCTCCCCCTGATGAAAGAGGGTGAGGCCCGGCGCAAGAGCATCGGTGACCTCCGGCGGGTTCAACGCCTGCTGGGTCGGGGAGGCGCATCCCGGAAAGCCGCCGAAATCGCGCTGGAAATGATGAGGTGACAGGAACATGCCCAGAACGATCCTGGTGGTGGATGACGAGGCGAGCATCTGCCAGTCCCTGGAAGGTATCCTGACGGACGAGGGGTTCGAGGTGATCAGCGCCGAGAGCGGGGCCGAGGCCCTCGAAAAGATCGGCGAGACGATCCCCGATCTGGTCCTGCTGGACATCTGGATGCCGGGCCTGGACGGTATCCAGACGCTGGTCAAGATCAAGGAGTCCTACCCGTACATCCAGGTGGTCATGATGTCGGGACACGGGAATATCGAGACCGCCGTCAAGGCCACAAAGCTGGGTGCTTACGATTTCATTGAGAAGCCCCTTTCCATGGAGAAACTGCTCCTTTCCGTCAATAATGCCCTGGCCTTCTATCGCCTGGAAGAGGAGGTGAATCTCCTCCGCGAGAAGCAGAAGGAAAAATCACACATCACGGGGCACAGCAAGGCGATCATGCAACTCAAGGAGCAGATCAAGATCATCGGTCCAACCAACGCCTGGGTCCTCATCTCCGGCGAAAACGGCACGGGAAAGGAACTGGTGGCCCATTCCATCCACCGGATGAGCCGGAGGGCGCACAAACCGATGGTGGAGGTCAATTGCGCCGCCATCCCGGAGGATCTCATCGAAAGCGAACTTTTCGGTCATGAGAAGGGGGCCTTCACCGGTGCGGCCACCATGCGGAAAGGGAAATTCGATCTGGCCAATGAAGGGACGATTTTCCTTGATGAAATCGGTGACATGAGCCTCAAGGCGCAGTCCAAGACATTGCGCATCCTGCAGGAGCAGACCTTTGAACGGGTGGGCGGGACGCGGACCATCAAAGTGGACGTGCGTGTCATTGCGGCAACGAACAAGGACCTGGAGGCGGAGATCGAGAAGGGGACTTTCCGTGAAGACCTCTATTACCGACTAAACGTTATTCCGGTCCGGGTGCCGCCCCTCAGAGAGCGGACCGAGGATATTCCGGATCTGGTGAACGAATTCCTCGAACAGTTCGCCCTGAGCACGAACATGTCCGTCAAGCAGATCACACCGAGGGCCATCGACGTCCTTCAGAGATACAAGTGGCCCGGAAACGTACGCGAACTCAAGAATCTGGTTGAGCGGTTGGTGATCATGACGCCCGGCGCCACCATCGACGCCGATGACATCCCCTCGCCCTTTATCCGAAAAGGGGATGTATTGAAGCCGGATTACGAAGAAGCACTGCGGCAGGATTCCATCCGAAAGGCCAAGGCGGCATTCGAGAAGGCATATATCCAGGGAAAATTGAAGGAATACGGGTGGAACATCTCGCAGACCGCCGAGGCCATCGGTATCGAGCGGAGCAATCTGCACAAGAAGATCAAGGCATACGGGATCGAGGACGGCCGTTCTTGAAAGGGTTAAGGGTGCGTCACGCCGTTTTCCGCGACCTCGTCGATGGCCCGCCAGAGCTCGTCCCTGCCCTCCTTCGTCTTGGCCGAAAAAAGAATGGGGGGGTAGGTGGTGAATTCGCGGATCTGTGCGGCCAATGCGCGCGCGCGATTCCCGGCCTTCTGTCGTGAGAGCTTGTCCGCCTTGGTCACCACGGGGATGGCCTTGACCCCGTAATGGGTCAGCCATGCCATGAGTTCCCTGTCTCCGGACGTCAGTTCCCTGCGAACGTCCACGATTACCACCACGGCCCTAAGGGTTTTTCGGTTCTCCAGGTAGGATTCAACCATGGCCTTCCAGGATGCCTTTACCCTGAGCGGCACGCGCGCGAACCCGTAGCCCGGCAAATCCACCAGATAGAGCCGCTCGCCCACGGCATAAAAATTCAGGGACTGGGTCCTTCCGGGCGTGCTTCCCGTCTTGGCCAGGCCTCTGCGAAGGGTGAGCGCATTGATGAGAGAGGATTTACCCACATTGGACCGGCCCGCAAAGGCCACTTCCGGTCGGTCCGGGGCCGGATACTGTTCCTCCTTGAAGGCGCTGATCACGAAGCGGGCGTCCATTTGTCATACCCCTCCGGTAACGGTAGCAAATCTTCGCCTTCAGGCCTTCGTTCCTCTCGCGGCAGACTATCGGCCTCAGCCGATGACGGTTGACCTGTTGGTGAGAAATTCCTCGATTCGGTCGAGGCCCTCGCGAATTTTCTCTATGGAATTGGCGTAGGAAAAGCGCAGATACCCTTCGGCGTTCTTTCCGAAATCAATGCCGGGGCTTACGCCGACGCCCGCCTTTTCCAGCATCTCGAAGGCAAGCTCGTAGGAGTTCGGTGAAAGATGCTTGGCGTTGACCAGCATGTAGAAGGCGCCTGCGGGCTCCACGGGCAGGCCGAAACCCAATTCACGAAGCCTGCCGATCATGTAACGTCGCCGCTCGTCATAGGTCTCTCTCATCCTCGCCACGTCCTCTTCCGCCTCCTTGAGAGCGGCAACGCCGGCCCACTGGGATATGCTACCCGCGGAAATGAAAAAGTTCTGTTGAACCTTTTGAAGGGGGCGTATCGCCGGTTCCGGGGCGATCAGAAAGCCCAGCCGCCATCCTGTCATGGCGTACAGTTTACTGAAGCCGTTGAGCACGAATACGTTATCGGAATATTCCAGTGCGGAATGGGCTTTGCGGCCATAGACCAGCCCATGGTAGATTTCGTCGGAGATCACCGGGAGACCCAGGTCCGCGATTCGGGCCATTTCCTCGGGCGCCAGGAGATTTCCTGTGGGGTTGGAAGGGGAGTTGATCATGACGGCCCTGGTTCGGGGCCCGATTTTTTCCGCAACCTTTTCGGCCCGAAGCTGAAAGCCTTCCTCCTCGAGGGTATCCACGAATACGGGCTTTGCGCCGATGAACTCCGCGAAGTTGGGGTAGCAAGGATAATGGGGATCCGAGAGGATTATCTCGTCTCCCGCCTCCAGCAATGCCGAAAAAATCATGAACAGAGCGGGCGAGGTCCCGCTCGTCACCACGATGCGATCAGGATTCACCGTCACGCCGTACCACTCGAGGTACTTCTCGCAGATCGCCTCCCGGAGTTCCAGCAGACCCAGGCTGTGGGTATAGTGGGTCTCCCCGCGATGAATGGCTTCCACGGCGGCTTCGCAGATGCAGGAAGGAGTGGGAAAATCAGGCTCGCCGATTTCCAGGTGAATGATGTCCCTGCCTTCCCTTTCAAGAACATGGGCCCTTTCCAGCACGTCCATGACTATGAAAGACGGTATGTTTTTCGCTTTTTTCGTGATTCTTTCCAGCACGTGTGTCTTCTCCATGGCGTTTCAAGCCATTTGACAACGGACTCACTTGAGAAAAAGACCCGGCACCCCCGGGGGGCGGATCCCTTGGGCCGCTCTCCGGGGCGGTTACGGGCGATCCCCGACAATGAGCACTAGATTACCTTATTCAGTGGATACTCGATGATGCCCTCGGCCCCCACCTCCATGAGCTTGGGGATCAGATCGCGTACGGCCGTGGCCTCCACCACCGTCTCAACAGACACCCAATTCGCGTTGTAGAGTCCCGCCACGGTGGGCGCGTTCAGGCTTGGAAGCCTGGCCATCACGTCTTCGATTCGTTTCGTGGGGACATTCATCTTGAGCCCAACCATGCCCTCGGCACATAAGGCGCCCTTGAGAAGGAGGCAGATCTGGTCGATCTTGGCCCTCTTTGCAGGGTCTTCGTATGCCTCGCGGTTGGCGATCAACTGGGTGTTGGTGGTCATGAGTTCGTGAATGATTTTCAGCCCGTGGGCCTTGATGGTACTGCCCGTTTCGGTCACCTCCACGATGGCGTCCGCAAGGCCGGAGACCACCTTGGCCTCCGTCGCGCCCCAGGAGAACTCCACCTGCACCTCGATATTCCTTTCGGAGAAATACCGCTTGGTGAACTGGACCAGTTCCGTAGCGATTTTTTTGCCCTGCAGGTCCTCCAGGGATCGGATATCCGAGTCGGACGGGACGGCCAGCACCCACCGGGCCGGGTTCTGGCTTACCTTGGAATAGACCAGGTCGTCCACCACCAGGACGTCCGACTCGTTCTCCTCGATCCAGTCCCGCCCCGTGAGGCCCGCATCCAGGGTGCCGTTTTCTACGTACCGCGACATCTCCTGGGCCCTGCAGATACTGATCTCGAGGGTATCGTCATTGACATCCGGGAAATAGCTTCGCGAGTTGACCGTGATCTTCCACCCCGATTTTTCGAAGAGGTGTACCGTGGCTTTTTGAAGGCTCCCTTTGGGGATGCCGAATTTGAGCTTTTTCATGATCCGTATACCTTCCTGGGATCGAACACCTTCCGGCCCGTGACGGTTGCCTCACCACGGGCATCCACGCGGCGATAGAAACAGCTTTCATACCCGGTATGGCAGGCCGCTCCGCCTACCTGCTCCACCCGGAACAGCACGGTATCATTGTCACAATCCACCAGGATCTCCCTGATCTTCTGGACATGACCCGAAGTTCCGCCCTTGTGCCAGAGCTCATTGCGCGATCGGCTCCAGTAATGGGCCTCTCCTGTTTCCAGGGTCTTTTCCCAGGCCTCCTGGTTGATGTAGGCGACCATGAGCACCCTGCCGGTGGCAGCATCCTGCACCACCGCCGGCAGGAGCCCGCCGCCCTTGGAAAATGCCAGTTCGATCATACCCGTCGGTCTCCCTGTGCGATTAAGACTCGAATTGAGCGATTTCCGAAGTTTGCTGGAGATCTGCCTGCCCCTGCCCCTGTGCGCATCCAGACGGGCGCGGGCACGCACCGGCAGGCAACACGGCAGATCCTGTAAAATCGAAGACGAAATATCGGAAATACGATTTTCACCCGGCCCTCACAAAGCCCGGGGCTTGCCCGTGAGGCTCCCCTTTGTCCGTCTATTCCGAGGCGGCCCGGCCAGTCGGTACGTTACCTTGTCCCCGGTCATGAAGGCCGTGTGGATTCGTCTCGACCGTGATTTCGAATATGTATTAAACTTTATATTTTGCCATGAAATCGGTTCGCAGGCAACAGCAAAAGGATACGTCTTGCGGTGATCCGCCGGCCGTCTCAACCGGCGGCAGGGTCCTGGGTTCCGCTGAGTTGACCGCATGCGGCGGCGATGTCCCGGCCTTTGCTCTTACGGATGATGGCGGTGATGTTTCTCTCCAGCAACACCTCCTGGAAGGCCAGCACTCTGTGCTCCGACGGGGGGGCCATGGTGGAGCCCGGGTGGGGGTTGAAGGGAATAAGGTTCACCTTGGCCCGGATTCCGGAGAGCAGGGCCGCGGTCTTGCGCGCGTCTTCGGCACTGTCGTTGACCCCGCCTATGAGCACGTACTCGAAGGTGATCATCTTGCGGTGAGGCAATGGATAGCGTCTGCACGCAGCCATGAGGTCACCTAGCGGGTATTTGCGATTCACGGGCATGAGCATGCTTCGAGTGTCGTCGTCCGCCGCATTGAGGGAAACGGCCAGGTTTACCTCCAGGTCCCTTCCCAGACGCTCCATCGCCGGGACCAGTCCGGAAGTGGAAAGGGTGACCTTGCGGTGGGAAAAGTTCAACCCGTCATCCGCCACGAGGTTTCTGAGGGCCCGGACCACGGCCTCATAGTTGGCCAGTGGTTCCCCCATTCCCATGAGCACGATGTTGGTGAGACGTTCGGGCCGTTCCATGCTTCTCTTGACTTCCAGCACCTGGTCCACGATCTCCCCGGGGGAGAGATTTCGCTTTAGGCCCTGTTTCGCCGTGAGGCAGAACCGGCATCCCATGGCGCAGCCCGCCTGGGAGGATATGCAAAGAGTAAAGTGGTCCTTTTCGGGGATGAGGACCGATTCGATCCCCGGGCCGTCGTGGAGCCGGAAGAGGAATTTCTTCGTGCCGTCACGTGACGAGAGTACCTTGGCCGTTTCAAGGTGGTTCAGAGGGGCACGATCGGCCAGGGTTTTTCTGAGTGAGAGAGGAAGGTCGGTCATTTCATCGAAGGAACGGGCGAGGCGTTTGAAGAGCCATTTTCGGATCTGTCCGCCCCGGTAGGGCTCAAGCCCCAAGCTTTCGGCCCACTGGGCTGTCTCAAGGGCGTCCAGTCCCTTCAGTTCAACCTTCATCCTCGCTACCGCCCCTCACCGGCCAACGCCGCAGGATTTTCACGCATGGTACGCAGTTTGGCCAGTTCCCAGACGTAGTCATAAAGATGAAGGCCCTTGCTGGCCGCTATGATTTCCCCGTCCTCCACGCCGATTTCTCCGGCCATGTACTCTTTGAGCAGTTGAATGGCCCCGAGGTTGGCGGGAAATCCGTTCCACAGATCCCACGAACGGAAATAGACCATGAAATGGAGCCTGTTGTCCCGGATCCGCGTGTCGATCCCCCGCAGGCAGGGGGGATCGCTCAAGAATATTGCGTCAGGGTCTCCCACCGTCATATAGGCCTGGTTGGTGCCGTAACCGTCCTCCCTGTACATCCGAATCACTTCGGCTATCTGCCCCTCCAGGTACGAGCCGTAGGTATAGTCCTCGCCCGGTTGCTTGACGGAGGTCATGAGATAGGGAAGGTACTCCTCGATATAGCCTTCGGCCACGGGGTTGGGAATGCCCAGTGACGGCGGGATGTCGGGGATGAGAGGCCGGGTGCCGGGGTATCTTACGTGAATCGTGACATAGTCGAATTCAAGGCGTTTTTGTCCTTCGTAGCTTCCCCGATCGATGGTATATTCGTGACCCGTTTCCAGAAGGCGGTACACGCACTGAAACCACGCATCGGGCAGATCCCTTGCCTCCAAGAACTCGACCCTCATAAAATGCCCCTCTGTTTTTTGATGTAATATCAAGTGGATTCGTTGTCTAATCTCATCCTGGAAACAGATGCATTCTGCAGCGACGGGTGACTTTTGTCAACGGCAAAGGTATAGTGGCGTCGCCCCCGGGCGTGGCAGGCGGAGGGTGAAAGCGCACGGCGCTCGTGGTTGGGCCTTTTCCATTTTCAGAGGAGGAATGCAAGTTGGTTGGAAACCGATCCGGATCAAATTCGGTGACATTTTCCGCCGTCCTGTTCGACCTGGACGGGACCCTACTGGACACCCTTCAGGACCTGGGGAATGCGGTAAACAGGGTCCTTGAGAGGAACGGAATGCCTCCGCACGACATAAATGCCTACCGGACGTTCGTGGGCGACGGGGTGCATATGCTTGTTCGCAGGGCTCTGCCGGAGTCGAGGCGAGACCCTGAGTCGGTCTCTCGAATGGTGGAGGAATTTCGCCTGGAGTATCGTAAGCACTGGAAGGAGAACTCCAAACCCTATCCCGGGGTGGCGGAGTTGCTGGATGCGCTGAGCGCCCGCCGGATCCCCATGGCCGTTCTCTCCAACAAGCCCCATGATTTCACCTCACGGTGCGTGGAGGAATTCCTGGGCAAATGGGCTTTTGCCGCCGTTCTGGGAGAGCGGGAAGGGGTTCCCCGAAAACCGGATCCCGCGGGCGCTCTGGAGGTGGCGCGAAAGCTGGGGATTCGGCCGGAAGCGTTCGTCTACCTGGGGGACAGTTCCGTTGACATGGAAACTGCACGCGCAGCGGGCATGGTGCCTGTGGGAGCTCTATGGGGCTTTCGCACGAGGGAGGAACTGATGCGGAGCGGCGCGCATGGACTCCTGGAACGGCCGGAGGATCTGTTGCGATTTTTTTAGGGGAAAGAGGGCCGCGAGCACGGGCGAGTCCCGGAGGGAAACGTACGGGGGACTGAAAGGAGAACATAAGTGAAAATGTGGGTTCCCACTTTCATCATGGGTGGAGTGGCCCTGTCCCTGTTGGCCATGGGCTATCAAAAGGGAGGCGGGGTACATCTGGCGGGTCTTTGTGCGGGTTTTGGAATGCTGGTGGAGATTTTGCCCCTCCTGATTTTTGCGTTCATCATCGCGGGCATGGTCCAGGTGATGTTGCCCCAGGAGACCATTGCCCGGTGGGTGGGTGAGGCCTCAGGGCTACGCGGGATCATGGTGGGTTCCTTGGCAGGCGGACTTTGTCCCGGTGGTCCCTTCGTGAGCCTTCCCATTGCCGCTGGTCTTCTTCGGGCCGGAGCCGGAATGGGGACCATGGTGGCGTTCTTGACCGGATGGTCCCTCTGGGCGGTCAGCAGGCTTCCCATGGAGGTGGGGATCCTGGGATGGAAGCTGACCTTCGCCAGGCTGGCCGCCACGCTGGTCTTTCCGCCGCTTTCGGGCATCCTTGCACAGGCGCTCTTCCCGGGGATGAGATAGGGTGGACCGGGATAGAAAAACCCCCCGGGCGGGGGGGCCCGGGGGGGCAAGGGTTAATAAGGAGGTCGAAACGACCGAGGTTGGTACCAACCGTGTCTTAAACATAAGGACGATTCATCCATTTTCAAGGCAGGATGGCGCTGTGGGTCCGGAGAGGGTTCCAGGGGGTGGGGCGCCTCATGGAGTGGAAGAGTCGAGCAGGGCAGGGTTTTCCAATATCTCCCTGACGGCCGGCTTGAGGTAGACTCCTGTAAGATCGAATTTTTTGAGCGCTTGGACCAGAAGGAGGATTCGCCGGCTCACGGGGGCGGCCGGGTTCAGAAAAAGGACCCATTCACCCCGGAGTCTGCACAGGCCGCCCGGGCTCATGGGTCCGGCGGCCTCCAGCCTTTCATACCGCAGCTTGATTCCAAGGTGATCCGCCTGTTCCTCGAGGAGGCCCAGAAGGGTTTCCTTGCTCACAACCAGACTCCACGTCCCTGCGCTGCTCCTTGTCTCAGGTGCCCTGGCGTCAAGAGAGCGGTGAGAACGATTTCCTTTGCTTGGGCCCGGGGTTTTCTCGTAAGGGGTCCTTTTCGAAAGCTTAGGAAGCAGCGCGTTTCAATTCCACCATCTTGATTTGATATATGGTCAGTTGATCTCTACCCCCGATCCGAATCCGCCACCCCGGGAAACGAATGTTTTGTACTCTTTTTTCGAAAGGCTTCATCTTCCCGAGGCCGTAGATGCGTGCAAAGTGCTCCTTGAACTGGTAGCCCGTGAGCCTGTAGGCTTTGAAAAGCTTGTTGGCCAGAGAGGGCGCAATGCGGATCATTTGTACACGGCCCCTGCCGTCGGCCTCCACGCCCGTGTCCCCCTTGGGGTCCCAGATACTGTAAGGACGATCTCCAGTGCTTTCACGGATGGCCAGCTTGCGTCCCAGCATCTCCTCCAGCACACGCTTGGCATCGCTGATGGGCATGCCGAGATAAAGCCCCTGGATGCGCAGGGCCCCGGGTTTGTTCTTGTCCATGGAAGGGTTCAAGATGACGGTCTTCGTGGCCGGGGATTGCGACGAGGGCCGGGTTTTGGATTGGGCGGGGGGTGCGTCGACCTGCCTCGGCTGCTCCTCGACCGATCGTGCCCCGGCCGCCTTCTTTTGTGCCTGGGGAGTACTCTCGTTATCAGTTTGTCCGCATGAGGTCATGCCTACCAGGAGGCAGAGCAGGAAGGAGACCGCCACGCAGGTAAACCGCAGGTATTCTCTCCCCTCTCGTCCGTCCGACTGGATCATATTCTTACCCTTTTGCTTGCTTAAACATGCTGTTGAAAGACTGCTGAGCTTGTCGATGCTCAGCATAAAATTAAGGTGATAAATTTTCATTTTCATCCTGGCGGGCGGCACGCACTTCAATCGTGCCTCCGTCAGGCGTGTTTTCCACGGCGTTCTTTATGAGACCCGCCACTACCTTTTGCAGGACCTCCTGGTCCATTCGCACACGGACGTCCGGTGTAGCAAGGAGAACAAGGTCGACCTGTCGCCCCGCCATGGAGCGGCGCGCTTGCTCGCACAGCCCTTTCAGGAAAGGTTCCAGCACGATCTGTTCGGAATGATTCGAGGTCCTCTTCCAGTTGGCGCGCCAGGTAGGCAAGGGTGCGGTCGTCCGGTGGATTCAATGGGCGAATAAGCAGTAATTCCCCTGAGGACATCTGGATTTTTCGGACTGCGGCTCCCTGCTTCCGGTTCCAATCCGCCACGCGGTCTGAAACCTCGGGATCTTGCAAGGAGTTTATCCTTTGATTGAGCTCCGGAGGGTAGGCGTGTACTTCGTCCCAGAGGCGAAGGATGATCCCTTCGCTTTCGGTGTGCCGACACAGGGAACGCAATTTATTCCCGATGTTCAATGCATAAAAACGCCTTTTCATGAAACAACCGGATCGGGGTTGAAAGTTCCATGGGTCACCTTGATGAAATCGACTTTAATTCAACGATTCATCTCCCGTCAACCAAAATCCAGGAATCTAGGCCGGGACGATCAGGGAAGAGCCATTGGCCGGTCCCGCGGAATATCCCTTGAGGGACTTATGCCCGGGGGACCCATCTCTCGATCGTTTCCAGGAGGGGGGCTTTACGGATGGGTTTGGTGAGGTGGTCGTTCATTCCGGCCCGAAGGCTTTTCTCCCTGTCACCTTTCATGGCGTGGGCGGTCATGGCCACAATGGGGACGGGTCCGCGGCTGGAAGGATCAGCTTGGGCCGATTCCCAGCGTCGGATTTCCCTGGCCGCCTCCAGTCCGTCCATTTCCGGCATCTGGATGTCCATGAAGACGAGGTCGTAATGGGCCCCGGGCGCCGTGTACATCCGGATGGCCTCTTTTCCATTGGAGGCTACGTCCACCTCATATCCGGCCCTGCGAAGCAGCAGGAGCGCCAGCTTCTGGTTGACCGGGTTGTCTTCCACCAGCAGGATTGAAACCTCGTCGCCCTGGGGATTCTCGGAGGCCTGCATGAAAGGGGTTCCTGCGTCATCCTCTCCTTGTCCCGGGGGCCGTGTCGGCTCCAGCAGAGCGGATATTTGTTTCAGGATGCGGACCCGTGACGCGGGCTTCGGGAGATAGGCGTCAAAGGGCTGTGAGGACCAGGCCTTTGCTTCCAGATCGATGTATGGCGCGGTCGCCACGGCGGCGATCCGCCTGCTACTCGGTAGCGAATTGCGGATACGCTTCAGCGTCTCCCGGAATTCGGGCGGCCTTTGTTCAACGTCGAGGATGAAAAGTTGTATTGGGTCACCGTTTATGGCGGCCTCCTCTAGCGCCGCAAGAGCCGTTTGAGCGTCAGTGCACGTTTGCGTGTCCATCCCCGCGTAACGAAGGACCGACGAGAGGATATCCAGTTGCCGCTTGTTGTGGTCGTAGATCAGTGCGCGGCATCCCTTCAGATTCCGGGGAACCACCGGGAGCCCCCCACCTGGGTCTTGGAGCCGGGCGGTGAAATGAAACACACTGCCCGTGACCGACAAATCGGGGGGCGGGCCCTCCACCCATACCTCACCTTCCATTTTTCTCGCGATCTCCCGACATATGGCGAGGCCCAGACCCGTGCCTCCATGTCTTCGGGTCATGGAACCGTCTGCTTGCTGAAAGGCTTCAAATATGAGTTCTCGGCTCTCCTCAGGCACTCCGGGCCCCGTATCGCGAACCGATGCATGAAGCAAAACGAGATCGTCCTGCCTTTGATCCACGGCCAGTGTGCATTCGATTTCCCCTGCTTCCGTGAACTTGACGGCATTTCCCAGGAGGTTGACCAGGACCTGGCGGTAACGGACCTGATCCCCCACCACCGTTACGGGAACATCGGTTTCAGCGCGGAAAAGAATCTCCACAGGTTTGCCGGCCACGCGCGGATAAAGCAGTTCGCACACTTCCACGGCGGTCGCCTCTGGGTCAAAGGCGGTCGATTCCAGTTCGAATCGACCTGACTCGATCTTGGAAAAATCGAGGATGTCGTCGATTATGGCCAGAAGGGACTCCCCGCTCCTCTTGACAATCTCCAGGTACTCGGTCTGCTCGCGGTCCAGGCTCGTCTCAAGCAGCATCTCGGTGAATCCCAGGATGGCGTTCATTGGCGTGCGGATTTCGTGGCTCATCCTTGCGAGAAACTCGGTTTTGGCAAGACTGGCCGATTCGGCCTCAAAGGCCATCTGGTTGGCGCGCTCCGTGGTCTCCTCGAGTTGCCGGTTGAGCTGCTCCAGGTCCCGAAAGGCGGCCCGTGTCCTTTCTTCATCCTGTTTTCGAGCCGTGACGTCACGCAAGAGTCCCCTGAAGCCCACGGGCTTTCCTTCTGGAGTCCTTTTCAGGGAGATCGAGACCTCCACGTGCCTCAGCGTGCCGTCCTTACGAATCACGGCCCAATCAAAGGCCCTTGCAGGCTTTCCGCTCCGAAACACTTCGTTGAACGTGCGAAAGACGGCGTCCCTCGCTTCCAGGGGAGTGTGGGCCCGGTAGCTCGTGCCGATGATCTCTTCGCGCGTGTATCCCAGGATCCGGCACAAAGCGGAGTTTATCACCAGGAATCGGCCTGCCTCGTCTACCTCATAGTATCCGTCTTCGATGCTCTCCAGAAGTTCGAGAAATTGCCGCTCTCCGCGTCCACCGCCGGCATCCCGAAGTTTTTCTTCCAGACGACGAATTCGTTTCCGGAGTCTGGCTACTTCCGTGATAAGCCGTTCACGACTCTCCGCTGGGTATTCTTGATCCGGATTGTTTTCGGGGGAGTTCAAGATATCCTTCCTGGCGTTTCCCCTGGGGAGACGCATGGTCCAAGATGATTCGCTTATTCTCTTTTTCGGCAAGAAGGACAGAAGAGTAAACGGATATGCGCTCAGGCGGACTAAAAAAATCCGATTCACCGGGCGAACGCGGGGCGTCTCCCGCACGGCTGACTTGCATCAGGGGCGGGGACTTCTTGAAGAAACGCTCAGGCTGTTTCCCTGCCGGATGGTACTTTGGCGTGTTTTTTCTTGCCTTCCAGGATGGCAAGCCCCATGTCCAGGACGCGGTCGAAAGGTTCCTCCCGGTCTTGCCTCAGCTTCATGGTGATGGCCTCGGTAGGGCATGTACCCGCGCACAGACCGCAACCCAGGCAACGGTCCCTATCCACCACAGCCCAGTCGTCCACGGAGACGGCCCCCACAGGGCATCGGTCGACGCATACCTCGCAGGCGGTGCATGAATCTTCGTCCACCACGGCCTCGAAAATGGCGTTCATGAACTGACGCCTTTTCATTCCTTTCCGCGTAATGCCCTTCATGGAGGCGCAACAGCAGGGACAGCAATTGCAGATGTTGGAAAGATGTTTGGAATTGGCCCCGGCGTGCACAAGGCCCGATTCGTCCGCTTCCTCCAGGATGCGGATCGCTTCATCGGCTGAAATCCTGCGTCCCAGGCCGTTCTCGATATAGTACTCGGCCGCTGCGCCGAAGCTCAGGCAGGTTTCAAGGGGGTGGTCGCATGCCTCTCCGACAAGTGCCGCCTCCTTTCGGCAGATGCAATCGGTCACCGCGATGACTCTGGCCGAGCGGATGTCTTCCTCCATTTTTTGGTACGGCAGTAAGACCAAATCGGAGGCCACGTGCCTGTTGACGGGGATCACTTTGAAGCCCGGTACGTGACTGGCACCCATTTCGTCGGCATATGCGCTGTCATGGTATTCCCTGTAAAGCGCGGCAAGCTCGGGGTCGATTCGTTTGACAGAGTATTCGTAAAGGCCGATCATGAAAGGCGCTGCGTTGTAGCAGGCCTTTCCTTGTCTTCGCATCTTAAATACCAGACCCTTCCGGGCCATGGCGTCGAGAATCGGTTCCAGTGCGCCCGGGGCCATGCCGGTTCTTTCGGCGATCTCTTCCACGCCCTCCGGCCGGGCACTGAGCTTCACGGCCAAAGAGGCCTCTTCAGGGGTGAACAACCGTTTCAGGATCTTGAGTTCCACCCCGGAGGGCGTGGGCGGGAAACCCAGAGGAAAGCGGTCCAGGAAGGCACGAAGTTCTACGTAAGGGTCCTCGGGCATGATAAAACTCTCCCGTCAAGAGGGGTGGTTTTTCAAACGTCCCTGAACGTCAATCTGCTCCCACGCGGCAGAGGCGGTGGGCTGCTGAGACCTGAATCGAACGTTTCAGAGCAGGCCCGGCCGTTCGCTGAATTCTTTTTCCACGGTTTCCGGGTCGGGCGCGTTGTAGCGCACGATATTTCGGAGGTGATGGAGACTTTCAGGGTCAATACCAGTGAATTTCACTGCAACGGTGTCGCCCGTGTTGCGTGTCACTTCACCGGATATCTTCAGCCGTTCTCGACTGCCTTCCAGTTGGATCACCAACTTACAGGGGACGCCCGGAGATACCTGGGCCTTGAGGGACAGCAGACTTCCCCCCATGCTCAGATTCCGGATGCCCTGGATCTCAAGTTCCTTACCCGCCACATGAAGGCGGGCCCTGACGTCGAAGGGGACCCTGAAAAACCTCCGCCTCTCCTGCACCATGAGCACTGCTCCCCTGCCCCCTGCGGGACACCTGTTTCCCCGGATGCGGGCCAACCCCCCCGGCTTCGGGCTAGGGCGGGGCCGGTGCCATGCACCGCGCCGCCTCCGGTCCTCCTTTGCGCCCGGATCAGTATTTCATATACTTCTTGGGCGTGTTGGCCACGATATACTTGACGGCCTCATAGATGCAGGTCCTGATCGCCTTCTCCATGGGGGTCTTGGCGAATCCGCTCAGGCCTCCGCCCATGCCACCGCTGCCGCCGATGGCGCCCAGGGCCGCACCTAGATTGACATCCTTGGCCACACCTTCGACACGGGTGGCGGCCAGCACTTCCGAGGTGCTCGCATCCACGATCCGAATATCCATGGCCATGCTGGACTTTTTGAACGCGCCGCCGATGGCTCCCAGGGCGGCGATGGCCTTGCCGGCCTTGCCGAAGAGGCCTGCGGCCCCCAGCCCGCCTCCACCGCCGGACGAACCCGGCTCCCAGCCGGTGATTGCAGCCAAAATGACCAGATCAGCCCCTTTGATCCGCCCTTTCTTTATGCCGCTTCGGTCGGTGTACCCCTGGCCCGAGAGTTGCATCTCCTGCTTGAGGGCATCCAGGTCCTGCCTTTCCAGGACGCGAAACCGTTTGCTCTGGACCAGGGCCGTGGTGAGCATGTCGCGCAGGCCGGTCATGTAACCCGTCTCTTCGTGGGTAATGGTGATTCCCCGCCCGAATCCGCTGATCCGGGTGGTGCTGCCTTTTCCTCCCACTTTCCACTGGAACTTGGCCACCGCCACCTTGGCCCGTGGTCCGCTGTAAGGGGGAAGCTGTTGCTCCAGGCCGGTATCGGTCTTGGCGGTGGGTTTCACCATGCTTTCGAGGCACCCTGAACTCGTCAGGGCGAAGCATGCAAGGGTTAGGAAGAGGAAAACGACCGGGATTCTTCTGAACATGGCAACCTCCTTTTAACATATTGAATATTAATGAAAAAATTCTTAGACGGTGACCGTTTGAAAATTGTTATCCCCTCACCCGGGCTTTGTCAACCAAAAAGACTCTTGCCTTTTCCATCGGCGCGGACGGCCGAGATCATTAGGACCAAGAGATAGTGTTTTTCCCCTGCGCTCCGGTTTGTTCCCGCCTGTCAGGTCCCGCCCGTCAGGGATGCTGTCTTGACAGGGGAGACAATGCGGTTGACAGGCGGCTCGGCCATGCCGCATCATGCGTACAGGGAGGTGGGAGAAAATGATCTGGAACACTTTCATTCAGAGGAAGCGTAAACCGGCGGGCAAGGCAGGGGATGAAATAGACCTCATGATCGCGAAGATCGAGCGGTTTGCCCCCGGCGGCTATCGCTCGGAGCGCGAGGTATACTATTATAATTACCGGATCCTGCGTCCCTACCTGGGCCCTTTGCGTTCGTTGCTGGAGGCGTTGTCCCGGAAGAACACCCCGGGCGAAGACCTGGGAGCGGCGGCGACCACTCTGTTTCCGTTGCTCAAGGCCTTTTATGACCCCAGGGACAGGCTCTCCCTGGAGGAAGCGGTCCGGGATGAAGGTCTCAAGAGAAAGATGCGAGAGTTGTTCCTGATCTTTTATGACAGGAAGGACGTTGGTGCTGCGGACGTGGATGCCTGGCTTGCCCTCTATCTCCGGGAGGCGGGATCAAGACCGTGATCCCTGCCGGGACTAAGGGGGCCACGGCCAATCAGCGGGACATGGGGCCTCGACCGTGAGATCCAGGTCCCTGGTGGGATGGCGGAAGCTGAGGGACCTGGCCAGGAGTCCCAGCCTTTCCCCGCCCCTCGACCGGCCATAGCGTGCGTCTCCCACGATGGGATGCCCCAGGGCCGCCAACTGGGCCCGAACCTGATGATGCCTTCCGGTCAAGAGATCCACATGGAGGAGCGCGTGACCAGGGATGGTTTCCAGGGTCCTGTAGCAGAGCTCCGCCCGCTTGGCCCCGCTTCTCCCCGGGGGGACCAGCAGGACCCGTTTCCCCTGTCTTTCGAGGTAGACCACGGAACGGCCCTCCGGCCTTGCCGGTATGCCGCGCACGACGGCCCAGTAGACTTTCCGGATGGTCCTTTGCCGGAACTGCTCCGAGAGGCGGGCCGCGGCCTTGGAGGTCTTGGCCGTAAGCACGACTCCGGGCACGGGCCGGTCGAGGCGGTGGACCAGCCCGATGAAGACCCTGCCGGGTTTTTCGTAACGATCCCTGATGTATTCCCGGGCCCAATCGAGAAGGGAGGGATCGCCTGTCCGATCCCCCTGAACCAGCAGACCTGCGGGCTTGAACAAAGCCAGCAGGTGGTTGTCCTCATATAGGATTTCGATGTTGCTCGATTTGGAAAACACCATTCCCGACTTCCATGTATATGCCCCTTGCAGGGATTTCCCGGGTCGTGCATCCAGGCTGTTCGAGGCGGGCGGCCACCCCCCGGGACCCACCCCAGGTGGATGGATGCAGCGTAATACAGAACCACGGGAACGGCAAGAAAGATCCCCTGGTCCGCTCAAGAGGGCCCGGCCTTGGGTCATTGAGGTCTTACGATGCAACTGAAACCCAGCCTGCGGGCCATGGCGCGTCTGTTCGAGCGGAGCGGTTTGCGCCTGGAGGAGGAGCAGATCTCCCTGCTGTGGCGCTATCATCGTCTTATCCATGAAAGGAACGAGGCCCTGGACCTGACGCGGATCAGGAACTTCGAAAACATGGTGGTCAAGCATTACGTGGACAGTGTCATCGTCCCGAATCTGATGGAACTTCCATCGCCTCTCCTGGATATCGGGTCGGGGGCCGGCCTGCCGGGCATTCCCATCAAGATCGTAAGGCCCCGCATCAAGATCATCCTGGCCGAAGGGAGGGCCAGGCGCGCCGGTTTTCTCCGGGAGACCTGCAAGACCCTCGGTCTGAAGGGTATCGACGTCTTCCCTCACAAAGTAGGCCCTGGGTTCACGGTGCCTGTTTCGGGTGTCATAACCAGGGCCCTTGAGAAGATGGAACTGACGCTTCGGCGGGCTGAATGGTTCTTGCCTTCGGGCGGGCTGGTGGTGTTCATGAAGGGCCCCCATTGCGACGAAGAGCTGGCCGAAGCACTCTCCCGCCGGGGGGACGATTTCAGGCTCGTTCAGGATAAGCCCTACACGTTGGCCGGCACGCCCCACCGGCGGCGTCTCGTGGTCTTTGAAAAAAAGGGTGCCGCGAAATCCATCCGCCGGACGGCGGACCGGAAACCCCCGAAGCGGAAATACGTCGGTCGGGAGAACTTGATCAGAAAGATCGAAAGCACCGAAAATTCCACATACAAGCGCTTCTTGCGGGCGGCCGGCTCGCGGGGCATCAAGAAGGAGGGCCTGGCCCTCCTGGCCGGTTCAAAGTCCGTGCTGGAGACGCTCGAGGCGTTTCCCGACCGCTGCGCGAGCCTGGTCCTGGGAGAGGAGCATGAACCGCCGCTGGATCCGGTACCGGACAATATCTCTGTGTACCGCCTGGGCAAGGATCTCTTCGAGCGGCTGGATATCCACGGGACGCGATCGCCCCTGTTGATCGTTAAAGTGCCGCCCATGCCGGCCTGGCGGGACGGGCGGTGGCCCCAAGGATGCACCCTGTTTGTTCCGTTTCAAGACCCCGCCAACGTGGGTGCTGTGATCCGGACCGCCGCGGCCTTCGGGGTGGCGCGGATCGTGCTGTTGAAGGAGGCGGCCCACCCCTTTCACCATAAGTCCTTGCGGGCCGCCGGCAATGCGGTGTTCAGAGTTTCGTTCCGGAGAGGCCCGTCTCTGGCGAAACTCCGCACGAGACAGGTCCCGCTTTTCGCGTTGTCGCCGGGCGGCACAAACCTCGAAACCGTGAAATTCCCCGGGACGTTCGGCCTGGTGCCGGGCGTCGAGGGGCCGGGGCTTCCGGAGGGCCTGCGACGGGAAAATCTCGTGGGGATTCCCATGGAACCGGGTACGGAATCCCTCAATGCCGCCCTGGCCACCGGGATCGCTCTGTACTCTTGGCGGAGCAGGATACGTGATAAGGGCTAGTGCATGAAGGTTCATGAACGAGCGGTGCTCTTGCCGCAGGAGGAGCCGCTCCATAATGTTTGATCCACAAACCCAACAAACCCAATAAACCCAACGAACCCAATAAACCCAATAAACCCAACGAACCCAATAAACCCAACAAACCCAAGTAACCCAACAAACCCAAGCAACCCAAGCAACCCAACAAACCCCACAAACCCAACGCCCTCGATCACGGCCGCTGCCCCATTTCATGCGGGCCACCTTCATTCTTGTCGGGACCTTGCTTATCGGCTCGGCGGAACAACCGGATAGCCACCCA
>JAFDIS010000109.1 GCA_019307945.1 Deltaproteobacteria bacterium | reverse complement strand
ATAACCGTGATGACCATGGGTCCGCCACAGAGTGAAGAAGCGCTCCGGGAGGCCATGGGTGCGGGAGCGGATCGCGGAATTCTCCTGACGGACCCCGCCTTCGCAGGGGCCGACACCCTGGCCACCTCCCATGTCCTGGCTAGTGCTATTTCCAGGGAGCGGCCGTTCCCGGACCTTATCCTGTGCGGGGTTCAGACCGTGGACAGCGACACCGGGCACGTAGGTCCTCAGGTGGCCGAGGAACTGGGCCTGCCCCAGGTCTGCGGCGTGGAACACCTCCACCTTGAAGGGGGCGACCTGGTGGCGGCGGCCCGGGGCGACGGGTTCGTGGAGACGATCCGCGCACGCCTCCCGGCCGTGGTGACCGTGGCCGGGGGCGCGCCGTCCATGATTCCCGTGCCCCTGGGCGCGGTGCAGGACGCCTTTGCAGGGGGGGAGGTCATCCGATTGGGATTAAAGGAACTTTCGCTTGCTCCCGAAGAAGTGGGCCTTCAGGGATCCGCCACGCGGGTGGTCCGTCTTCACCCGCCCAAGCCCGCCAGGCAGGGCGAAATGGTGGAAGGACCATCAGAGATCCTGGTGGAGGCGTTGATCCGTAAACTGGAGTCCCTGAGCATTCTGGATGAGGAAGAAGACCATGGGTGAGCAGCCCGGGCGGGTATGGGTGTTCGGCGATTATCGGAACTATTTCCAGAACCGGGTCACCCTGCAATTGATCGGCAAGGCAAAGGAACTGGCGCAGGAGATCGGCACGGGGGTCACGGTCCTGGTGGTGGGCGAGCGGGTGCGACAGTATGCCATGGAATACGTGGCACACGGAGCAGACGCGGTGATGGTGGCCGAGCACCCGGATCTGAGTGAATACCGGGTGGAGACTTATACCGCGCTCGTGGCGGAATGGGTGGAGACCTACGGCCCTGAAATCCTCCTGGCGGGGGCCACGGCCTTCGGCCGATCTTTTTTCCCGCGGCTGGCCAAAAGGCTTCGCACGGGCCTGAGCGCCGACTGCGTGGACCTGCACATCGACCCGGAGACGAAACTCCTGGTGCAGACCACACCGGCCTGGGGAGGGGAGCTGTTGGCCGAGGTGATTACGCCGCACCACCGCCCCCAGATGGCCACCGTACATCCCGGCGTGTTCGAGGAACGGCCTCACGATCCCGAGGCCACGGGCGGGATTTTTTATCCCGAGGTGAAGATCCGAAAGGAGGAGCGTATCCGAGTGCTCCGCCGCAGGACGCGTCGATCCAGGAAGATCAGGCTGGAAGAGGCGCAGGTGGTCGTGGTGGGCGGCCGGGGACTGGGCTCCAAAGCGCAGTTCGAGATGCTCGAGGAACTGGCCGAACTGCTGGATGGGGAAGTGGGCGCCACCAGGCCCGCCATCCGGGCAGGGTGGACCGAAGAGGAGCGGCTACTGGGTCAGACCGGAAAGAGCGTAAGGCCCAAGACCCTGATATCCGTGGGTACCTCGGGCGCGCTCCAGTACACGGCGGGAATCCTTGGTGCGGGCACCATCATTGCCATAAACCGGGATCCGCATGCCCCCATTTTCAAGATCTCCGATCTCGGTGTGGTGGGTGACGCAAAAAGCGTGTTGCCTATTCTCCTGGAGGAACTTCGAAAGAGATTGTGATGCATTTTTCTGAAGAAAGTCGGATCAGCGCGCACCACAACTACCTGGTGAACGGCCGGATGACGCAGGGTTTTGTGTTGGGTGAGCCCGATTCGGGCGACAGGTTTTTCTTTCTCGCGGACGTGGTGCTTCCCGCCGAGAGCACGCCCCGCATCTCGGCGCGTCTCTACGGCCCGGAGGGCAACCTCCTTTGCGAGGTGCAATGGAACCGCTTGGGACGAAATCCGGGCCGATGCACCTACCGATCTCTCGAGGGCGGATTCCGAATCCTTGATGAGGCCGGTAGCGTAGTACTGGAGGTGATGACGGAGAAGTTTCCCAGGGGGTATCTGTCCGGCATCAGCGGGCGACTCTTTGACGAGGAGGGGCGGCTTCGATTGGAGCCTCTGGGGGACAATTCAAGGATTCCGGGGGAGCCTCCGCGGTTCCTCACGCGGCCCTACGGAGGGTTTTGACCGCCCGGGATTGCGTGGTTGACAAACCCAAATGCATGGTTAAGAATGATTTGTATAGCGGCCCGGGGGGCGCCCGGACCGCAATGAACTCCGGGGGAGGCAAGCATGTATACGCCAATGGCCATTTCGGGTCTGACCATAGACCCGTTGACCAACAGCCCGATCGTTATTCTCAAAGAGATCGATGGAGAGAAGACCTTGCCCATATGGATCGGGTTGCTCGAAGCCACGGCCATCGCAAGCGAATTGGAAGGCATTAAATTCTCACGCCCCATGACCCATGACCTCCTAAAGAACATCATGGAGATGATCGACGTAGAGGTGATCAAGATCGAGGTCTGCGATTTGCGGAACAACACCTACTACGCCCTGATCCATTTCAGGCACGGCGACAATGAGATGTCCATCGACGCTAGGCCGAGCGACGCCCTTGCCCTCTCCCTGAGGGTCAATGCCCCCATCTTCGTCTCGGACGAAGTCATTCGGAACTCCAGCCGCATCGACCTTAAGGCCGAGCCCCAGGACAAATCGGAGAAGGGCAAGAAGTGGCAGGAGATCCTTGAGAGTCTGAATCCCGAGGATTTCGGGAAATACAAGATGTGAGAAATTCCGCGGGATCCTGGATGTCCAGGCCTCCCTCAACGTTTATCCCCTGTAAAATAGAGCGACAACGACCAAGGCCGTATCCTCCACCCCCTAACTCGCAGAGGCCCACACCCCCCACAAAGAACCCCGGCCGGACCACTCCGGCCGAAGAATACCGGTTTCGGGGCTGCCGTGCCGTTGCCTGCGGGAGACCTCAACAATCCACGCCCCGTGACCGATGAGAGACATATGAGACGCCGAAACGCAAAAAGGCTTTTTAATGTGGCCGGGTGCATACTCATCGGCATATGGCTGGTCCTCCTTGCCCTCCTGGTGCGGGACGAGGCCATGGAGAGCAGGGCCGAAACGCCCGCGGTGAGGAGCAAACCTGAGCTCAGGGCCGAGGCACGCCGCGAGTGGATGGAGATCTATGTGGCGGAAAAAAAGGTGGGGTATGCGGTCACGCGGGTAAGTCCCGCCGGGGAGGGCTATGCCGTCACCGAGGAGACATTTCTGAAATTGAATCTCCTGGGGCGGCCCAGCGCGCTCCGCACTACACTTCAGGCCCTGGTTGACAGCGATTTTCGCCTGCGGCGCTTCCGATTCGCCATGGTATCCGGTGCGGTCCGTTACCATCTCCGGGGCAGAGTGAGCAAAGGGACCTTGTACCTGGAGCAGGGGGAGGGTGGAAAGGGCGCGGTACGAAAGTTGAAGCTCGATGTCCCCCCCATGATTGGAGCGGGCCTGGGTCCATACCTTGAAGAGCGTGGACTGCGAGTGGGAGACGAAATGAGCCTTCCCCTGTTCGATCCCTCCACCCTGTCACGGAACTCCATGCGTGTCCGGGTCGTGGGGCGGGAACGGATCCGGATTCACCGGATCGACTACGACGCGTTTCGTCTGGAGGCGAGGATGTGGGGACGTACCATGACCCTCTGGGTGGATGAGAAAGGATCCATTCTCAAACAGGAAGGGCTCATGGGAATGACCCTCGTCCGATCCAGCGCAGCCAACGCCCCCAGGGGCATCACGAGCGGGGGAGACGATTTCTACGATCTGGCGGCCGTGGGAATGGATGTCCGCCTCAACCGGCCGGACCGGCTGTCCTTTCTCAAGCTGAGACTGGGCGGCGTGGACCTGGAATCGCTGGATCGTTCGGTCCTGGGGAGCGGAAGGCAGCGGCTGGAAGGGGGCGTGCTGGAGGTCAGGCGGGAAAAGGTGACCCACAGGGCATCTTACGTCTTGCCTTACAAAGACGTCTCAGGCGCAATGAAGAGTTACCTGGGGCCGGAGCTGAACGTCGAGAGCGATCACCCGAGCATCCTCCACAAGGCGCGGGAAATCCTGTCGGGCACGAAGGACCCGGTTCGGGCGGTCCGGAAGCTCAATCAATGGGTATACCGGAACCTGGAGAAGCGACCCGTGGTGAGCGTGCCCAGCGCGGTGGAGGTCCTCAAGACCCTGGTGGGGGACTGCAACGAGCACGCAACGCTGCTCACGGCGCTCCTTCGCGCAGCCGGTGTCCCCGCCAGGATCTGCCTCGGGCTCGTGGGTACCAGAGGTAAGTTTTACTACCACGCCTGGGTGGAGGCCTACCTGGACGGGTGGGTGAGTGTGGATCCCACCCTGGGTCAGATCCCGGCGGACGCCTCCCACATCAAGCTGGCCCAGGGGGGGATAGCACGGCAGATGGACATCCTGGCGTTCATGGGAAAGTTGAAGCTTGAGGTTCTGGATTATAAATATGATTGAACTTATTGATTTAACAAAAATATATAGAGGAATTCGCGCGGTAGACGGGCTCAACCTCAGGGTGGGCGAAGGCAGGGTTTTTGGTTTCCTGGGGCCCAATGGGGCGGGTAAGACCACCACTATCCGGATGATGGCGGGCGTGCTCAAGCCCACTTCCGGCAGGATCCTGATCGCGGGCAAGGATCTCGCCCGGGATCCTTCCGCTGTAAAGCGGTGCGTGGGATTCATCCCGGACCGCCCCTTCGTTTATGAAAAACTCACGGGTCTCGAGTTTCTCCATTTCGTGGGATCCCTTTACGGACTTGCCGATGGCAGTGAAACGGAACGCCGCATCGGCAGACTGATGGAAACCTTTGAGCTTACGAACTGGGGGGACGAACTGGTGGAGAGCTATTCTCACGGGATGAAGCAAAGGCTGGTCATGTGCTCGGCACTGCTTCACGAACCCAGGGTCCTAATCGTGGATGAACCCATGGTGGGACTGGACCCCAAGGCTGCGAGACTGGTGAAGAACCTCTTCCGGGGGCAGGCAGGCAAAGGCGTCACGGTCTTCATGTCGACCCACTCCCTGGAGGTGGCCGAGGAAGTGTGTGACGAGATCGCCATCATCAGGTCGGGGAAGGTCATCGCCCAAGGCGACGCGGCATCCCTCAGGGCGCAGGCGGGGGTGGACGGCAGCCTGGAGCGTGTCTTTTTCACCCTGACCGAGGAGGGGAGAGCGGTGCATGGGTGATCTGGCAGTGCTTCTGGGAGTGAGGTTCAGGGCCTCTTTGAACCGGATGTGGCGCGCTGGGCCCGGCCGCCGCAAGCGGATAATTGTGATGGGCGTCCTGGGAGCGGCCTTTCTGTTCGGTCTTTTCCTGGTCTCGTGCAGGGTGCTGCGGTACTTTCAGTCCGTGGAACTGATCGGCGATCTCTTGGCCCATCAGCTCCTGGGGATGATTTTGCTGACCTTTTTCTCGCTCCTGCTCTTCAGCCATGTCATCTCGGCCCTTTCAAACCTGTACCTGTCCCGGGACCTGGAGTTTTGCCACGCAACGCCCGTGTCCCTCGAAGGGCTGTTTCTATCCAGGTTTTCGCTCACTTTGGCCGACAGTTCCTGGATGCCCCTGATCTTCGGCATCCCCGTGTTCCTGGCCTACGGGTTTGTTTACAGGCCTCCCTTGATCTTCTACTGGAGCCTTGTTCATCTCAATGTGGCCATGGCGATGATTGCGGGAGGCCTCGGCGTCCTGATAACCATGGTGCTGGTCTATGTTTTTCCGGCCCGGAGGACCAGGGACATCGTAATGCTGATGGTCCTGTTCATGGTGGGTGTGCTGTATGTCCTTTTCCGCATGCTCAGGCCGGAAAGAATGGTGGACCCGGACGCGTTTTTCACCATTGCCCATTATGTATCTTCCTTGCGCGGCCCGGAATGGGAATTCCTTCCCACTCACTGGGCGACGGAGGTTCTCTGGTCTCAACTCACCGGCGGGTCCGGGGGGCGCCGGGCCCTGTACACGGCCCTGTCATGGACCACAGCCGGTGTTATGGTGGTGATCAATGTGTGGGCTGCGGGGGCCCTGTATTTTGAAGGATTCAGCAAGTCGCAGGAGGCCAAGAGGAAGCGGCTGGGGGGAAGGGCCCGTCCCGGCAGGGTACAAAAGGGTTTGGGGCGACTCCTGGGGCGGGATATGGCCGCCTGCATGGTGAAGGAATTACGGTGCTTTTTGAGGGACAACACCCAGTGGACCCAGTTGCTGCTGCTGGCGGCCCTTGTGGTGGTCTACGTGTTCAACTTCGAGGCCTTGCCTCTGGACAAGAGTCCTATCCGCCTGGATTTCCTCTTGAACGAACTGGCGTTCCTCAACCTGGCGCTGGCGGGATTCGTGCTCTCCGCGGTATCGGCACGCTTCGTGTTCCCCAGTGTGAGTTCGGAAGGCCGCGCTTACTGGATCGTCCGATCCTCTCCCATGGGCCTTTCGCGCTTCGTCCTGGGCAAATACCTGACGTTTCTGGCACCCATGATGGTGCTCGGAGAAATCCTGACCCTGCTGACCGATTGGCTCTTGGAGGTGAGCCCTTTCATGATGGCCCTGTCAGGCGTCACCATGCTGTTTATGGTATGCGGCATCGTGGCCCTGGGCATCGGCATGGGCGCCATGTACCCCAAATTCGATCATGAGAATATCGCCCAGGTGGCGACAGGCTTCGGCGGGGTGATGTTTATGATCGTGAGTGCCCTGTTCATTGGTCTCGTGATCGTCCTGGAGGCGGGTCCGGTGTATCTCTTGTTCCGGGCGCAGGCCGGGGGGATCAGGCTCGGGCCCGGCCTGCGGCTCTTCATAGCGGCATCACTCGCGGCCGTGGTCCTGGTCAACGGCGCGGCCGTCTACTATCCTCTTAAAAAGGGAATCGGAGCCCTTCGGAACCATGAATGAGACTGGAAAATATGTGGAATGCGTGGGAAACCTGCACGTCCATTCTATTCACTCGGACGGGGCGGGGACGGTCCCGGAGATCGCCCTCGCCGCTCAGGAGCTGGGCCTCGACTTCGTGATCCTCAACGATCACGAGTACATGATGGACGCTCTTCACCTGGAAGAGGAGGGCTACTATGGCCGCACCCTGGTACTCGTGGGGCAGGAGATCGGCGAGCGATACCACCACTATCTGGCATTCGGTCTCGAGGATCTGCTCCGCGGTGCGAATCTTTCCCCCCAGGAGGTCATCGACCGGGTCAATAGGGCCGGAGGATTCGGGTTTCTGGCCCACCCCTTTGAAAAGGGCATGCCCTTTACCGAAAAATCCGTGGCCTACACCTGGAACGACCTGACCGTGAAAGGTTTTGCCGGCATTTGCATATGGAACTATACATCGCGGTGGAAGGAACGGGTCAAAACCGCTCTCCACGGCATCTATTGCCTGATATTCAAGACCCTTTCCCTGAAGCCCCCCAGCAGGGAGACCCTCGCCTTCTGGGACGGCCTTTGCAAGGAAAGACGCGTGGCGGCGGTGGGTGGGTCGGACGCCCACGGAGCGGTTTTTCGCTGGGGTCCCTTTTCCTTCAAACCGCTCTCTTATGAGCATCTCCTCAACACGATCACGAATCACGTGCTGTTGAACAAACCCCTGTCCCCGGACGCGGAAGAGGGCAAGGCGCAGATCCATGAAGCCATCCGGGAAGGACGACTCTACCTGGCGCACGAGAACCTGGCAAAGGCGACGGGCTTTCGTTTCGAGTACCAATTGGACGGGGGGGGGCGTTTGACCTTGGGGCAGGAGGCGACATTCGCTCCCGGAAAGGTCCGGGTCCACTGTCCCGAAAGGGCCAGGATCACCCTGGTGGGGGACGGCCGGGAGATCCTCACCAGGGAAACACGGGACCTGGAGACGGAAATCGGAGGGCCCGGCGTGTACAGGGTGGAAGTGTACCTGAGGAAACCCTTTTTCGGATGGCGTCCTTGGATCTATTCCAACCCCATCTATCTGCGCTGAGGGGGGCTCGGGGGGCCTGCTTGACAAAGCCCCGGTGCGGCGATACAAAGGTCCTGAAGTTCGCCTGGGTGGCGGAACTGGTAGACGCAAGGGACTTAAAATCCCTTGGGGCTGAGTCCCCGTGCGGGTTCGATTCCCGCCCCAGGCACCAGAGGAAACCGGTTTGTCGTGGCGCGTCGCCTGGTCCCTCCATGCCTGCCCAAACCCTAGACCGTGCCTCAAGCCGTGTCCGGAGCCCATGGATTTTCACGCTTTGCTGAAAGCCAACCTGTCCGCCTTGCAGGAGGTCGACGCAGACCTCTGGGGGCGTCCATGTCGGCTTCACAATGGCGCCCGGCCGGGAATATTCGTTTCACCGTCCCCTTTGGGGCGCGGAACGGAGGGGTTGCTTCTTGCCGGATCTTCCCTTCGATTTTCGAAGGAGGAATGAATCTCCGGGCTGGACAGGAGACCGGTCCATGTGAGATGTTACTACGATTTCCAGTTGACCCGCCCGGGAAAACCCCTGGGTTAAGGCTCAAAACGAGGATTGGAGGAAGATGCGTATGACACTGAAGTTGTCTCTTGATCAAGCAAAAGAACGGGCCTTGGATTTCATGCACAAGGGATATCACTGAGGTCCTGCGGTCCTGCAGGTCATGTGGGAAGCGTATGATTGGAAAGAAGAGGACCTTCTCTGGACGGGCATTCCGTTTATGGGAGGGATCAGCGGTTTTCAGCAGGCGCCGTGCGGTGCGGTGACCTCATCGGCTATTTGCCTCGGGCTGAGACATCGCGCCCCCCTTTCAGACAGGCAAAAAGCCAAAGAAGGCAGGAACAGGGCGCGGTACTTTTCCTCCCAGGTCGTGAAGGAGTTCAACCGCCGGTTCGGCGATATTACGTGCATCGGTCTGCTAGGAATCGATTTCGATAAACCCGGGGCTTATCAGGAATTTCGCGACTCCGGGGTGTGGCGAGACAAGTGCGAGAAATATATAGAGTTTCTCCTGGAAAAGCTTTACGCCTTCGAAGGGGATCAGGCAGCCCGGGCGGGAGGGTCTTAGCGCACAGTACCCCCCGGCCTTGGCTGCGCGGGATGAGAATGCGCCCCACCCGGTGGAGACAGTGGAAGGGGCGCGCCTTATTTGAATGAGTTTCTCAGTCTGTCGTCCGGTAGAGGAGAGGGCGGGGAAACATCCTATTCCTGAGGATCGGCTTCCAGGCTCGTGCGTTTAATGAGTGTTTCGACGAACCTACTCTTGCCCTTAGCATCTACAGGTGCAGTGCTTTCTCAGGGACCTGCCAAGTTGAATCGAATGATGCCGGCGCCTGACGGCGCCGCTCCGCGTTGGGCCAAGGGGTGCGTGCCGGGTGAGGGTGCCTTATCTCAAGGCGCTTTCGGGCCCCGCGGCCTTGCAAAAGCGTCTCTTCATGGAAAGGCCTCGCTTCCTTTATTCCATGGTTGCGGGGTGTTTTTTCTTCACCAGGAATTTGATCTCTCCTGACATACACAATTCTCCCCGCTGGTTGTGGATGGTGGAGCGCAAGGTCACTACGCCCGTGGTCCTGCCGGGTTCGAGGGCCGACACGGTCAATTCCGGGTAAAGGGTGTCTCCCGAGAACACGGGTTTGAGAAACCTGGATGACTGTTCGATCATTCCCACGATGGAATCCTCACACACATAGGGGAAATCACCCGCGCCCGGTGCCGTCACGGCCAGAACCTGGAACCCGTGGGCCAGGAGATCCGGATACCCCCGCTCCCTGCAGTATTCCCGGTCGTAGTGCATGGGATGGTGATCGCCGCTGACCTGTTGAAATGCGGAGAAGTGGGCGTCGGTCACGGTCCTTGAAGGAAGATAAAAGCGCTCTCCGATCGTGAAATCCTCGAAATACCTGGACCGTTCAAACTTGGGTCTTCTCAACTTGGCCCCCTTGGCCCCCGCCCTCGTGGAAGAGGAGGACAACGATCATTCTTCGAAGGCAGGGCCGGCCCGCCCCCCGGGAGGAAGCGGGTGGGTGATTCCGGCAGAGGCCATCCCTTCGCTCCCATGAAGGTGGGGTCCCGGGGAGAAGGGGGGCCTTCTCCCCGGGACACGGTGCGGAGGAGGTCAGGAGATTCCTCTGGCGAGCAGATTGTCCATGACCTTCTGGTAGTGGGTTTCGGTGTCGCCGCAGATATATTCGTATGACTTTGCCTTGCGGTAGAAAAGCCCGATATCCGCTTCCCGGGAGGTGCCGATGCCCCCGTGAATCTGAACCGCCCTTTCACTGATGAACTTGAAGGCCTCGTTGGCGCAGGCCTTGAGGGCCGAGGCCTCTGTCTCGAAGTCCATGCCTTCGTCCACCATCCACGCCACCTGGTATAGGTAATTGCTGGCCACATCGTATCGGATCAGCATGTTGGCCATGTAGTGCTGGATGATCTGGAATCCGCCTATGGGAATGCCGTACTGTTCCCGCTCCTTGGCATATGCGGCGGTCATTTCGATACAGGCCTTGGAGGCGCCCACCATTTCAGCGGCCATGAGCACCGCACCCCTGGCCTCCACGGCCTCGATGATTTCAAATCCCCCTCCCACCGGACCGATGATGCTGTCACCGGGGACGCTCACCTCCTTCAAGACCACCTCGCAGGTGTTGTCCTTCCCGATGGTCGGCATCTTGGTGATCTCTATTCCGGGATCCCGGGAGTCTACAAGGAACAGCGTGGGGCCCGATCCTTCCGGCCTTGCAGCGACGATCAGCATCCCGCTGATGTTTGCGTCCGCGACGAAAAGCTTGGTCCCGTTGAGCACATACCGGTCACCGTCTTTTCGGGCCTCCATCCGGATCCCTTCCGCCCGGTAACTTCCTTCCTGCTCCAGCCGGGCCAGTGCCATGATGAGGTCGCCTTCGATGATCCGGGGCAGAAGATCCTTTTTCTGGGCCTCTGTTCCCCCTTCCAGAATCGTGAGCCCGCACTGGACCACGGTGCTGAAAAAAGGGCTCGGAAAGAGGGTCTTGCCCATTTCCTCGAAAATGATCATCAGGTCCATGAAGCCGGCCTCGAAGCCGCCGTAGGCCTCCGGGAAGATCAGGCCCTGCCAGCCCAGTTCGGCCATCTTTTTCCACAAATCGGGCGCGTATCCCTCCTCGGTCTCTTCTATATCCCTGACGCGGTCGAAAGGGCACTCCTTGGCAAAAAAGCGGGAGGCCGCGTCCCTGAGCATCTCCTGTTCGGAAGTAAAATCGAGATTCATGTTGTTGTCCTCTCTCTATATGATCTTTCCTGATTCGTCGTTT
This sequence comes from Deltaproteobacteria bacterium, assembly GCA_019307945.1. GTDB lineage: Bacteria > Desulfobacterota > DSM-4660 > Desulfatiglandales > Desulfatiglandaceae > B17-G16. The sequence goes on along the minus strand of JAFDIS010000109.1, from coordinate 1,797 downwards.
CCGCCGGCAATGCTTGCGGGTGCGGGCCCCGGACTACTTGATCCGGGGGAGTCTCAGCCCGGCCCACGCTATGATGTTGCGTTGGATTTCGTTGGTACCCGCGTAGATGGTGCTGCCGATGACGGTCTGGTAGCCTTCCACCATGCTCCCGCCCAGGGGGGCCCACGGGGAATCCTCCAGTTGACCGTACGGGCCCATTATCTCCGTGGCGAAATTTACCATGCGCTGCCTGAGTTCCGTGGCGAAGACCTTGGATTCGGAGGCCGCGGCGGGCGTGAAGGCCGTCTTGCCCTGCTCCTGGAGCCAGGCGATCATGTAGGAGTGCGCCCAGCCGGCGCGAAGGTCGGTGTAGATCATTGCCAGCTTCCGTCGGACCACCGGATCCTGGGCGAGCGGTTTGCCGTCCCGGCTGGTGCCCTTTACATACTCGAGGAGTTCCTCGAAGGAACGGAGCAGCGCAGCATAGGCCCCGGCGCCCGAACGTTCGAAGTTCATGGTGGCGCGGGTCAGTTTCCACCCGTCTCCCTCGGGGCCCACGAGTTCGTCCTTGTGGATCTTGACGTCCGTGAAGAATACCTCGTTGTAGAAGTGGCCGCCGTTCATGTACCGGATGGGTCGCACCTCGATTCCAGGCAGGCCCATGTCCACGTTGAATACGGAGAGTCCGGCGTTGCGTTTCTTGGAGGGGTCGGTCCGGGCCAGGAGAAACATGTGGTCCGCACGGTGTCCCGCCGTGGTCCAGGTCTTCTGGCCGTTCACCACGTAATAGTCCCCGTCCCTGACGGCCGTGGTGCTAAGGGATGCCAGGTCCGATCCCGCGTTCGGTTCGCTCCACCCCTGGCAGTACTGCACCTCGCCTCTCGCAATGGGCGGCAGGATCCTCGCCTTCTGTTCCTCCGAGGCGAAGAGCATGACCGTTGGTGCGAACATTGCCACGCCGAACCTGTCTATGCCCGGGGCGCGGTAATAGCTGTGGACCTCGTTGAAAATGACCTGTTCAGCTATGGATGCCCCGCGTCCTCCGTATTTTTCAGGCCAGGCCATGGTGAGCCAACCCTTTTCGGCGAGCCGCTTTTGCATGTAGCGATGAAATGCGAAACCCTCGTCCGTGTGGTACATGGCCTCGATAAGGGTGGTGTTCTGGTAGCATGGAGGGGCGTTTTTCATCTCCTCGCGGAAAAAATCCTCCAGCTCGGACTTGAATGCCCGTTGTTCCTCCGTCAGACTGAAATCCATGAATTCCTCCTCCATTCCCTGATGACTCGGCTCCCCCCACCGGAAGATCCGCTGCCCCGGGAATAATCCGGGGGGGGGATGGCCCCGGATTCAGGCGTCCCCTCAACAGAATATGTCCCGATGTGGGCGCCGAATAATTTAATTAAATAATCAATCAAATTTTCAATCAAATGTCAACGCCTTTGTTGGCCGATGGGGTCAGATCTTGATTTGTGATTTACACGTTGTTTTAGGCCGGAGTCGCCCGAAGAGCGGCGCTCATGGGCTCCGCTTGCCGGGGGCACCGCCGTTGGATGGTTGATCGAGAACAGCAGGCCATGTGGAATATGTCCTTTTCTCTCACACTTTGCGGTTCCTCAACCTTCCCTGATATTGCTATGGGAAGCCTCGATCCTGGGCCCGTCCCCCTTGGGCGCCAAGGAAACCAAGAAAGGCATGAAAACATGGACGTTATATATCAGATTAACAAAAGAATCTATTCCCCCAAATAACATAGAAAAAAATTATTTAATAGCTATGAAAAAAAGAAACCTCCTGTTAAGAAGAAAGTGAAGAACGACA
>JAFDIS010000181.1 GCA_019307945.1 Deltaproteobacteria bacterium | reverse complement strand
GAATGCCTCCAGCGTGGCCAGGTGGAAGGGGGGGCTTCCCGAGGCCTTGAACACATCCACGAAGATCACATCATAAAGAGTGGCCGATCTTTCGAGATAGTTCCTGCCGTCTGCGTGGATGATGCGCATTCGGGGGTCATCTTTCAGGACGAAATACTTCCGGGCGATCTCCGTGATGCCGGGGTCCACCTCCACCACGTCGATAAGGGCCTCGGGCCTGCGGCGGAGGAAATAGCGTGGAAAGGTGCATGCCCCGCCGCCTATGAGAAGGGCACGGCGGTTCGAGGGGACGAAATAGTCCGCAAGCGCGTAAAATCGGTTGTATCGGAAATAGGGCACGTCGGGCCTTTCCAGAGACATGGCCGACTGGGCCCATCGCGGCCCGGTCCTGAGCCAGCGCACCCTTTCGTGTGTCGCCCCTTCCAGCGTGTCTTCCACCACCACGTGGCTGTAGCGCGTGTCCAGTTCCCAGGGGGATCGCTCCCCGGGGCGAGAGGGGACGAATAACACGAAAAAAAGCAAAATTCCCAGCGCCGCGGCCGCGATCCATCCGCCCCGGCCGAGACCCCTGCGGCCCGTGAGCATGGAAGCGGCCAGGAGAAGGAAGGATAGGGCGGTAAGGGTGAGGGCCGTCCCCAGGAAGGACAGGAGGTAGAAGCCCGCAAGGAAGGTGCCCGCGATGCTCCCCAGGGTGGATACGGCGTAGAGCCTGCCTACGGTGGACCCCGACCGCTCCAAGTCCCTGAGTGCGAGCCTCACCGCATAGGGCGATACGGTGCCCAGGAAGAGGCTGGGGGGCCCGAAAAGGGCCGTTACGGCAAGCGCGCTTCCCAGCCTCACGTCGGGAACACGCTCCTGGAGAAGGCCCAGGACCACCCCCTTGAACAGGTTGCACAGGATGATGCCGCAGGACGCCGAAAGGATGAGGAAGAGGAGAGTCCTCCAGCGGGCGCCCCGATCCGCGAGACGCCCGCCCCACCAGTAACCCGCGCTCAGGCTCCCTAGAATCACGCCTATGAGGCTGGTCCACGTGTAGATGGACGTACCGAAATACGGGGCCACGGCCCTTGAACCGGCAAGTTCCAGGATCATGAGCACGGCGCCGCACACAAATACGATGACGTCCAGCCGGTACTTCGCCATGACCGCCCCCTTTGTGCGCCCCGGACCCCCCTCACACTCTCAAGGCCCGCGGGCGGCGCTATTTCTTGGCCGAATGGAAGGGACGATCCAGGAACCTGCGGTCTTCGATGGTGTCGGATTCGTAGACGACCTTGGTTTCACCCGTGGCCGTGTCGATCACGAAGGCACCATAGGCGCCGTTGGCGCCCCAGGCGGAGATCTGGTATCTCCCGTAGCGGGGCTCAGTCTTCTCACGAAGCCCCATGACCGTCATGAGTCCCAGGGTCACCAGGGCACCCAGGATGAAGAATTTGATCCGGTCTTTCAGTATTTTTTCTTTCATGTCACATTCCTCCGGATAAGGCATCGGCCGGGGGGCCTAACATTTTCGGGGAAAAAGGCATGGCCTTATGGACCCCTCGTCACGGTGGGAGGCCGCGCGTTCATTCCGGGATGCCAAGGATTTTCGTACGAAAATCGGGATGTTCGATCACTGCGCGGATCAGGCCGCGCACCGCCGGGACAAACGCCCGGGCCACCTGCCAGCAGGACTTGTCCGGGTCGGTGTAGGTCTTGAATTCGTACCTGTATTCCACCACGAAAGAATCGCTTTCAGGCGAGGAGATCTCCATTCGGAATGCCCAGTGGCCTTTGCTCGGCGAGGACTTGAAGCCTATGTCCAGGAGGGAGCCGGTTACTTCGACACCGTATTTTTCCGAGTATAGGTCACTCATCCTGAGCTCCGTGAGGAACGCGGACCGGATATAAGTCTCAAAGGGCACTTCGCCCGGGGTTTCCACGGGGGCCGTCATCCTGCAGTAAAGGGAAGTTCGTCCCGGCTTGAGAGCCGTGAATTCCCCCAGCTTGATTTTGTTCTTGGCAAGGGGTGCCAGGTTCCGGATAACTCGAACGTTCTGATCCGAGTGCTCATATTTCTGAATGTTGAAGGAACATCCGCCGATCAGGGCGAAGATCCCCGCCAGCGCAAGGCTGCTTTTCCAGTTGAATTTCATCGTCGCCTCCGTGTGTCGCACTCGTTTTTTCCTTTTCGGTTCAACAAGGGCACGAGAAAGCCCGTGCCCCGCCAAATCGCCTTTGGATCATAAGCCCCACGCAAATCATCATATCCGTTTCACCGGTCGATTTCAATGGGCACGAAGGATGGGGTTCATCGGGTTTGTTGGGTTTGTTGGGTTTGTTGGGTTGCTTGGGTTTATTGGGTTTGTTGGGTTACTTGGGTTTGTTGGGTTACTTGGGTTGGGTGGGGTAGGGGGGGCATTATGTCTTGGCTTTTCAGTGCACATCTTGTAAAAACGGACATGAGTTCTTGCCCCGGGGAGACCTTCCTCTTCACTTCTTCCGCACACGCATTCTTTTTCCCTCTCCGTGGCTTTCCCCAGGGATTTTTTCGATCTCCGGATGGCTCGCTCAGCAGACCGGACGGAGACGTGCAGGCAGGCACCCTCTTTGAAATTTGGATAAATGCCCGGTGGCCGCCCCCCCGT
>JAFDIS010000108.1 GCA_019307945.1 Deltaproteobacteria bacterium | reverse complement strand
CACAAGGGGTAAGATGGTCCCATTTTCCTCTTTTGCATCAGGTAGGTGGATCTACGGCGGTGCCAAGCTCGAGCGCTATAATGGCTTTCCTTCCATCAACATCTGGGGTGAGCCTGCGCCCGGCCATTCGAGTGGCGAGGCCATGGCGGCAATGGAAGAACTGCCTTCGAAATTACCAAAGGGATTCGCCTTTGACTGGACAGGTCTTTCCTATCAGGAGAAAATGGCCACTTCCCAGGCGCCTCTTTTGTATGCCTTCGCGGTGTTCCTCACGTTCCTATATCTGGCCGCCCTTTATGAAAGCTGGACGATACCGCTTTCCATTCTGCTGGTTATGCCTCTTGGTGCCGTTGGGGCGCTATTGGCCGCGTATTTTAGAGGGATGCCCAATGACGTTTATCTGCAGATTGGTATGCTCAATACGCTGGGGCTTACGACGAAGAATGCGATCCTGATTGTCGAATTTGCCAAGGACGCACTTCAGCGTGGCATGAGCTTGAAAGATGCGGCGCTCGAGGGTGCCAGGCTGAGGTTCCGGCCTATTGTGATGACGTCGCTCACCACCGGCCTTGCAGTTCTGCCCCTTGCGATTTCAACGGGCCCTGGATCAGGCGCTGAGAACGCGATCGGGACATCGCTGATGGGAGGCATGGCAACAGGAGTGCTTCTTGTTGTTCTCTTTGCGCCCCTGTTTTATGTGCTGATTCAAAAGGTCTTTGGTCGGCGAAAGGGCCAAAAAGATATTCCCAGCGCAAAATCAAGACTGTCTGAGGGTCAATGAAATGTATAAGAATACTCTTCCTGTAATTATTGCAATTGTCATATTTTTGGGTGGATGCACCCTGGCCCCTAAGTTCAAGCAGCCCAAGGCCCCGGTACCTGATAAATGGCCCCAGGGCGATGTTTACAAGAAAGCCGGAGTTTCTAAGGGAGTTCCAAGGGTATGGGAGCTGAGGTGGGAGGATTTTTTTGCTGACCCCGGACTTAAAGCCATAGTCAGGATGGCCCTCAAAAACAACCGCGATCTCAGGCTTGCCGCCCTGAACGTTGAACAGGCACGGGCCCTTTACGGTGTGAGGCGGGCAGAGCTGTTTCCATCGGTAAACGCATTAGGCACTGGCAGTAAGCGCAGAAGCGCTACCGACCTGACTCTCCCCCGCCAGCCCAGGACAACCAAGCAATTTAGTGTGGACCTGGGTATAACTGCATGGGAAATCGATTTTTTCGGCCGCATCCGTAGCCTCAAGCAACAGGCCCTCGAACAATATCTGGCCACGGAAGAGGCCCGCCGAAGTGCCCAGATCTCGCTTGTCTCCGAGGTGGCAAGGGTTTATCTGGCGCTTGCAGCGGATCGAAAAAACCTCAAGCTGGCCCGATCTACCCTAAGGACCCAGGAGGAGATATACAACCTGATAAAAAAGCAATATGAAACCGGGCTTGCAAATGAACTGGACCTTCATAGGGCCCGGACCCCGGTGGAGACGGCCAGGGGGGAAGTGGCGCGCTACAGCCAACTGGTGGCCCAGGACCAAAACGCATTGAATCTACTCGCCGGCTCCCCGGTGCCCGAAGACCTCTTGCCCCGTGGACTTGAAGCTATTAAGCCCCCCAGGGATATTTCCCCGGGCCTAAGCTCTGAGGTCTTGGTGCGCCGGCCGGATATTATGGCTGCAGAGCATCAGCTCAAGGCGGCATATGCCTTCATAGGCGCAGCTCGGGCAGCCTTTTTCCCCCGCATTTCTCTTACAACGGCCCTGGGGACTGCAAGCAATGAGCTTTCAGGGCTTTTTGATTCAGGCAATGGGACATGGAGCTTTACCCCCCGGATAGTTATGCCGATATTTGATGCCCGCACCTGGGCTGCTTACAGGGTGAGCAAGGCGCAGCGGAAGATTGCCCTGGCACAATATGAAAGGGCGATTCAGACGGCATTCAGGGAGGTGGCCGATGCCCTAGCGGTAAAGGGTACGGTGGATGAGCGACTCGCTGCACAAAGGTCTTTGGTAGAGGCCCTTTCGAAAACCTATCGCCTTGCTGAGAAGCGCTATGAGACCGGAATCGACAGTTACCTTGGGGTACTGGACGCGCAGCGCTCCCTCCTTGCGGCACAACAGGGGCTCACCATGCTACGCCTGGCCAAACTCGCCAACCGGGTGAGGCTCTATGCCGTATTGGGCGGCGGAGGGCAATGACCTTTCTCAAATTTGTTTTGTTGTTGCATGTGAAGATTGACAGGGGACACTGCCATGACCAAATTACCTTGTTTACGCACGTTCCTTTTTGGGGGCCTTTTGTTTGTATTATCAGTGCAGCCTGCATTTGCATTTGACGATGTGAACCTTACAAACCCGATAGATTTTGCATTTCCTGACCACACTTCCGAACAAGCAATGGTTACCAACCGCCGTTTTGGCCGTGGCGCACAGATCTTGGGTGTGAATGCGGGCGCTACTCATGGGATGAAGATATTTGGAAGTAAGGAGCGGCACCGTCTTTTTTTGGGTTTGATCTCATATGGACGCATAATGAGGGATGTAGAGGGAGGAAGAAGGTGGCTTCGGGGGAATATTGAACTATGCGGCGAGCTGCTGGGAGGGAGTCAGTTTCATCCGGAAAACGACAAGCTCATAGGTCTTGCCGGACACGTTCGTTACAATTTTGTGAATGCATTGCCATTGGTACCTTATATGGACGTTGGTGCCGAAGCTACGCTGACCGAGATCAGGGAACCGGACCTGGGGGGAGCGTTTGAATTCAATCTGCAGGCGGTCGCAGGGCTGGATTACTGGTTCGGGCAAAGCACGGCGATGGGGCTGGAGCTGTTCTGCTTAGTCCGGAATCGGTCAAAATCTATACAAGTCTGAAGACAATTTATTTTCATCCAAAAGAAAGGATTTCTAAGATAAGGAATTTGCTTGTGGATATCTTAACTGAGCTTAACAAACCGCGGTGGCGAAAGGTGCTTGAAAGGGTGGATGCGGAATTTCTCAGCCAATTTACTCCACATCAGAAAAGGACGATGATCTAATCCTCGCTTCCAGGGGGGTAGAGGAAGTTAAGGCTAAAGCTGACAAAGAGATTGATGCGGAGATCTGTTTCAGTGAAGCAAAGAAACTCAAAGAGATAGAATGATAAAAGCGCCAGGAGAAACAAGAAAGGACTGAGGCCTTTGCTTGAACTTGCAACCATATTTTCAGGCTCTTTTGCCTTGGCCTTATCAGGTGCTTTGATGCCAGGGCCGCTTCTAACCGTTACGGTTTCTGAGTCCGCTCGGATAGGTTTAAGGGCAGGCCCCTTACTAATCACCGGCCATGCGATCCTGGAGCTATTACTTGTTGTAGCGCTTGTTTTGGGCCTTGGTCCGGTTTTGAAGGACTCTTTGGTGATGGGTATTGTGGCCCTGGTTGGAGGTGGTATGCTGGTTTGGATGGGAATTGACATGATAAGAAATTCAACCAAGGCCTCATTGAATAACGCAGAAGGTGCTAAGGAATCCAAAAAGGGGCCTCACCCTGTTTTTGTGGGGTTACTTGCGAGCCTTGCAAACCCTTACTGGACCCTTTGGTGGGCAACGGTAGGACTGGGGTACCTTGTGATGTCCATGAGATATGGAGCTGCAGGCATAGCCGTCTTTTTTGCAGGGCACCTCACTGCGGACTATGCATGGTATGTGCTGATTGCTCTTGGCATCAGTAGGGGAAAGAGGCTTTTGAAAGACACAAGCTACCGGCTTATAATCAGGGCCTGCGGGCTTATCCTGACAGGCTTCGGCGGGTGGTTTCTCTGGTCAGCAAGAGCTTACATTGCCAACGCAGGGATATGAAACTTCTTTCGAATCAGCAAGGGGAAAAAGGGGGAAACGGGGACGTCCATGATTTCATAACTTTCTCCTAAGAGGAAGAGGGGGGTGGGCCAAACCAATGAAGCGGTCATGAATATTGATCCAATCATGGACATCCCCGGCCCTCTTACCGAGGTGGAGATGTGAGAAGGGTGAGCCTAATAAGTACCGGGCACCGCTCCTCTCCGCCCGTCCAGGCGCACCGGAAGTTTTCGTGCTTCTCGTTTCCATAAATCCGCCTGAAAATCACACCACTCCGCTTCCACGACTCAGCGGCGCTGTAGGCGGAATGCGGTACACGTTGAATGCCGGCGACCTCCACCCTTACTTGCGAGGAAGCCCGGGAGGGGGGCCGGAGGAATTCAGGTGGAGAGAATTTCCTCCAGGACGCGGATGTCGGGCTTTCCGCCGATGAAGGCCCCGCTCTTCTTGAAAAACTCCTTGAAATAGGGTGTGGAGGAGTGGGCCTCCAGGGCCGCCTTGTCCTTGTAGCGCTCCATGACCACCAGGACGTTGGGTTCGGAGGGATCCTTGTTGAGGGTGTAGGAGAGGGTCCCCTCCTCCTGGGCCACATGGGCCACCAGCTCCTTGAAGGCCGCAACGGCCTCGTCCATTTTTCCTTCCTGAACCGGGATCTTTGCAATGACGGATACCATGATATTTCCTCCTCTTGGGGTGTGGCGCCCCCCGGCCGGCGGGGCCGCAGGGGCCGATTGAAGGTTCGTATCATAGCCTTGATGCCCGGAGCACTACAAGAAGATTTTCCCTGAAGGCCTAGAGCGGCCGGGCCTTGAAGGATTCTTCACGCCGCCACCCTGCACCCCGTGGTGTTGACAGGAAGCGGATGCTTCCGATAAGGTCTGAGTGTAGTTTGGTTTCCGTACCCAGACGGCCCTTTTTCATCCCGCCGAAGACGGGCCCTTAATCTGCGGGATCACTTGCCTGCCTGTGCGGGGCACGCAGACAGGTGCGGGGTACTACAAGGTTGGTAGTCGACGCGTCGGGTTCATCAGAGGCTTGGGCGGATACCAACTCCGCCGAGACGGGAATCAGGCTTTGAAATCTCCGGCGCACGGTCCAAGCATCTCCACGGTCCGGCCCATGTACTATGTCCTTATCCAGGGGCCCTCTTACCGGGGGCTTGATTTCGACTCCCGCGAACGGGTCCGGGAGGACTTGCGTTTGAAACTCGAGTCCAACGGGGTCCGTTACGTGGAGTATTGTTGGGTATGGGACGAAAAGGACCGCTGCCAACTCCTGGTGGGCCGCTACCATCGTCTCGAAGATGCCCGGTGGTGGATGGCCGCCCTCCGCTCCTTCGGGTTCGAACTCAGTATCCGTACCGAACTGCCCGGATCGGACGGCTGAGCGCTCATCCGCCGGAGACGACCACGAGGACCTGAAGGTCCCCCCGGCCGGCTCCACTATTCATATGGGCCGCCTCACGGCTCAAACGTCCCCTCCTGGGTTGAATCGCACCCTTTACGCTATCCGTGAAAACGTGCGGTAGAACAATGCGAACCCAACGGTCAGGCCCAAAAGGGTCAAGCCGCTGATTCCCAGGGCATCAGGAGTCCCGATCACCTCGGCCAGGGCACCGAAAGGCACCGCGCTCAGAGGCATCAACCCGAAGGTCATGATGCCGAGGCTCATGACCCGTCCCCGCATCTCAGGGGTTGAGTAAATCTGCATGAGGGTCATATTAAGGGACATGTACACGGCCCCCACCAGTCCCAGGAAGAACAGCATCGGCAATGCCGTGCCGTATGAACCGGACTGGGAAAAAAGAGCCAGAATCACCCCCCACGAGGCGCTGGCCGCCAGCAGGACCAGGCCGCGCCTGTTAAGCTCCCGCAGGGAGGCAAGGGCGAGTGTGCCCGCCAGGGCCCCCGCGCCCGTCATTGTCATCAGCAGTCCGAGACCTTCCGATCCCACGTCCAAGGCCTCTCGCGCCCAGGCCGGCAACAGGGCAAAGTAGGAAAATCCGAACAGGGTCGGAAGAACCGCCATAACCACCAGCCCCAGCAGCGTAGGCTCCCTGGACACATATGCGAGGCCGTCCACGATGTCAGTCGTGACCTTTTGACCGCTGCGCCGTGACGCCGTGCTCCCCGCGCCCACGGGGCGGAGCCACAGGGCTGCAAAGAGATACGCACCGGATATGAGGTAAAATACCCCCGCAGTGCCCATGAAAATGATGAGAACGCCCGCCATCGAAGGCCCCAGGATGCGTGTCAGGTTCATGCCCGAGTTATTGAGGGAAACGGCGTTCATTATCCGCTCCTCGGGCACCATCTCGGAGATCATGGCCTGCCTGCCGGGCATGTTCAGACCGATCAGGGAACCGTTCAGGAGCCCAAAGGCCAAAAGATGCCAGAAACGTATCATGCCCGTTACGTCAAGAGTGGCCAGTACCAGGGTGATGAAGGCGTTTCCGGTCTGGCTCAGTATGATGATTCGTTTCCTGGGAAATCGGTCGGCCAGCGCACCCCCGAAAGGCGAAACGACAGTCAGGGGCAGGGCGAAGGACATCATTACCAGGGAAAGCGCCAGAGGGGAGTCATTGGCCAAGCTCAAAACAAGCCAGCCGCGCGTGATCATCTGCATGTTGAAGGCCGTGGACGAAGCAAGCGTACTCACCCATAGCCTCCGGAAGTCGAAATATCCGAGGGATGCAAAAACAGGGAGACGCGCAGGGCCCCTCACCCCATCCACACGCCTCTCGTGATTCGGCGATTGCACCCCTTCAGATCCCATTCAAATTCTCCTCTTATGTCTTCCCGGCACCTCGAAAAACGATCATCAGGGGGAAGATCATGCATTCTCATACCCCGGGGGCGACGGCCGTGTCGAGAGGGAAAGCCATCCTCAATTTCAGACGGCCCGTTGGAAAAAGGGCCTTAGTGTGCTAGAGTCTCCGGCCGGAAACATAAAACTCCAGGGGGAAGCCTCATCCGATCCTCCTTCGGGCAGGACGTGGATTCACGCCTGGGGTCAAACGGAAATATTGGAGTCCGTCCCGAGACCCAATAAGGCCCATGAGGGGGGGGTGACAATGGCCAAGCGTCCACACGTCCACGCCTGGAAGTTGATCTTCGCTTTGCTGCTTCTACTCATGGGGCCCTGCCCCTCCGGGCCCTCGGCCCACGCAGGCGGCACGAGCTGGTGGCAACAAGGCGTGAACCTCCTCAACGAATTGAGTCATGGCCAGGGAAAGGGCGGGCTCACCATGGCATCGGAACGTCGTCATAAAGCAGAAGAGGCCCGGACTTGACCGCTTTGAAGGCGCATAGCACTTGGGGCAAACCCGTAACACTTGACAGTCTTGTCAAATGTTGAGACCTGGAACCCTACTCAGGGAAATATACGACTTCAAGGTAGGGAATAAAATGGCCCTCCGTCGCCACGCTGCGATCTCCCTTATCGCCCAGACGGATGGGCGTTTCCACTAATTGATAGAGCTTGCTGGGCCAGTAGGCCACCTCAACTTTAACCTTGTATTCTCCGGGCGGCACCTTTCTGCCGGAATAATCCTTCAAGTCCCACACGAAAATATTCTGCCCGAGATCGATACTTGCGCCCGTGACGGCATCCACGTCCAGGAACTCGGATGACTCGGCCCATTTCGGGAGCCGGACCTGCGTTTCCTTTGCATGACCGCTGAATCCTGAGACGTAAATCGTTTTCACGAAATTTCCCGACCGACCTTCAATCCATACCGCCGTCTGGGGCTCCAGTTCATCCTGAAAACCGAGGAGAAAATCGATCGCCACCAGCGGCCGATCATAGCGTGAGGGGTCGAACCGCTCGGATGCGGGCCGAATATCTTCAAAAATGGCCTTTGATGTCTTGGAGTTGGGATCCTTTGATACCAGTTTGATCCAGTAGTGCATGCCCTTCTTGCGGTATGCCTTGCCGAGCCAGTACATCGCCTCGGTCTTTGCGGAATCAGGAGCGCCGCTCTTCAATACCCGCTTCAGATCGTCTATCCCCTGATCCAGTTTCCCGATGAAGAAAGGCATTGCCACGCCGGCGATCCCTCTCATCAGTCTCAGCTCCATATCCTCGGGCGCGAGCCTGACGGCCCTGTCGAGGGACCGGTACCCCACGTATGCGAGTTTTCTGAAGTAGTTCGTATTTCCGTAGATTTTGGCGTCATACCCCCTCGTGATGATCTCGCGGCAGGTCAGGGCGAGCCACTTGTAGGCCTCAACGTTCCTCTTCTCCTCGTCAATGGCTTTTTGAAGGAACCTCCCCGCCTCTTCGTAGCGTCCGGCCTTGTAATGGGCTTTTGCCCGCTCCACGAGTTCCTCGGAACTCTGGGACTCCGCCTGGACCTTTTTGCCCCATTCCGGGAACCGGAAGCATCCCGCCGTAGATATCATGATCAACGCCAGGGTGAGGGAAAAGACGACGCGTCGATATTTCTTGTGCATCTTCGGGTTGGAGAAACTCGGGACATGACAAATACAAAGTGTTTCGTGCGTCTTCTCCATGAGGTCTTGAACAAGGTAGCGATTCAACATAGGGTCCTTTCCGTTTCAGCTATGAATTGAATAAATCGAGGAAGCGAGTGCAGGTGTATCTTTGTCTTTTTGTCCGATCCAAGCGCCCCTGTCAAGAGAAGGTTCAAATTCCTTGACAATCGGAGTGGATGGAGATAACAGCGAAATTCGGAAAACCCATAAAACCTCAATGGAGGAGCAAACCTATGGCGATAAAGATCGACAACGTGGCTGTTTTGGGCCTGGGCACGCTGGGCGGACAGATCGCGCTTCAGGCCCGCGTTTCCGGCTATGAGGTCACTGCCTTTGACCCTGACCCGGATGCTCTCAAGAAATCCCTTGAAAAATTTATGGAGGTTGATCAGTCCAAGGTCAGGCCTTCACCGATCCGGGTAGAGCTGTGGCCCGAGGCGGCCTCCCAGATCAGGACCTTTCCCACCCTGGCCGATGCGGTCAAGGAGGCCGATCTCGTCATTGAGGTCGTCCCGGAGGAACTGGAGCTGAAACGCAAGGTCTGGAAAGAAATGGACGAGGCGGCACCGCCTGAAGCCCTTTTTGCCACCAATTCATCCTCCATGCCCGTCTCCCGGATGGAGGGAGCCACCGGGCGGCCCGAACGGTGCATGAATCTTCATTTTTACCACATGACCCTGGGCCAAAACATGGCCGATGTGATGGGTGGGTCCCGCACCTCGCCGGAAGTGCTGGAGGCGGGCCGCCGGTTCGTCCGAACCCTGGGAGTGGTGCCCCTGAAGGTGAACAAGGAAATCCTGGGTTTCTGCTTCAACAGGGTATGGCGGGCCATCAAGCGAGAGACCCTTCACATGTGGGCGGACGGTTACGTGGACTTCAAGGACGTAGACCGCGCCTGGATGATCTTTGCCGGGACGCCGTGGGGCCCTTTCGCGCTTATGGACACGGTGGGACTGGACGTGATCTACGACATCGAGATGGTCTATTACGAGGATAGCAAGGATCCCAAGGACCATCCCCCGCAGGGCCTGAAACGCCTGGTAGAGGAGGGAAAGCTGGGAGTCAAGGCCGGTGAGGGGTTTTACAAGTATCCCAACCCCGCCTACCTGGACTCCGACTTCCTGAAACCGTAAAGGTCAACCGGGAGACCGCTACCGCAGTAGCGGTCCTCCCCAGGCCCTCCGGCCGCGGCTTCCTCGTCGTTGAACAGGGGGTTGTCGTCCAGGATCCCCTCCGAGTAATTCCGGATGTCCTCCACCTCCACGGTGAAGGTCCGTTCCATCTCGTACACCTGGTCAAAGTCCACTGTCTCCCATTTTTCATAGTGATCCGCGTTTTTGAAAAAGTTGTACTCGAACATCTTTTGCTTCTTTGTCACCAGGAAGTCTTCGACCCGAAAATTTTCGTCCAGACGCTTGACACCAAGTCTTTTCTGGTTCTATATTCCACCCTGACAGTCCGCTTCCCACGCGATTTCAACGCCCATTCGACAACCATGGAGGGCGCAAGATGAAAGTAGGAATTGTGGCCGCTTCTCGCACGGCCTACGGAGAACTCCCCCGGTGGAGGCCCCACGAACTCACCTACCTGGCCGTGGAAGAAGCCCTGGCCAAGATAGGACTGCCTTTCAGGGACGGCTACCAGGACATTGTAACGTGCAGTTCCGATCACTGGGAGGGGATGACCCTGACCGACATACGGCACGGCGAGGTAGCTGGAGGTCATCTTGGACCGGGAGAAGAAAAGGTCTGTGACGACGGGGCCAATGCAGTCCTGCTGGGCTGCGTCAAGATCCTGTCGGGCCAAGCGGATACGGTGCTTGTGACCGCCTGCTGCAAGGAGACCGAAGTGCTGGATCCTTCAGTCATCGAAAACTTCGCCTTCGACGTCCCCTTCCAACAGCTACTGGGCCTCGATTTCACCCAGGCCGCAGCACTCCAGGCGGTGCAGTACATGGATCGTACAGGACTCCTCCCGGAGGACCTGGCCCGCGCGGTGATCGAGGCCCGCCGGAAAGGCAAGGACAATGCCGATGTCTTTTGCAGGGAAGAGGTAAGCGAGGAAGAGGTCAGGGACTCGCCCATGCTGGCCCACCCTATCACAACCCTTCAAAGGAGACCTTTTTGTGACGGCGCCGTGGCCCTGGTGCTGGCCTCCGAGGACAAGGCCCTCTCCCTGAGCCCTCAGCCCGTATGGGTAACGGGTCTTGGCTCGTGCTGTGAAGCCCATAACCTGGGCGACAGGGACCTGTCCTCCCCCGAGGCCCTGAGAGCCGCTGCCGCGCGGGCCTACGGCATGGCAGGGATACGGGATCCGGCCGCTGAAATCGATCTGGCGGAAATTTCCGACCACTACGCCCATCAGTTTTATCTATGGTGCGAGGGGCTGGGACTGTGTGAAGACGGCAGCGCCGCCAGGCGCCTTCAGGCAGGGGATTTCGACCGACAGGGCCCTTTACCCGTCAACCCCTCTGGCGGTCTCCTTTGCGGGGTCCCTCGCTATGTGGCAGGGGCCAATGCGGTGATGGAGGCCTTCGAACAGCTTCGCGGCGAGGCCGCAAGTCGGTCCGTCGGCAAACCGCCCAGGATCGCCGTGGCACACGGCACATCGGGCCCCGCCGGCCAGCACCATTGCGTCATCGTACTGGAAAGGGGGTTCTGACATGGCGATTCGTCCGGCCATCGTGGGAGTGGGACAGACCTATCATCGCTCCAAACGCCCTGATGTCAACATCGGTGAGCTGTGTACCGAGGCGGTACGGGCCGCCCTGGAAGATGCGAAGCTTCCGCCCGAAAAGATCGGTGCCTTCGTTGTGGGAAACATGGAACTCTTCGAAGGGCGCTACATGCAGGACATGTGGCAGACCGATTTTGTGGGGGCCGTCGGGAAACCCCTGATTCGAGTCACCACCGGCGGAACCACGGGAGGTACGCTCGCTTCCGTGGCCTTCGAACACGTGGCATCCGGGATGTTCGACCTGGTCATGGCAGTAGGCTTTGAAAAACAATCCGAGGGCGATACCCGGGCGGGACTCAAGACCGTCGCCGATCCCCTGTGGAATCGCTGGCAGACTACCGGGGCGATCGGATATTTTGCCAGGGTCGCCACCTTTTACATCAAAGAGACCGGCGCGCCTGAAGACGCGGGTTCCAGGGTCAGACTCAGGTTGGCCAGGCACGCAGCACGTAACCCCCATGCCCACCTTCGCATGGATCTCGAAAGCGTGGATCAGGTCATGAAATTCCCTTACCTGATCCCGCCCCTGCGCCAGTCGGACATGTGCCCCGCTTCGGAAGGCGCGTGCGCCATCATAGTGGCTTCCGAAGAAACGGCTCGAAAGCTTCCCCGAAAGCCCGTATGGGTGGACGATTGGACCTCGGTCCACAAGGAGATGGTCTATGTGCGGGGGGGCAGGCACAGCACGGCTGACCTGGAAATGGCCGCCGACAGGCTTTTCCGGAGAAACGGCATTCGGGAGCCCATGAAGGATATTTCCGTCGCGGAAATCTACGCCCCCGCCACGTGGGCGGAACTCGAGTGGCTTGAAGCTTACGGTTTCTGCGAAAAGGGAGACGCCTGGAAACTGGAAGAAAAGGGGCAGTTTCACTTCGACGGTCCGTTCCCGGTGAATCCCTCGGGAGGCGTGGTGTGCACCAACCCCATCGGCGCCACCGGCCTCATCCGGGTTGCAGAATGCGCCCTGCAACTCAGGGGGGACGCTGGAGAACACCAGATCACACGTAAGCCCACACGCGGCTTTTCCACGGCCTGGGGCGGAAGCGGTTGGACGGTCGCGCATCTGCTCTCGGCCGATGGGCTTTGAGAAAGGAGTCCGCCATGGAGGAACGAGAAGAACGCCTTTCCCAGGAACGGATCATGGAGATCCGGTACCGGTGGTCGGCTGGCCCTTACCTGGGCCGGTTTCTCGCGGAGTTGAGGGACAAGGGCAAATTTTACGTGGTCCGATGCCCGGGCTGCGAACGGTTCCTGCTGCCCCCGCGGATCGTCTGCTCCACGTGCTACACCAGGATTCCGGAATACCCTGACGGGTGGATCGCTCTTTCGGGCCGAGGCATACTCCTGGACTGGCAGCGCGTCATCTACCCTCAGATGGACCCCGAGACCGGCGAAGTGCGTGACGAACCGTTTCTTCACGGCACCTTCCGCCTGGATCACGACCTCCTGTTCGTCCATTACCTGGGTCCGGCGGACCTGGACGAAGGCCGTCTGCAAGAGGGTATGAAGGTGGAGATGGTGATGAAACCACAGGAGCAGCGTGAGGGAAAGGTAACGGACATTCACTATTTTCGAATCGTGGAGGACTAACCGCCATGGCCTCAGGAGAAGCCTTCGTGGTGGAGGGAAAGCTCAGGGTCCCGTACGACAACTGGTACGGCACCCTGGCGAGCGCATTTTTCAGAGAACTGCGGGACCACGGTAAAATCCGGGGGATACGGTGCCCGGCATGCGAAAAGGTCTACATGCCGCCGCGCTCCGTCTGCCCTCGATGCCTGGGGACACTCTCCGTGTGGGTGGACCTTCCACCCACCGGGACTCTCCAGACCTTCACGGTGGTCCACTATGATTACGGGCAGTATTACCAGCCGATGAAGCCACCTTACCTTTTGGGCATCATAAGACTGGACGGAGCGGACACCGGCCTGTGCCACCTCCTGGGCGAGTGCCACCTCCTGGGCGAAGTGGAACAACAAGAACTGGCCCCTGGACTTCGCGTGGAAGCCCGGTTCCGCGAGGACCGCAAGGGCAACATCCTGGACATCGTCTATTTCAGGCCGATCAGGTAGGGGGAGCCTGCAGGGTTCCCCGCCTTTGAAACACGCCGGGGACCCTCGGTCTTTTCCTCCATTTTCCTTGGCAATCCCACTCCCGATCCCCTATATTCGCATCAAGAAATGGGCCCACAGGGCCGCCGCCGGATTCCCCGAGCACCCTTTTCCTGGAGCGAAGCTCAGGCAATTTTGGGGCCTTTGGAAGATCCATGAGAGGAGAATGAGAAAAGACCAGGACCATCCCGTTCCTGCTTGCCGACGCCCGACGCAGGAACAAGAAACGGGTAGTCACAATGGGCGGCATAGGGACCAACCACGGGCTTGCCACAGCGATTTACTGTAACCGCTTGGGCCTGGACTGCACCTTGCTCCTCTTCCATCAACCAGTGACGGACCATGTGAGACAGAACATGCGTCTGTTTGCAAGGTACGGCGCCCAAATGATCTACTGCAAAACCATCAACAGGACGGTGATCCGCTTTTTTCTACTCCAGCGCATCCGGTACCCCAAGGCCTATTTTGTTTTCGCCGGAGGATCCAATGAGGTGGGAACCGTGGGCTTCGTCAATGCCGCCTTTGAGCTGAAAGACCAGGTGGACAGGGAAGAACTGCCTTCGCCGGCGTAATTTTCTGCCCACTGGGAAGCGGCGGCACCCTGGCCGGTCTGAGCC
This sequence comes from Deltaproteobacteria bacterium, assembly GCA_019307945.1. Lineage (GTDB taxonomy): Bacteria > Desulfobacterota > DSM-4660 > Desulfatiglandales > Desulfatiglandaceae > B17-G16. The sequence goes on along the minus strand of JAFDIS010000108.1, from coordinate 644 downwards.
TGGGTCTCCAACTGGCCGGTCTACCCGCGCGCCTCGTAGGGGTCAGGGTCACGCCGTCCCACCTGGGTCCCTTCCCGTCCTGCACGCCATCCACGGTGATGAAGCTCATGGAGCGAACCTATCGCTACCTAAAGGCGCACTGCCCCGCCATCCCTTCCCTCCGCCTTGTGCCTCCGGTCATCCTCAATGAATATTTCGGCGGGGGGTATGGCGTGCCGATCCCCCAGGGTACCCATGCGGCCGGGGAATTCAAGGAAAAGGAAAAGATCACCCTCGAGGAGACATACACGGCCAAGACGGCCGCCGCGGTGCTTGAGCACTGCCGGCGATACGGATCGGACGAAGGCCCCGTTCTCTACTGGCACACGCTTAACAGCGTGGACCTGTCCTCCCGTGCCCGGGAGGTCTCTCCGCAGGATCTGCCGGCAGCCTTGCGGGGTTTCGTGGAAAAGACGTAAGATGGAAACATCCAAACGGACGTCATGACTTCATAAAATGAAAACAAGAGAATAGGAACAGGAGAATCATTCAACACCGATTTTCGCGCTGATGAAAAATTTAGGATTTAAGCGGAGCTAATTCCTGCATCTCATTGATAATGGCAACAAAAACAGCTAGTTACCCCATGGCTTGCATCCAGGAAA
>JAFDIS010000180.1 GCA_019307945.1 Deltaproteobacteria bacterium | reverse complement strand
CCGCTTCCCCCTCAGGATGACCACAAAATCAGCGTCCGGACAGACATCCCTGATCACCTGTTCCGCGTTTTCCGGATAGACCACCAAAGGCCGGTGGTCCTGGACCGCGAAGGCCACCCGCCGGCGCACCTCCTGCCCAGCCCGGCGGAGGGCTCCGGGGGTTTTCTTCCCCGGGATCGCCTCCAGGATGAGATCGGCCGCCGTCCCGACGATGCCTTTCTCCAGACGCGCCACGAGAGTCGATAGGTGTTCTGTGGGTTCAAACCCGCATCCGCCCCCCCCTTTCCGAAACTGACGCGTCAGGGAGGTGAGAACGGCCACCCGGACCCGGTCGGTTTCCCTGAATCGCGGGGCCCTGGCGCAAGGCACCCGGGCGTATCGCGCGGCCTTCAACCTCCCCCTTGTCCAGGGATCCAGGTGGAGCAGGCCCACGGCGTGCAGAGCGGCCACCAGGAAGGGGTCTTTAAGATATTCCGTGAGCGAGTGTTGACGGAGAATGCACTCGCGGATGAGTTTTCCTTCCTGCGGGGTCAAGCCGGAATCCCGTAACCACGCCGGGGCGGGCGTATTCCGCGGATCCTTGAGCCTTGCGATGTATTTCACCAGGGGGCCCAGCCGAATCTTTTCCCCCTTCTCGATCTTATGCAGGAAAAGCAGGCGCAACGCCAGGAATTCCGCCGCCGGATAAATGCTCATGAACCCGGAACGGCGCTTGGAAAAACTCAGGTCCTTGTCATAGTAAAACAGGGTCTGCGACAGGTCGAGAACGTTGGCATCCAGGACCATATAGCTGCGCACATTCCCGTCGTGCCCCCTCATGGCGCGGTAGATGGCCTCGAGATCCAGACGCTCATTCAGGCCTGTTGTGGCCCACTCTTTCCTGAGGCGCGGATCCCCGGCCCGGCCCAAGACCACCCTGAGAAGGTAGGACATGATTTCCGCTGCATATTGCTGACCCGGACTCAAACGAAAATCAGGCCGAGAAGGGTTGCCACCCCCCGGCCCGAACGACCCGCACGATACGACAATCCATCCGGCAACAACGATAGCGCACACCCGTTTCAACTTTCCCAAGGCCCGGCAAATCCTCCCGTGTCATTCAGTAGGCTCTTCAAAAAGCACTGCGCCTGATTACGCCGCCCCGAAATCGGGTTCAGGATACTCCTTCACTTTTACGGGGGGCCACCCCGGGCAACCCCATGGCACCATAGAGGTTTCGCCGAAGGGTCTCGCCCTGGACGGCGCCAGAACCGGTGCCACATCCCGCACCAAATCGCATTCATCCACGGCAGAAGTCCCGGGGGCATTCCGCCGTGGGGTTGAGCCCGGACTTTTCAGCATCCATATTCCCCCTTCCTTATCGGCGCTCACCACGTTTTTCGACAGGCTGCCTGGTGTCAGGATCCCATTTTTCTTTGACCAGGCTATTCCTTTTCCCCTATATTGGCCCCGTTCATCATCATGCAACCCTTCCGCCGTCCCCGTCGGCGGGCGGACGGTCCCCATCCAGCGCTCCAAGATGGAGGTCAAATGACCGATTCGGAACCTGCCATCGTCATCGTCGGGACCTTTGATTCCAAGCCGGACGAACACCGCTTTCTCCGGAAAGCCATCGAGGAAAACGGTCTGCCCACCCGAACCATGCACGTGGGAACCCTTGCGCCTTCTCCATTTCCTGTGGACCTGGATCTCTTCCGGGAGGTCCTGGGCTCCGGGCCGCCCCCGGCCAGGGATCGGGCCATCGCGGCCATCATTCACGAGGCCAGGTCCGTCGCGAAGCAATGGTACGGGACGGGCCTCATCCGCGGCATGATTTCCGCAGGGGGCGGCACGGGGACACATATTTGCACCAGCATCATGCGCACACTGCCCCTTGGCATTCCCAAGGTGATGGTATCCACGGTGGCCTCCAGGGACATGTCCCAAATAGTGGGGACCTCCGATATAGCCATGATTCACAGTGTGGTGGATCTGCTGGGCATCAACAGTGTCTCGGGGGGCGTCCTTTCCCGCGCAGCAGGCGCCGTTTGCGGGATGGCGCGCAGCCGCTGGCGGCCGCAAGGACGGAACAAACGAGTGGCCCTGACCATGTTCGGATTCATCACCGAGGCGGCACTGGGGATCCGGGAGGAACTCGAGAGACTGGGTCACGAGGTGATCGCCTTTCACGCCAACGGCACCGGCGGCATGGCCATGGAAAAACTGGCCGCCGAGGGATTCTTTCACGGAATCCTGGACCTGGCAACACACGAGTTCGCCGACGAATTGACAGGGGGGTACTGCCGGGGCATCGGCCCCGAGCGCCTCCGGCTTCCGCCAGGACGCAATATCCCCAGGCTGGTGATTCCGGGCGGGCTCGACTGCGCCGTGCTGGAGTTCACCCGGAAAGACATCCCCAGCCGCTACCGCGGACGAAAGATCTTTTTTTATGATTTCCGTTCCGCAGTGAGGCTTTCCACCCGGGAGACGACCCTGATCGCACAACAGGTCGCCGAAAGGATCAATCCGTCCCCTGAAACAGTCAAGGTGCTGATCCCCATGGGAGGCTGGTCGGAAGCCGACCGTGAAGGCGGGCCCCTTTACGATCCGCAATCTGCGAGGGTCTTTCTTGAAAGGCTGGAGCGGGACTTGGACCCGCGCATCGAGG
>JAFDIS010000107.1 GCA_019307945.1 Deltaproteobacteria bacterium | reverse complement strand
GCAGTACACGGCCATGGGGGTCAACCGGGACAACATCTACGGCGTGGGCTACCAGGGCTGGACCCTCGGCAGTCCAAAGGCCACCTTCGGGGGGGGCTCCACGTCCGCAGAGCCCCTTGGGGCCTATTTCACCAACGTGGCCTACACCTATTGGTCCATGACGGACGGGGACGCCTTTGCCAAGAAGTTCGGGGGAGAGGACGGTACGGACCCTGACTGGTTCATGCTCACCGTGCAAGGCCTGGATGCGGCGGGCAACCCCATGGAGGGGTCGGCCGTTGATTTTTACCTGGCCGACTTCAGATCCGAGAACGACTACGAGGACTACATCGTGTCCTCGTGGACCTGGGTGGACCTTTCCGCCCTGGGAGAGGTCTATGGCCTGGAGTTTGAACTCAGTTCCTCGGACACCGGGGACTGGGGAATGAACACGCCGGCCTATTTCGCCATGGACGATCTCGTTTATGCGCCCGTGCCCCTTCCCGGGGCGGCCTGGCTCCTGGGCTCCGGGTTGTTGGGGTTGGTGGCCTTGAAAAGGACGAGGCGGTCCTGAAAGCGCATCCGAACGGGGGTCGACGCCTTGGGGGGGTATGGACCCGGGCGTCGACCATGCGGTTTAACACCGGGGAGGCGGACCGTTCTTCCGCCCCCTTTTTTCCGCACCATTGGGCCGAAGGGCCAGTTCCAGGGCCTCGTCCATCGTTCTTACCAAGTGAAAAGTGACTTGCCTCTTGACCTTCTCCGGTATGTCTTCCAGGTCGTTTTCATTCCCCTTGGGTAAAATGATCCGACGGATGCCGCTCCGGGCGGCCGCAAGGACCTTGTCCTTGATTCCCCCCACGGGCAGGACCGAGCCCCTGAGTGTGATCTCTCCGGTCATGGCTAGCCTGGAGTCCACGGCCCTGGAAGTAAAGAGCGAGGCCAGGGCCGTGAGCATGGTGATGCCGGCCGAGGGGCCGTCCTTGGGAATCGCCCCTGCCGGGACGTGGATGTGGACATCCCGGTCCTTGAAAAAATCTTCCGGGATGCCTAGATCACCGGCCCGGGACCGGAGGTAGCTAAGCGCAGCCTGTGCCGATTCCTTCATGACATCCCCCAACTGGCCCGTCAGGACCAGCGCATTGCGGCCGGGCATGCTTGTGGCCTCCACGAACAGGATGTCCCCGCCGGAGGGGGTCCATGCCATCCCGGTCGCAACACCGGGGACGGAGACACGTTCTGCCGGGTCCTGGAGGTAACGCGGGTTTCCCAGATAGTCTCTGAGGTTTTCCCTGGAAATTGCGAAACGGGAATTTTTGCCTTCCGCCACCTGGCGGGCCACCCCGCGGCAAACGGCACTGATTTCGCGCTCCAGGTTCCTCACCCCCGCCTCCCTCGTGTATTCCCGGATGATCTTGCGAAGCGCCGCCTTGTGGAACGAAACCAGGCGGCGCCCCAGTCCGTGCTCCGCCAACTGACGTGGAACCAGGAACCGTGTGGCGATGTTGATCTTTTCATCCTCGGTGTATCCCGCCAGTTCCAGAACCTCCATTCGGTCCCGAAGGGCCGCGGGGATCGGATCGAGCTGGTTGGCCGTGGCGATGAAAATGACGCGTGAGAGGTCGAACTCCAGTTCCAGGTAGTGATCCGAGAAGGAGAAGTTCTGCTCCGGGTCCAGTACCTCCAGGAGCGCTGATGCCGGGTCCCCCCGGAAATCCGTTCCCACCTTGTCTATTTCGTCCAGGACGAATACCGGGTTGTTGGATCCTGCCTTCTTGATTCCCTGCAGGATTCTGCCCGGCAGGGCGCCCACGTAGGTTCGCCTGTGTCCGCGAATCTCCGCCTCGTCTTTGACGCCGCCGAGGGACATGCGGACGAATTTGCGGCCCAGGGCCTCGGCGATGGAGCGCCCGAGGCTCGTCTTCCCCGTCCCGGGCGGGCCCACCAGGCAGAGGATAGGACCCTTGTGGGCCGGGTTGAGCTTGCGCACGGCCAGGAATTCGATGATTCTCTTCTTGATCTTTTCCAGGTTGTAGTGATGGCGATCCAGGATCTGCTGGGCCCGCTCCAGGTCCAGGTCATCGGGTGTGGTGTCGTGCCAGGGCAGATCCAGGATCCAGTCCAGGTAAGTCCTCGCCACCGTGTACTCGGAAGACATGGCGTTCATGGAAGCCAGTCTTTCGATCTCTTTTTCAGCGGCTTTTCGGGCGTGCTCCGGCAGGTCTTTTTCATCCAGTCTCTGCCGGAGTTCCTGGATTTCGGGGGGCCCCTCCTGGTCCATGCCCAGTTCCTTCTTGATGGCCTTTAGCTGCTCCCGCAGGTAATACTCCCGCTGTGACTTGTCTATACCCTTCATCACCCTGTCCTGGATTTTCTTGCCCATCTGCTGCAGGTCCAGGGCTTCGGTGAGAAACACGGTGAGTTTCTTCAAACGCTGGCGGGTGTCCAGGCACTCGAGGATCTCCTGCTTCTTCATTCGATCCAGGTTCATGGTGGAGGCCATCATGTCCGCCAGGGGACCCGGCTCCTCCACATTTCGCGCAAACTGCAGAATCTCGGGAGGAAGATGGGGAGAAAGATCCACCAGTTTGCGAAAGAGATCCCTGAGACTGGCCACCAGGGCATCCACTTCCTTGCCCTTGTGTTGCACTTCTTCGAGTTCCTCGACCGCCACCGTGGCGTAAGGTTCGGTGGAGACTTTTTTCAGGATCCGAACGCGGGAAACGCCCTGGATGACCAGAACCGTCTCCTCATCGCCTTTGGACAGTTTGACGATCTTTCCGACAGTACCCACGGGGAAGACGTCGGGATTTGCGGGATCGCCTTTATCCGCATCCGTGGTCAGGGCCACCACGATCCTCTTGTCCTCCTGAAGGGCGGAGTTGATCATTTCATGGGAGCGTTCGTCCCGCACCACCAACGGTAAGACCATTCGGGGGAAGATGACGGTGTCTCTCACAGGAAGGAGGGGAAGCCTTTCCGTTTTTTCGTTTTTCGCCATGAAAGATCTCCTGGGTGTGATTCGTTTGACGGGTTATCCTCGTTTCGTTCCGGAGTGGACCGGCACCCGTCGTGGTTGTGGGGCCTGCAGCTTCTTGAATCGCACGGTGAGCAGCCCTTCTGAGCAGGTGGCTTCGATACGGTTTTCATCGATTTTGGCGGGAATCCTGAAAACCCTTTCGAAATCACCGCGCCCCATCTCAAGTTGATGGTAACGCACGGTACGGCCTTCGGGCTCGACCCGTATGGGACGTGTGCCCGCCACGCGAACGTAAGGTTCATGAAAAGACACGTCCAGGTCCTCACGGTCGATCCCCGCAACATTTATCACCAGCACCACCTCCTGGGCCGACTCGTAAAGGTCAGCCTCCGGGGTCCATCCAGAGGAAGCGTCGGACATCAGGGGCCTGCTCATGTTCACCATTTCATCGATCATGTCCCGCATGCGCCTCTGAAATCGTGCCATGTCCCTGTCAAACCTCACCTTAACGAAATACATGGGAAGCCTCCGTTGCTGACGATACCCTTAAACTCGTGCTTTTCAAACGGTGAGGCGCAAAAGCGCCCCCTCGCCCTTGCGCTTATCGTTTCGCCCCTTATCGGTCCATAAGCTAATCACGGATAACGCCGTGTAAAGGCCGCCGGGTTTTCCAGGTCTTTTTGACATTTCAGGAAGGGGTGGTTATAAATTCACCAGCGGCACTCCGACAAGATTCGGGCGGCCCGGGGCAGGCGCGTTCGGCCCTTTGCCTTCCAGCCGGCCCGCAGAAAGCGCGCGCGCCCCGGGCTTCAGAGGTGGATGAACACGGTCACGGCCTGGCTGTCGGACCACCGAGGTCCCGCCGATCGCAGAGCAACTCGGGTGAAATCAGGTGCCGCCACGGGCTAGCCCGTGGGGCTCCAGAGGGAGGTTGGCATTTCCATGTCGGATGACTTTTACGAGATTCTCGGCGTGCCGAGGAACGCCGATTCGGATGAGATCAAAAAGGCGTATCGAAAACTCGCACGAAAGTGGCACCCGGATATCAACCCGGGAAACCGGGAAGCGGAGAAGCGCTTCAAGGAGATCTCGGAGGCCTATGACTGCCTGGGAAACGAGGAGAAGCGGAAGCTGTATGACGAATTCGGAAAAGAGGGACTCCAATCCGGTTTTGACGCGGAAAAGGTCCGCCGATACAGACAATGGAGCACATACGGAGCCGGGGAGCCTGAAGGAGTATCGCGGGACTTCGGCAGGTACCAGAGTTATGAGGACGTGTTCGGAGATCTTTTCGGATTCGAGACCGGGGCCGACGGCGCCCATGCGCCCACCCCGGGGCGGGACGTGGAACATGAAATGACCATCGACCTTGTTTCGGCCCTCCGGGGGTTCGAAACCGAGTTGACCATGCAAACGCTCAAACCATGCCGGTCCTGCTCCGGATCCGGCCTGGACCCTGCGGCCGGCATGAGTACATGTGGGGTGTGCGGAGGATCGGGCCGCGTCAAGGTGGGCGGCGGGCCCTTGCATTTTACCAAGCCGTGTCCCGAGTGCGGGGGCCACGGTCGCGTGGGGAGGCCATGCCCCTCATGCCGAGGGCAAGGTCGTCTGCCTGGGACGGAAACGATCCGCGTTACCATCCCCAAAGGGGTCAAGGAGGGCTCACGGGTACGAGTAGCCGGAAAAGGTGAGCCCGGTCTCAACGGAGGGAGCCCCGGGGATCTCTACCTCCTGATCCACGTCAAGGATCACCCATTTCTCAAACGGATTGGAGATGATCTTCTCATGGAGGTCCCCGTCACGGTGCGGGAGGCTGCGGCCGGCGGGGGGATCAAGATCCCCACCATCGACGGAGAAATCGTTTTGAAGGTTCCACCAGGAAGCCAGAACGGGCAGACGCTCCGGGTCAGGGGCAAGGGGGCCTTCAATCCCAAGACCAAAACCCGGGGAGACCTGTTGGTCAAGCTGTCGGTTCGACTTCCCACCATCAAGAATCGAGAAGTCCTCGAAGCGGCCGAAAAGATGGAAAAATACTACGAGGGGGACGTGCGGGCCGGAATCAGGTTCTAACGCCCCTGTCCTTGATCCCTCTGCGCATGACCCTTTTCCGACATCGCGGCCTCGGCAGGGGCGGGACCTGTCTCCGGAAGGCCCCTTCCCGCCCTTCGCCACGGGCGCTCCTTTCCGAAAAACCGATCACACCGTGCGGCTTGGCCGTTGAGTACATCTTCAAGTCTCTGCCTGTAGTGTTCCAGTTCGTGCATTTTTGTCTCCGGCGGCACGAAGATGGGCTCCCCGTAGGAGAGCATCACCCGCGCAAACGGCTTGGGGAACAGTGATCGGTCCCACGAATTGAGGGTCCAGCACCGGTCCGCGCTCCACACCAGAGGGACGATGGGGGCCCCCGTTTCTTTGGCAAGGACTATCGTGCCCGTCTTGGCCACCCGGGCGGGCCCACGGGGGCCGTCCGCCAGCATTCCTCCGCATACACCTCCCTTGATCCTGCCGATTAATGCTCGTAGCGCCTGTTTCCCTCCCCTGGTGGATGAGCCGCGTACGGTGGACAGCCCCAGCCGGCGTGCCAGCCTCGTCCCGTATTCCCCGTCTCTGCTTTGACTGACCATCACGCAAAGCCCGGTCCCTACGAATATCCGTATGAAAAACGACACCCGTTGATGCCAGGTCACGTATATGATTCGGCCGCCGGTTTCCTGAAAAAGGGCCCGCTCCGCCTCCTGCCCTTCCACCCGGACAAGGCGGCAGGTCCACAGCCACAGCCGTATGACGAGCGTCAGGGACGGAAGCAGGATCCGCATCAGGGCGGGGTCGTACCAACGGAGTAAGGGTTTTTTGTTAGAAGCGTTGTTCATGGGTCCAAAAGAGATCTGCTTCAACGTGTTCCTGGGCGGGCCCTGTAAAGCTCTTTTTCGATACGGGCCTGGAAACCACTAAGGTTTCGTTTGTGAAGCCGTTTCCCATTGATGAATACCGTGGGCGTGCCCCGCACACCTGCCCGCAATCCGTCCGATCGGTCCCTCCTCACCGCGGCCGCCAGGCGAGGATCATTCATGTCCTTTTCGAACCGGGCCATGTCCAACCCCAACTCCCTGGCGATTTCCCTGAATTTTCGGGTGCTCAGGCGCCGCACGTTTTCAAAGAGGAGGTCGTGAAATTCCCAGAACTTGCCCTGTGCGCCGGCCGCCAGGGCCGCCAGAGCCGCTTCGCGGGCGTACTTATGGCCTTTCAGGGGGAAATTTTTGAAGACCACTCGCACTGCCTTGGGGTATTTCTCGATCACCTGATCGAGCAGAGGCACAAGCCTCGCGCAGTAAGGTCACTGAAAATCTGTGAACACGGCTATGACCACCGGGGCGTCCGGCGGTCCCATGGAAGGGCTTCCCGCCGTGTTGATGGGCCGGACGAAGTCCAGTGTGGCCATTTGGACCGTTTTTTTCTGAGAGCTGATGAGGAAGAGGATGTCGCCGCGGGGGCCCGATTTGATTTGATCCACCTTTTCGCCCACGTGAAGGATTTCTTCCAATCGTCCGTTGGTACCGTACACCATGAGCCTGCCTCCGGACGAAAGCACGAAGAGGCGCCTTCCATCGGCCGATACCGCCGCATCGAGGGGTACGTCGGATGTCTTGAAGGTCCGTTGGATGGTAAGTTCAGCTTCGCCGAAAACGGGCGAGGCGGCGAACACAAAAATGATTCCCAGCACGGCGATTGTCCGCTTGGTTTTCATCCGCAATGAACCTCCGGGGGGTTAATCATGAACTTGTCTTCGAGAGGTCTACACGATCTTCAAGGCATGATCAAGCACAATGGAGTCTTTCCATTATCCTACTGGGTTGTGGCCCAGGAGGGAGGTCCACTGAAAGCCTGGAGGAAGGAAAAACATACTAGCAATCCCACTCCTCAGAGGCCCGGGGATACTTTCTCTCAAGCGCTTCCGGAACATACACCTCCCCGTCCCCCCGCTCCAAGTCCTCTTCATGCAACTTTTTCACATGCTCCAGATGCTGCTCCAGGGCATCTGTATACCTTTCGGGCAAGGGCACCAACCTGTCTTTGCCTCCCTTACCGAAACGCACGGTGATCTGCCTCATCCCGTGACCATTCGCTTCCCAGGACACTGGAAAACAGGATCTCCAAACAGTGGACTACCTAAACAAACTGTCAGTCATGGACCTTTCCATTCTTGCTTAGCCCGTTGTCCGGGAGTTCCAATGCGAAGTTTCCAGGCGTTCGAGCCTGGCCTTCAATTCGTTCATCTCCCCTCGGGTAACGTTGGACTCCTGGCTGAACGCCGAGCCAGCCGCAAGCAGGATGAACAGTCCGCCAATCACCAACACTCCTAATTTTATTCATTATCCGTTTCTCCTTTCCTGGCTTGTGAACAAACAAAAAGGGCGTGACAAATGCGGCACACCTCATGCCGACCTCATCACGCCCTCACTTCCCGGCTCCCAGCGCCGGGCCGTAGGACCTGTATTTTGTCTTCCAGGGCTAAGCGGTTTCCGCCAAGACCTTAATCAATTTCTTCCGAAACGCTTCAAGTTGCTTGGACTTGAAAGCTTTTCTCGACTCTTCCAGCACCTGGATGGTCTCCAGCAGCATTTCCTTCAACCTGTGTTTGTGGGGGCAGGTTGAAACGCATTGCTCAGAACCGGGGCATCACCTCCTTCCTTCAAGCAGATCAGAAGACGATCGTAATCTCCAGGCATCACCCGGATGTCCTCGAAATTCTTAATCAATAATTCGCAAACCGTCATTTCTTGGTATCCCGTCCTTGATCCATCTCCGCGAAATCCCTACAAGCGCAACCCTGACAGTTGCCAGCGCATCCGCAACCGTCGTTCTTGCCTGCCATGGTCCGGTAGAAAGATCTGCCAGTCATGGCAGCTACGACGGCTACAACTCCAACAACAATGATGCCCTCAAGCATGTCGTTACCTCCTATCCGATTCCGACGCCAAACAGGCTGCCCGCTTGAAAGACAAGTACAGTCAGCAAGTACGCCAGAAGCGTGAGTCCTCCGAGTTGGAACAACGCCCACCGCCATGAATTGCTCTCTCGTCTCGTTACAGCGATGGTAGCCATACATGGTGCGCTGATAAGGCAAAAGAGCATGATGCAGAAACCAACCAGGGGGGTGTAGGTGCTTTTCAGCTTCTCTCTGAGCGTTTCGGATTCTTCGTCCCCTTCACCTACGGAATAGACAATGCCCATTTGGGCTACAAAAACCTCTTTGGCGGCAAATGCTCCGATGAGGGCGGTGCCTATTTTCCAGTCGAATCCCATGGGCCTGAGAAGCAGCTCCATGGCATGACCAATGCGCCCGGCTATGCTATATTCCAGAGCCGCTTCGGCCTCGGCATTGTCAATAGCGGCAAGACGACCAGCCAGATCTTCTTCATCCCCCGAGAAGTTGGTCTGGATAGTATGGCGCTCATTTTCAAAACGGACCTTTTCCCCGTCCGGCAAGCCGGGAAATGTGGTCATTGCCCACAATAGGATTGAAATGCCGAGAATGATTGTCCCCGCCTTCTTAAGATAGAGCCAGCCGCGTTCCCACATATGAATCAGCACGCCTTTGATCGTGGGCATCCTATACGGGGGCAACTCCATGACAAACGGAACCGACTCACCCTTCAATACGGTGACACGAAGAAGCTTCGCGCTCAGGACTGCCAGGGCAATGCCGATCATGTATATGATCCACAACATTGGCGCGTGCCAGGCCTGTGGGAAAAAGGCCGGTATGATAAGCGCGTAAATCGGCAGACGGGCACCGCAACTCATAAGTGGAATCACGAGTATCGCCGTCAGCCTGTCCCGCCGGTTTTCCAGTGTACGGGTGGCCATGATCGCGGGAATGGAACAACCAAATCCGATCAGCATCGGGATGAAGCTTTTCCCGTGCAGTCCGATTTTGTGCATCAGGCGGTCCATGATGAATGCCGCTCTCGCCATGTATCCGGAATCCTCAAGAATCGCGATAGCCAGGAAGAGCAGCAGGATATTCGGCAGGAAAACGATGACTCCACCGACGCCGCCGATGATCCCATCCACCAGGAGAGACTTCAGTAGACTTTCCGAACCGGCGGGCCACCAGCTTTGAACCACCCCGCCCAACCAGCCGAAAAAGCCCTCAATCCATCCCATGGGGGGGTCTCCCAGGGTGAAAGTTAAGTGGAAAACGAGATACATCAGCCCCAGGAATACCGGGATGCCGAGAATACGGTTCGTAGCTACAGAGTCTATCCTGTCTGAAATCGTATGGCGGATTTCTATTGTGGAACGCACCGCTTCCTGGCAAGCACCGGAGATGAATCCATATCTGGCTCCGGCGATGGCGGTTTCGGCGGATTCACCAAGAATCTTTTCAATGTGTGCAATGCTTTTGTCCACCTTTGCGTTGACTTCGTCGGGAGCGAGTTTGCGTAATTCCTTGTCGTTCTCAAGTAGCTTAACAGCCAACCATCGTGCATAGTATTTGTCGACGATCGAAGCATCTGCTTGAAGCAGAGACTGGATTTTAGCAATCTCTTCTTCTATATCCCGTCCGTAGTTTATTGTCGGCGCTGCCTGACGAGACCCTCGAATGCTCGCCTTGGCTGAAAGAGCGCCGGTCGAAGATTGTTCCTCTTTGCGGTTCGTGTTCGACGCTTCATCTGTTGCAGTTTCAATGATGGCGTCGAGAAGTTCCTTCATCCCGGTTCCTTTGTTCCCGACCGTCTGTACGATACGGGCTCCGAAGAACCTTGAGAGTTTATCAATGTCAAACTCGTATCCTCGCGCTTTGGCCATATCGCTCATGTTGAAAGCCAATACGAGAGGCACGCCTAGTTCCATGAGCTGAACCGCGAGATACAAGTTCCGCTCGAGGTTCGAGGTATCGAGGATATCGACAACGACATCCGGCTTTTCGTCGATGATGAAGTTTCTGGCGACCAATTCCTCGGCAGAATAGGCGGTCAGGCTGTATGTCCCGGGCAGGTCGACGATTTGTAGTTCCATATCGTCGTGACGGCGGAAACCTTCTTTGCGCTCCACCGTCACACCGGGATAATTCCCGACATGCTGACGAGCGCCGGTTAACTCGTTGAATATGGTGGTCTTCCCGGAGTTAGGGTTGCCCGCAAGGGCTACTACTATCTTGGGTTTCATGGTGTTTTCTTGTCCTCCTGTCCTCTGTTCAACGAGTAGATTTGCCATACCGTATATTTTTAGGCCTGCCGAAACTACAGAGCAAAAAAAATTACGTGACTATGATCTTCTGGGCCATTCCACGCCCCAGAATTATCCGACTGCCCTTTACCTCTACAAGAAACGGTCCATGCATGGAATTACGGAGTACTTCGATCTCTACGCCCGGGACCAATCCCATGGCAGCCAACCTGCCCTGGAGCCCATGGCCCGCATCCACGGCAATGAGCCGTACCCGCCTGCCTGCTTGTACGATTGCTAACGGCATTGCCATTACCTCTCAACCAGATTTGACCACCACCTACAACTCTTCAATCTCGATCCCCTCGGCTTCGTCTTTCCGCAAAGAGAGATGATAGCCTTTTACCTTGATATCAATAGGGTCGCCCAGTGGGGCCACACGCTCTACTTCAACAACAGCCCCGGAGGTGACCCCCATCTCGACAATCCGCTTGTTCGTTTCTCCCAGGGCTTTGATTTTCAGTACTTTACCCTTCTGGCCCGGCTTCAGGTCCTTAAGAGTGACAGTCTCCATGGATTTTCTCCTTTGCTGCGTTTTCTTTTTTCTCACTTCTTCCAGTATCAGCGAAATACATTTCTCGCAGTTTTCTTGTGTGTCTGCATGGTCACAGTAATACCCGAAGCCTGCAATCCACTTTGCGCCAGCTCGGGGGCATACTTCCACGAAGTTGACGAAATCGATAAATCGCTGCAATATAGCTTTTGAGATCGCATGCTCCATCCGGCAGGCCGCCTTGTCTGCAACCAGCTCTTCCACAGCGAGAACCTTGACGAAAAAATCGCGTAAAACCTCATGGCGGCGGACCACATCCTTGGCGGCCGTTTTCCCGGAAGGGGTCAGCGAAATCACATCATAGGGGGCGTAGTTGATCAGTCCCTTATCGGCTAGGGAACGAAGCGCCCCTGTCACCGACGAGTTACTGACTTTTAGACGCTTGGCGATATCCTTAGGCCTTACCGCCTGTTTCTCCGCGATGATGTGAAAAATGGCCTCCAGATAGTCCTCCAAGCTGGCGGTCAACGTATCGATCAATGTCATTTTCTACCTCTCGGGTCGTGTAATTTCGGTATCCCTAAATTTATAAGCCGAGACGAAAATCCTGTCAAGCCCTTTTTGATTTTTTTGCGAACGACTCCAAACATCCCCCTCCGACACTTTCAGATAGTCTCCGGTAGGTATCACAGCGACCTGTCTGCGTGCGACGCACAGGCAGAACAGTCATCGACCATGGCGATCACTGAAGGAAAGGCGGCGCCGCTCTTCACATTGCCCGACGCTGACGGGAAAAAAGCGGCGTTGAAGGATTTCAAAGGGAAAAACGTCATCCTCTTCTTTCATCCCTAAGGACAACACATCTGTGTGAACCAGGGAAGCCGTGGGATTCCGTGACCTTTACGGCGAATTCCAGAACCTGCGCGCAGTTATCCTGGGGGTTTCACCCGATGGAGAGGCCTCCCACCGCAAATTCATCGACAAGAACGATCTGCCCTTTCCCCTCCTGTCTATTTATGGATGGGCACCGCTTAGCGCCCGTCTTCGTAGCGGGACCTACACCCCCTGGGCAGGCGGCTTAGGGGGGGCTTCCTTGACATGAACCCGGCTCACCGATAGATTTTTCGGATCGAGCCCCGGGGATCCGGCCGGCCGAATGACGCAACACATGATGCATCCAGGCCATAAAGGAGGAACAAACGTTGGAAACGCTGAAGACCATGACATATGAGAAGACTGGACGCATAGCCAGGATCACCCTCAATCGTCCCGATCGGGGTAATGGGATTACCATGGACTTGCCCGTGGAACTGGCAAGGTGCGTGGAAAAGGCGGATCTCGATCCGGGGGTCCACGTGATCGCGCTTGCGGGCAACGGAAAGGGATTTTGCGGCGGCTACGACCTGGTGGAAAGCGCCGAACGCATGGGGGAGGGTCTGTTCGGGGCCGAGTGGGCGCCCGAGGGATCACCGCTGGACGCCCGGGTCCAGGCCGCCAACCATGACCCGGAACGGGTGTGGGATCCCATGATCGACTACCAGATGATGTCCCGGAACGTGCGGGGGTTTATGAGCCTCTTTCGGGCGGACAAGCCGGTGGTGTGCAAGGTCCATGGGTTCTGCGTGGCCGGAGGCACGGACATGGCCCTTTGCAGCGATCTGCTGGTGATCGCCGAGGATGCCAAGATAGGTTATCCGCCTGCTCGCGTCTGGGGAAGTCCCACCACCGCCATATGGGCTTTCCGCATCGGCATGGAAAAGGCCAAGCGCCTCCTCTTCACCGGGGACTGCCTCAGCGGCAAGGAGGCGGTGGAATGGGGCCTTGCCTGTGAGTGTGCTCCTGCGGACAAACTGAACGAAAGGTTTGAGATTCTCCTGGAACGGATCGCCCGCGTTCCCGTCAACCAGCTCATCATGATGAAACTGCTCGTCAATCAAACCTTCTACGCCATGGGACTGCCCGTGACGCAAATTTCAGGAATCGTTTTCGACGGGATAACGCGTCATACCCGGGAAGGGTACGCGTTCCAGAGACTCGCGGCTGATAAGGGTTTCAAGGAAGCGGTAAGATGGCGTGACGAGCCCTTCGGGGATTTTGGCCACTCTACCTTCAAGGGGTAGTTTCGGCAGAGGTAAGATGAGCCCGCTGGGTCGAGTGGACGGCCCTGCGGGGGCTTTGTCCGCCGGCCCTGTCTTGTCGCCCCGGCGCGGAGGGGGACCTCCACCACCTCGTCTTGAAGAGTTCCGACTCCCCGCTTCCTCACCCACCACCAGGCCGTCCGAGAGACAGGAGCCCCTTTCCGCGTGCCGAGCCCCCTTCGGAATATTACGACCCAAATTGAGCGTTTCAAATTTTGATGAGGAACTATTCCTCATTGTTTTTAGGGAGATTGCTTGCAATGAGGCTGTCTGAATCACCACCCAACGGGGTTCGCCTAAGCGGAGCGTGGGTCTTCGTTCGATCATCAAAATTTGAAACCCTCCGGGATTTCCGATTTTGCAGCAT
>JAFDIS010000106.1 GCA_019307945.1 Deltaproteobacteria bacterium | reverse complement strand
CATTCCTTGGTCCCTGATTTGGACAGGGATCGTAAACCGTGCTTGTTCTCTTAAATATTTTGTTTGAGATAACCCTTTCAATGCCCATACTCTTATTATGGCATTACGGATCCCGGCTCAGGTGGAACCGCTCCATCGAGGAGTCGGAAGGACCTCACAGTCCGGCCCCTGCTCCCGCCGAGGAGAAAGCGCATAGGATCACCGGATAGATAACTAGTCGAAAATTTGCAGGAAAGGAAAGTCCCGGCCGTTTGCGGAGGGTCAGGGATTAATATGGAAAAACAGCCGTTGGAACACCTGCTGAGAGATGAAAAAGCCAAAGGGTACCTGACCACTTTCAGACCCGGCCAGGTTCTATGCAGGGAGGGGGATTACTCCCAGGATCTGTGCGTCCTTATTTCGGGAAAACTGGAGGTTTTTCGGGGGGATCGGAAAGTGGAGGAGATCTCCGAGCCGGGGGCGGTGCTGGGGCAGATCTCCTTTGTGCTTGGAACTCACAGGACCGTCACCGTCAGAGCGCTAGAGGAAACGAAGGTCTTGTTGATTCCCCGGAAGGACGTCCACGATTTCTTGAAAGCCTACCCTGAAATCGCGTGGGAGATTCCCAGGAGTCTGGCTCGTGAAGTTGACCTGGCGAGCCACGTCCTGGCGGGGATGAAAGAGCTGTGCGATCACCTCCCCGATGCGTTCCTGATGACGGACAAGCAAGGGAAACTTCTATCCTGGAACAAGGCGGCGGAAGACCTTTTCGGGCGTAACTGGGACGGCATGTATCTGAAGCCCGCCGAAATTCTCTTTGAAGACAGAGAAGCCTTTCGGGATTTCATGGACGAAATCCTCTCGCGCGCGCCGGTGAAAGAGAGAATCCTGCGAATCCAACACCCCCGCAAAGGAATTCGGTATGTGTCGGCCAGCACGAATGTATTCGCCGGAGCCCATCGGCACTTTCAGGGAGTTCTTTTTCTGTGCCGGGATGTCACCGGCACGATAAGGATGGAAAGAAAACTGAGACGCGTTTGGCTATGGCTCATACCAGGCGGAGTCCTGGCCTTAATTCTGGCCGCCGTATTCTTTCGGCCTTCTCTGATTCCATGGATTGCAAAGGATAGGGGTGACACGAATCAAATGGAATTGCAGAGTATCATTTCAAGAGATCGCTTTCTGCTAGCCCCATCCCTTGCCACGGTCATTCGGTCGGGCGATCGAAAAAAGGCGGGCCTCCTGTTGATGCGTTTTTTTCATGCACATCGTGACAACGACCTCTATGAAGGGATCCTGGTGCTCGATGAGGGCAAGAGGGTGTTCGCAGTGGCGCAGAAGGACGATTCCGGGGGAACGAGAAAGGTAGGAACAAGTTACGCGGCCGTCCCCTTTGGAGATATCGCAGGATCGGCTCATTGCGTTCTGGGATTTTTTCGGACGGATGCAATGTATCCCATGGGTAGGAAATGGGTTGATGTGGCCTTTCCACTGAAAAGCGAGGGAAGGCGGGTCGGATGCCTGAAAGGGTTTCAGGCCCACGGCGGCGCCGAGGCGGTGGGAACGGCGACCACCTCGTCCGTTGTGACGAGCATCTTCTTGATCATTCTGGCCGACTCTGTTTTCGCCGTTGTTCGTACCTATTGGGGATGAGCATCATGGAAAAAAGGCCGATTATCCAGGTGCGGGATCTGCAGGCGAGGTACGGGGAGAAGCTCATCCTGGACGGGATCAGTTTTGATGTTTATGAAAGAGAGATCCTGGCCGTTCTGGGGGAGAGCGGGTGCGGTAAGAGTACCTTGATGAAACACATGGTGGGCCTTATCGAGCCTGCCGGAGGGGAAGTGATCATAGATGGTGAAAGGATCACGGGTGCGGAGGAGGAAACTTATCGTCGTATTCTTCGAAAAATGGGGGTGCTCTTCCAAGGTGGTGCTCTTTTCAGTTCCCTGACCCTGGCGGAAAACGTCGCTTTACCAATTCAGGAATATACCGACCTGCCCGATCAGGCGGTCAACGCCCTGGTACGTTTCAAGCTGGGAATGATGAAGCTGGATGGATACGAGCACTTTTTCCCGTGATGAAGCACGTCTTGGACAACATCGACGCCAAACTGGCGGATATGGATGTGAGAGGCCTTTCGAATAAGATGAACGGGGCGGCGGAGGATCTGGGAAAATTGGTTCAACCCAAGCAATGGGTCGCCCTCATTCAGACTTTCCAGGCCTCTGCGGAAGCACTGAGACGAGCCATTGATCGGGTGGAGAAAGTGGCGGGGGACGCGGGAGGGCTTGTCGCTGAGACGAGCAGGTTGGTGAGCGAAAACAGGACGCAGGTGAAAAGATCCCTGTCCACCTTTCGGACGGCGATGGAAAAGGTCGACAAACTCATGGGAAATGCGGATGTGCTTATGGGCAAGACGGACCTCAGGACGCAAGATCTGTACTTGCGGCTGCGAACCACGGCCGATAGCCTGGAAAGGGCCGGTGAAGCCCTGGAACGGTTTCTTGATTTGGTTACTTCGGAGCCGTCACTCCTGCTTACCGCAACCCCGCCGCGTGCCGAACACCCGGCAGATGAGAAAACACGATGAAAAGCAAGCAGAAAAGGGGTGTGGCCCCGATCGGCCGTGCCATGAGAAGCCTCGGGTCGTGCATGGCCGTCTTGATGCTTCTCTTATCGGCTGGTTGTCTGAACCTCGAACGAAAGACACCCCTCTTTCATTACTACCTGCTGGAATATGAAGCTCCACGGATATCAGGCCTCAAGCCCTTGAAGGCGGACATTTACGTGGGTCGGTTTGTCGCGAATGCCCCGTACGGTTCTGAGCTCATGATCTATAGGGACAAAAAATACGGCAGAGACGCTTATCTCTATCATCGGTGGCGGACAAGACCCGCTGAAATGACCCAAGGACTTCTCGCTCGGGACATGAGGGAATCGCGGGTTTTTCATCGAGTATATCGAGAGTTTCTTCCCCGGACGGCTTCATATGAACTGCGGGGGGTGGTGGAGGAGTTCCTGGAACGGAATTCTTCCGGTCGCAGGGAGGCTGTCTTTCGCTTGAGAGTAATGCTCTCAAAATACGGTGAATCAGGCGAAATGAAAGCCCCTTTTTTCGAGAAAACTTATCTCGCTCATCAGTTGCTCAAACAGGAAAATCCCCCGGGTCTTGCCTCAGGCATGAGTCTGGCCCTCAAAGAGGTGTCCGCGGTGCTGATAAAAGACATCCATCGTGTAATCGAAAGACGGGCAACCGTCGGAAGGCCTTGATTCGCTTACGGCTTTGACGGCGCGGGTTCTTGTGACGAGTCTGAGTGGCTCTAGTGAAATGTGCGTCTCGGCCCGTGCCCGCGGACCTTCCCTTATGCCCCCGCTTTCCAATGGCGCGATATCCATTATTATCATACCGGACCGTTTTCAGGAGGCGCTACAGCCTCGTCGAATTCCTTTGCCGGGTGCAATGCCCCCAGGAATTCATTGACGGGAATACACAGGATATTCCTGATTCGCAATCTATCCTTTCCCCGGTAACACAGGAGACACTCGGCTTCCGGGTAATCCTTTTTGAACTCCACCAGGCCCCTCAGCATCTTTGAGTGGACATTTCTGGAATTTTTTACCTCGATGGCGTAAAAAACATTGTCCCCGTAAAGGACAAAATCCACTTCATTGCCGGATTTTGTGCGCCAGAAAAATATGTCCGCACGTTCACCTCTATAGGCGATCCAGGCCCGGAGATGCTGGGCCACAAGGCCTTCAAGGGCTGCCCCTTCGATTTCCTGTGGTGTATCCAGGGGCCCTGAGGGCCTGAGGGACACAAAAACACCGGAGTCAAAAAAGTAAAACTTGGGATGGGAGGCAAGGTGTCTTTTTGCCCTTTTTGTGAAGACATTTATCCGAAACCCAATTAACAGGTCCTCGAGAACTGAAAGATAGCCCTCAACGGTTTTTCGGCCCACTTGGCTCTCCCGTGCTATATCGGCGATGTTTAGCACGCATCCGTGAGAAAAGGTCATTGTTTCAAGAAACCTGCTAAAGTTCCCTATATTCCTCACAATCCCCTCAGCCTGGACTTCTTCTTTGAGATAGAGGCCCACATATGCTTTGAGTGTTTCTCGATGGCTTCGGGACATGACGACTAAAGGGATCAGGCCTGTATCAAGGGCCTGGTCCAGATCAAAACGTGGTCCAAGCTCTGCGGCCATGAAGGCGTGCATGGACTTTACTATGGCCCTGCCGGCCAAGAGATCCACGCCTGACCGCTTGAGTTTTCTCGCACTCGATCCGGTCAATATAAACCGGAGGTCTTTTCTTTGTTCCATTATCAGATGAACAAGGTCGAGAAGCTGGGGGAGTTTTTGGATTTCATCTATAACCATAGTTCTAAGGGCAGGACGGGCGTCTAAGGCCTCCATCAATCTTTCCGGTCTGGCAGAGTAGGATCTGAATGTGTCCGGCTCCAGAAGATCGACGAATAAGGCGCCGGGGAAATTCTGTCTGATCCATGTGGACTTCCCTGTGCCCCTTGGGCCAAACAGGAAAAAACTCTGTCCCGGATCCGAGAAAAAGCGAGGTATTAATTCCATTTTTCCTTCCTTTTTGGATATTGTCAGGTCATTTTTCCATTATTCTCCCCTATTGTAAAGTATTTTCCGGGCAGGCCGGGAAATGTGAATCAGTGAATCAATTCCCTTGAACTTCAGGGGCGGGACACCCAACCTGCTTTTTGATGATATTGCTGGACCGCGTGGGAGGAAACAGGCTGAGGGATCCTTCTTGGTGAAAATGAGGCCCGTGCACCTTAGGCTCGCAAGACCTCATATCATCCAGGGCGACTCTTCACCATTACGTGACAATGGGGCACAACAGAGGCGGGCGGTCACCGGAGCAAGTTCCAGATCATCTTGGCCGCTATGCCCAGCAGGACCACACCGATGATGATCTTGACCTGGTCTCTCTTGAGCTTGTCGGTCATCAGCCAGGCGCCCACAACGGCTCCCAACGCGGACCCCGCCGCCGTAAGACCCAGCAGGGGCACACTTATGCTACCCAGCGTGGCGTGCCCCAAGAACCCGGAAAAGGATGAAAAGATGACTATGAAGGATGTGGTAGCCGACGCCTTCTTGGGGTTATATCCCAGCCAAACGAGCACCGGCACAATGAAATTTCCCCCGCCCACACCAAGAAGGCCGCCCAGGAAGCCGGCGAATGCCCCCACGGAGACGCCGGAGACCACCTGCTTGCCCTTGGAGGTCTCTCCTTTCTTCTGCTGCGGTTTGTAGAAGAGCATCATCCCGGCTGCAAAAAGGAGAAAACCCACGAAAAGCCAGAGCAGGACCGCCCGGTTCAGGCCCTGACTGACCCACGCCCCCACGGGCGAGAGCCCGGTGGCCACCACCAGTACGGGGATGGCCACCTTCCACATGATCAGTCTGTTCTTGATAAAACGATAGGAAGCAAAGATCATGGCAATGGAATTGAGCAACAGGGCGGTGGCCATGGCCACGTGGATGTCGATCCCCAAGGCGATAAAGACCGGGATCAGTATAAATGCCGCTCCCACACCGGCGATGGTCAGGAGGGCCGTAAAAATAAAGGTTATGGCTCCTGCAATGGCTGGAATGACCATCTTGAACTCCTTTTCATGCCGAGAAATGCCTGCGGAGAGGATCTTTTCCTTTCCGCAGTTCGAACGCTCATTTTAGGTTTTAGGAACGGGACCGGGGCGGGGTACAACCCCGCCTGCGGCCGTTTCTTACTCCCCATAACCCGAGCAGGGGATGCAACTCAATTTCCCGTCAGGCCCCACGCGGAGCTTGTTCACGAAGGTCAGTTCGCCGCATTTTTCACAGGGCTTTGCCTCGAAGAGGCCTTTGCCCTCGCGGATCTCCACTGTTTGGATCTCTCCGATGTCCAGGAATTCCGACTCGGGGAGCCCGAGGATCCTTTCCACCAAAGGATCCGTAATCTCAGGTTCAATATCCTGGGGAGGGATTCCCGCTTTGCGTTTTTGTATAAAGGGTGAGCCCAGGGCCTTCTCGAAGAATTGGGGCTTTAGCGAGACTCGCACCGACCGCCTCGTTTTCGTATCGATCAGGGTGAAGGCCATCTTGTTGTAGTAGAGCTTTTCGATGTTGGATTTTCCGTAGGTGCACCCGGTGGCCATCATGAGGCCGTCCAAAAAACACCCTGCGGCATGTCCCTTGCCCGTCTCGGACCTGATTACGAGTTCCTTGTCCCGGGCCCGTTCAACACCCAGCACTTTCAAGGCTGCAAGGCCCGCCCGGAGACCCATCGGCATGGCCGGACACTTGTGACCATGAAATTTCATCCCTATCTCAAAAAGCTCCTGCAAATTTTCCATTACAAGACTCCTTTCTTTCTTTGGGTTCAAGTGGTCCACTGACGCCGGGGCGCTGCCGGGGCCGTTGCTGTTCCCATCCCGAGCAGGGGATTACACATGTGAGCGTTGCCTCCAGCTCAAAGATACGCCACGAAGACGGGGTCACCGCAATTACCACAGGGCTCTGGGGCCCCATGATTTCGCCCTATTCCACCCATATACATATCTCCTGCGTATTGAATGCCATCCGTGAAACACCCGGGCGCCGTGGGTTTTGCCCACCTCCACGATGGTGTGCAGCTCCTCGGGTGAGCCTGTCCACCCAACACCCGGTTCCCTGGGCGCCGCTAAGCCCCGCGCAAACAACTTTGGTGATCGTTCAGCAGATATCTCCATGAAAATCAAAGGGTTTAATCAAGAATCCTTTTTCGTCGTCAATGGTATTACCCTGCTCTAGAAAAATCCATGCACCTGGGGAGAAGGCCTATCTTGTTCTTGTTAGATGCATCTATCTCGATTTGGCTATCTCATCCCATCTTCTAGGCGAGAGTTTTCCGGCCCTGGATATCGGGTTCAGCAATGCTTTACTCCCTTTTCAGAAATTGGTAAGGGGAGTCAAGAAAACCCGCACGACAAGGATCGGGAGACTAACGTTTCCTAGATATATCATGAATAAATACACCATGTTATCTTGTAGATGGCATTTACGATTTTCCAGCCCTCTTTCGCTCTGCCCACCCGTTCCATAAACTGCTCTGCCCCGATGAATTCCACGAGGTTTGCGTCTCAAGGCAGGGCCCAGTGAGAGATCGTGATATATTCACAATCAGAAATATAATTTTCTCGCCCCTGCTTGTCAAGGTCCAAATACTGCGATGTTACTTCTTTTTGCCTTCATATCGAGGACGCCGGTCCATGCGCAGGAATTGTATATTTTTTCTTGACCTTATAGGTATGAAGTCCTACAAAAACCCCATTCTTTGAGTCGAGTTTATTACTTATAAACCCAGGTAAGGAGTCCAGCCCATGCAACAGGAAGTCTATTCTATCTGCTTCATGTGTTCCGTCCGCTGCCCGATTCGATGTATTGTAGAAAACGATGACGTCAAATGGATCGAGGGAAACCCCCATGTGGCCGGTATTGAGGGCAGTTTGTGCCCTAGGGGATCGGCGGGCATCGCCCTCCTCAAAGACCACGAGCGGGTCCAGTCGCCCATGATTAGAACGGGTCCGCGCGGGTCCGCCAAATGGAAAAGGGCTACCTGGGAAGAAGCCCTGGACTATGTGGGTGAGAAACTGAAGGGGATCATTGACGCTCATGGGGGGCACAGCGTGGTCCTGGGCGAGCGGACCCAGTTGAGCACCCATGTCAGTAAGACCTTCCTCCGTGCCATAGGCTCCCCGAATCACTTCACCCATGACGCCATCTGCAAGGGATCCGTCAATACGGCCTGCCGTTCCCTGTTCGGATACACGGACGCCCAGATGAGCATGGACTTGGCAAATGCAAAGCAGATCATTCTGTACGGCCGAAATCTCCTCGAGTCCATAGAGGTCAAGCCGGTAAAGAGCCTGATGGCCGGCTTGGATAACGGGGGGAAACTGACTTATATCGACCCCAGGGTCACCGTGACCGCCACGAAGGCCCACCGATACTGGATGATTCGGCCCAACACCGATCTCGCTCTCAATTACGCCCTGATGCATGTGATCATCAAGGAAAGACTCTATGACAAGCCGTACGTGGACCGCTGGGTCGTGGGGTTCCAAGAGCTTCAGGCCTTTGTCCAGCCCTATACCCCGGAGTGGGCGGAAAAGGAGACCGGGATTCCCGCAGATGAGATCGTTGGGCTTGCCCGGGATGTGGGCAAGGACAAGCCTCGGGTCGTTTTCCACTTCGGGTACCGTGGTGCGAATCAGGTGGAGGAAGTCTATGTGCGCCGCTCCATCATGATTCTCAACTCTCTTATGGGAAGCGTGGAGGCGAAGGGCGGATTTTTCTTCAAAAAGGGGCCCGGGGAAGTGGGCGGAAAGCCTGCCCGGAAACTGACCGAGCAGGATTTTCCCCCCATAAAGGTCCCGCGGTTCGACAAGGTGGGAACCCCCGATTTTCCCCTGCCGGACCCGAATCATGGGGTTGGGCAGGTGCTGCCCGAGGCCATACTCAACGAAGATCCCTACCCCCTGAAGGCCCTCATTGCCTACCGTTTCGACCCCTTGATGTCCATCCCGGATACGGAGCAGACCAGGAAGGCCTTGGACAAGCTGGACCTCATCGTGTCCATAGATATTAATTACAGTGATATCGCCTGTTATTCCGATGTGATCCTGCCCGAGTCCATATACCTGGAACGCACGGATAGCCCCCAGCAGGCCAACGGCCTCAAGCCCCAGATGTTCCTGAGGAAACAGGCCGTCACTCCCCGTTATGACACGCGACCGGGGCCCATCATCCTGAAACAGATCGGCGAACGAATAGGTATAGGCCAGTATTTCCCGTATAACACCATGGAGGACCTGGTCCGGTGGCAACTCGAAGGGACCGGGTTCTACCCGGAGGACTTTGAAAAGAAGGGGTTCGTGGCCTATACGGACAAGCAGATCTTCTGGGACCGGGAAGACGGCATCAAATTCAAGACCCCGTCGGGCAAGATCGAATTCGTTTCTTCCCTGCTGGAAGACGCAGGCTTTTCGTCATTCCCCGCGTACGAGCCCGTATCCTCACCTCCGCAGGACCGGTTCAGGCTCGTGGTGGGCCGATGTGCCCTTCATACCCACATATCGACCCAGAACAACCCTTATCTGAACGAGATCGTCTCCGAAAACACCCTGTGGATCAATGCGGATCGCGCCGCAGACCTGGGCATCACGGACGGACAACTGGTGGAGGTGACCTCCAGCCGGGGGTCCGGGACCATCAAGGCCTGCGTGACGGAGCTTATCCACCCGGAGGCCGTGTTCATGCTTCATGGATTCGGACACCGGGGAGAAATGGCCACGCGTTCCTTCAATAAAGGCCTTTCGGACGGTTTGCTCCAGGAGAACGTCTCGGACAGGATCGGCGGAAGCCCGGCCCTACACCATACCTTTGTTACCGTGAAGCCCGCCTGAGGGCGGCAATTGATGGACCCGGAGGAAAATGATGAGCAAGTATTACCTGTTCCAGGATGCTAAGAAATGTATCGGATGCCATAGTTGTGAAGTGATCTGTAAGAGCAACAAGGATCTTCCGGTTGGACCAAAGGTCTGCCAGGTCCTGACCATAGGGCCGCGGATGGTGGACAACGTGCCCAAGGCGGCCTATATATTCATGCCCTGTTTCCATTGCGAAGACCCCTGGTGCGTGGCGGCATGTCCCACCGGTGCCATGCAGAAACGGGCCAAGGACGGCATCGTTTTCGTGGATCACGAGCTCTGTGTCGGATGCAAGACATGTATGTCCGCCTGCCCCTGGGGCGCGCCGCAGTGGAACCCGGAAGCGGGAAAAGTGGTCAAATGCGATTACTGCATGGAGCGTATCGACCAGGGCCTGAAACCCGCCTGTGTCACGGTGTGCACCACCGACTGCCTCCATTTCGGCACTACGGACGAAATTCCGCCGATCCGAAGACAGCGGTATGCAAGGGCCATGGCCTCACTGGAATAGCAGCATTTTTCCTTATTGTATAACCCTTGGAAAAGACGATGGAAAAGAGCACCTGTCCGGTCGCCGATCACGTAAGGGAACTCGCCGCCGTCCTGGAAGAAGAGCGCATCACGGTGGCCCGATGCAGGCAGTGGGCCGTGGATATCTTGCGGCTCATGAAGGACGTGGCCTCGGGACGTGGCGGGCCTGAACACTTCCCGGCCATGACCGACCTCGCGGAAAAGCTGGCCGGGGAATGCGAAGACCCCATGAGCGCGGATCTCGGCAACAGGATTCTTTCAGGGCTACGGGAACACAAGGAGGTCTTCCTCAGTCACCTGGAAACCCTGAATTGCCCTTTGGGAGACTGCATTGAACTGAGCCCCGCCCCGTGTCAGATGGCCTGCCCTGCGGGCATCGATGTGCCGGGTTACGTGACCCTGATCGGGCAAGGCAGAGACGGGGATGCGGTTGAACTGATCAGACAGGACAACCCCTTCCCCTGGGTGTGCGGCCTCGTGTGCACGCACCCGTGTGAATTTATGTGCGCGCGCGGCCGTATGGACAAGCCCGTGGCCATAAAGGATCTTAAGGGATTTGCAGCCGAAAGGGCCATGTCCGCCGGGAGTTACAGGAATCCCGAGAGAGCCCCGGACAACGGCCGGAAGGTATGCATTATCGGGGCGGGACCGGCCGGGCTCACGGCCGCCTATTACCTGGCTCTCAAAGGTTACCGGGTAACCGTAATCGAGGCCCTGCCCATGGCCGGGGGCATGATGATGGTAGGCATACCCCGGTATCGCCTCCCCCGCGAAGTCATCGACCGGGAGGTGGCGATGATCGAAGACTTGGGGGTAGAATTTCGCTATAATACCCGTCTCGGGAAGGATACCACTATCGATGCCCTCCGAGGAGAGGGGTTCGAGGCCTTTTTTATCGCCGTCGGAGCGCAATCATCCTACAAGATGGGAATCCCGGGTGAGGATGATTTTCCACAGGTCATCGATGCCATAGACCTACTCAGGAGGGTCGCCCTGGGCGAGCGGCACAGCCCGGGGAAAAGGGTCGCGGTGATCGGAGGTGGAAACGTGGCCATGGATGCGGCCCGCACCTGTATTCGCCTGGGCTGCGAAGAGGTGACCGTGGTGTACCGTAGAAGCCGGGCCGACATGCCTGCCAACCCCGAGGAACTTGAACAGGCCGAGGAAGAAGACGTCCGATTCAGCTTTCTCACCGTGCCCGTCAGGATCGGGGGCGGTGACGGAAAAGTCACCACGCTGCATTGCCTTCGCACAGAGCTGGGACCGGAGGATGCGAGCGGCAGGAGGAGGCCCATCCCTGTAGAAGGGAGTGATTTTTCCATGCAGGTGGACGCGGTCATTCCGGCCATCGGCCAGACGGTTGACAAGACAGGCCTGGATTCCCTTTCGGATCTCAATTGGTCCCGGCGCAACACCATCCGTGTGGACCGGGCGAGCCTGGAGACCTCGGTGCATGGGATCTTCGCCGCAGGCGACGTGGTTCTCGGGCCGGCCACGGTGGTGGAGGCGATTGGCGGTGGTAAAAGGGCGGCCGAGGCCATTGATCGATTTTTTGAAGGAATTCCGCAACCTAAGATGCCGTCCGTTCCCGTGCGAAGACAGCGCCTAGGCTTCCTGGAACTGTCCGCGTCCACGAAAATGACCCTGGCCAGGGCCGAGATGCAGATGCTGGGATATGATCGAAGAAGAATCACCTTCCAGCAAGTGGAGCTGGGCCTTTCCGAAAACAGCGCCCGGGCCGAGGCGAAACGGTGCCTGCGTTGTGACATCTGTGTTCGATGCGGCACATGTGTGGATATCTGCCGTGACAAGATGGGGGTGGATGCCCTGCATCTGGGATACCTGAACTTTGACCGGCCGGGGCCTACCGATCTTAGGGTGGCGGCCGAACGATGTATCCTGTGCGGGGCCTGCGCGGCGAACTGCTCCACCGGTGCCATGAGAATGGAGGACATAGGCGGAGAGCGGGTCCTGAGCCTGTGCGGTACGGTCTTGAACCGTCTGGAACTGGAGCATTGCATGGAGTGCGGAACCGCCCTCGGCCCGGCACGGTATCATGATTTCATCCGAAAAAGGACCGAAGGGGTCGGTACGGATACCGGGGAGAAAATCCTTTGTATGGCGTGTGCAAGAAAGGCGGCGGCCAAGGCCCACGGTGAGATTATGCCCCCGGTTGCCTGATCCTCCCATGTAAGGAGTGTCGAAATGGCTTTCAAAAGAGGTCAGCGAGTGGTAGTCCACAAGAAGTCCCGGGACGAGAGCTGGCAGCCTTATATGGATCGATTTTTGGGTGCCCATGGCATCGTGACGGATCCCGATGCCACGAAAAACGATCCTGACGCCTTGATCGAAGTGACCCTGGATGGCGAGGGGACCCATAGATTTCCCCAGGACTGCCTGCGCCTGTTGGAAAAGTGATCCGAATCGTCCCAATCCCAGCCCCGGACGGGTGGGCACACGGGACCGGGGGACCGGGTGGTGGGAATTCATCAATACGAGGGTATTCATCCGCCGGGCCATAGCGAACTGATGGGTTACGAAGACCCCTCACAAGCTCGGGAAAAGCTGAGGCAGATTCACCGCCGAGCCTGGGTGCGCCGCCGTGTTTTCGAATCTGAACATTGAGTCATGGCCCCCTGAGTACGGACGGGCCTGTCCTGCGAAATCCCGATGAGGAGACAGGAGGCTGGTGATGAAACTCCGGGAGAGTCTGGATAAGGGACCGAGGGCTTATTTCTCCCTGGATGCGACCAAGAGTGCCGAAGACGCCATTCGGCTCATGGCCGAAAAGCATGTCAGTGCCGTGATCGTGACCGAAGGGGGGGCGCCTGTGGGGATTTTTACGGAACGGGATGTGCTGCGATGCTATGTCAAGTGCGGTGAAAGACCTTACGACGAGATAGCCTTGAAAGAGGCCATGACGAACAAACTGATCGTGGGAAAGCCGGAAGACGAAGTGGGGCAGGTCATCTCCCTCATGGTCCAGGCGGACATCAGGCATTTGCCCATCATGGTGGGCCGGAAAGTGGAGGGCATGGTTTACCTATGTGACCTGTTGCACGACCATGTGGGGACGCTGAGCACGGAAATCCGTTATCTTGAAGAATATCTCAGAGACCTGCAGGATGCGGTCACAGACTAGCAGTGTGTTGAAAACGGTGTCAATATCGGTATGTTTTCAACGGGTTGACGGGCGCATGGGGAGCCGGGAGAGGCGGAGGGCCTGTTTCCCCCACGTTTGGGGATTCCAGTTGGTGCCCATCCAC